>JBBABL010000017.1:3062-11321 GCA_041657645.1 Minisyncoccota bacterium
ATACAACAAATGAAAAATATTTAAGCCGTTATCATGACACCTCTCGTGATTTGCCACATATAATGTTTATTTGTGATTCTAATAAAAAAATTATATGGAGTCACGAATCTACCATAGGTCCTGGCCATGGTGGTCATTCCAGCTCTAGAAATACATTTACTGCTGAGCAAATAAACAAAGAAATAGCAAAGAAAGAGCTTATGGAGTGGATTGAAATTCTTATGAAAGAGATAATTCATTAGTGAATTTACTATGGAAAGAACTATAATTTATGCCATATCAATATAAAAGAGAACCGTTAAATGACAACGAAGCAAGTATAATAACAAATGCTTGCAGTAATTTCCGAGAAAATTTTATTGTTTAATCTTGTTTAATTTAAGTCTTGGGTTATTAGAAATTACTATTTTAACAAGAATGTACCTAATTATTAGCAATATATAAGGTTTAATAGATTATGAAAAATGAGGATTTTGATTTTTATATTGATAAAATAGTAAAAAATATTAGCAACATATACAATGCGTTTTACCTTTGGAAAAATTTACAAAACTCAAATCATAATCAAATATATAATAGATATAAATATTTTTGGGGAATAACTACAACTAGTGTGCAATTAAATTGGCTGCTAGGAATTCCAAAACTTTTTGAAGAATCTAAAGGATGTAAAAAAGACGTTGTTTCGATACCATTTTTACTAAAATTTATCCCTGAAGGAGAAGATAAGGAAAAAATAAGAAGAGAAATTGAAAACCAAAAGCCTATTTTAGATAATTTTAAAAAGTGGAGAAATAAAATTTTAGCTCACCAAGATAAGATTGTTGCTTATAATATCAAGGATTTTTACAAATCCTATCCAATTAAAGGAGTACAAGTAGAAGAACTTCTGAGTTCTATCGCAAGGGTCATTGGCATGATAAAATCAACTAAGACTAATCATTCAGAATTTTATAGTTTTAGTCTTTATAAAGAAAATAGTGAAAGAAATTTAAAAGGAATCATTGAGATTTTAAAAAAGCATATAGAGTACAAGAGAATGTATTATAAGAATTGAATCAAATTCAATTTCTTTTTTAGAGAATTCACTTTTCTGTTAGTTCTATTTATAAATAATTGATTGGAGGTAATGTCTCAGCACTAAAAGGCTGGGATGTTTTTCCGTCTATCATCAATTTAAGATAAATATTGTAAGCTGGCAGATTAACCAGATGATCCTGGCTGAATACCGGATAAAACTCCTGGGTCAGGTATTTGGCGTCTTCTGCCCCTATCCTAAAGGAAATTAGAGTTCCTACATTCCCTAAAATTGCCATTCTTATTCTTTCATCCATTTGACCTAAGTATTGATTACTTAGTATAAGGTTTAACCGGTACTTTCTTGCTTCAGAAAGAATATCAATAAATGAACTAGTGGCAAAACTTTGAAACTCATCCACATAAAGATAGAAATCCTTTCTTTTTGTTTCCGACATATCTTGTCTGTTTAGTGCAGTCAATCCAATTTTGGCTGTTAACATGGCTCCCAGTAAAGAAGCTGCATCTTCTCCTATTTTACCTTTAGAAAGATTGACCAGCAGGATTTTCCCATGATCCATAATATCCCGTAAATCAAAACTGCTTTTGGGTTGAGTAATTATTTTTCTAATAATATTATTAGCCAGAAACTGGCCTATCTTATTCTGAATAGGGGCAATGGCCTCCTGGCGAAAACGTTCAGAATATTTGTCAAATTCATTCATCCAGAAATTCTTCAAAAGTTCGTCTTTTACTCTGTATATAACCATCTTTCGAAATTTTTCCTCAGATAGAAGTTTATGTAGATGAAATAATGTAGAATTTGGGAACTCAGTTAAGGTTAGTAAAGAATTTCTTAAAATATACTCCAATCGAGGTCCCCAGGAGTCAAACCAGATTTTTTTAAAGACACTGATTAAAGCAGAGACGATTAGATGTGACTGGGAGGGATCTGTTATCTCAAGGGGATTAAAACCAAGTGTTCTGTCCTGGTCTTGAGGATTGAAATAAATCAGATCCTCTTTGCGATAGGCAAGAGAGGCTTGTAGCACCTTTTCCACTAAATCTCCGTGCGGATCTAGCAGGCATAAACCTTCTTTATTTTTTAGATCCGAAAAGATCATATTATAAATCAGGGTGGATTTACCCATTCCTGTTTTCCCGATCAGGTACATATGGTATCTTCTGTCGTTTCTCTTAATTCCAAATCTTCTAATTTCATTCCTAAAATTAGTCTGGGCAAAGAAGGTTATATTATTATCTTCCAACATATTGGTAATAAAAATTGATTTGCGTAGATGTGCAAATTAGCCAGTTTATGAGCCGATTCTAAATAGCGTTTTAATTAATTAAATTTATTTGCCCAGAAAGTAATAGGTTAGACTTCTGCAATAGTCAGCCTTAATCAATAAAAAATGACTTTCTTTAAGATAGCAGAATGGACGATTTAAAAAAGATAGTCCAAATGGTCTTTTAACTATTTTCTGTTTATCTTTTTTTAACAACCACAATTGAGACAATTAATATAGAACCTTGAAAACTAAATAACTATAAGAAAGGAGGAATTTGATAATGAAAGGCTCATTAACAAATCTGAATGATAGTTTCAATCATTTTATTGGCACCGAACACTATTATTCCCATTTAATAAGAACTTGTGTTTTTACTGATGGGGTAAAAGCTATGGCTGATCAATACCAGGCTTATTGGTTGATAGACATTATTGTTTCTTACCAAATGACGAAACGCATCAAATGTATTCCTTTTCAGATATGGACCATAACTTCAGCGCAAGGCAAGGCAATTGTTGAAATGCGCCAGGATACAGGCCGACCAGTTTTGGTAAGACAGCAGATTCCTTTTACCGATTTTCCAAAAGGGAGTTTGCAGTTGTATTGTATCGATGATAGTGAGTATAAAGTTATATTGCTGCCCAGTGAATACTAAAATTATTTCTTAATTTAAGAATTTTTAAAAGAAAGGAGATCAAAAATGAAGGCTTACAGACAGGGGGAATTAATGTTTATTCTCCAGAAGATTAAGGACTTAGAAGGACTTAAGAGAGTATTGTCAGAAGGCAGAAGAACTACTATAGTTGCAGAGGGTGAGGAGACCGGACATAAACATGAATTAGCAGATCCTGATAGTGCCGTTCTGGTAGATGTGGAAAATGAATTTGTCTGGATTGATCATCAGAATCTGAGGCTGAACAATTTCCACAAGATTCTTAAGACCGAAAAAGGAACCACCATTAAGCACCCAGATCACAACGATCTTCATCTTCCCACAGGAATTTATTATATCCGCTCACAGCGGGAATATGATGAAGAAAAGGCTCGTTGGGTAAGAGATTAAGACTAAAGAGCAAGAGGGTGGATGACTTTCAAAGACATCCACCCAATATTGCAAAAACAAGGAGGAAGTTATGTATTTATATTCTGGTCAGGCAGGATGGAACCGTAATTTTTATTCACATGTGACGAATGGCGAAATAGTTATTAAGGAAACTCATTCTCATAATTCTCCTGGTAAAAAAGAAAAGTACACCGTATGTGCTGGTGAATTAATTGAAAGTATGGAGCAGAATCACAACAGAAAAACACACACTGTTTTCGGTGAATTTCGCAAAACTTACTATAGGGGGAAGCTAAGGAAGGAGGAGTATTACGAAAGGGATTGGAAAATAAAATGGAAGGGATTGTTTTTACGTGAAGTCTGCAAGAATCATATTTTGGAAAGATATTCTTCAGGAGGCAGTATGTCCCGTGAGATTGTCTACTGGAAAAACGGTAAATTGATGTACAACCTGGGCAAAGGAAACAAAAATATCCAGATATTCAATAAGGATGGCTCCCTGATGGCCAAGATATGTCTGGATAAAAGTCTATCCATGTACAGCGGAAGATATGGTTTGCACCTGAATCTAAAAGAAATTAAAAGACTGGAGGTTACCTTTATGGGAGAATGGCATTACCAATTGTATGATGATCAACGGAATGTACGTTCATGGTTAAAGGGAAAGAGCCTGAGGCCAGAAGAGGGAGTCAAAAACGGACGTAAGCTATACTTTCTTAGAGGGATCCAATTTCCCAAAAAGGTAATTGCTGGAAATTATGACGCCAACTATATCCTCTCCTATCCCAATGCCACCATTCGAAGTGAAATGATGAGAAGTTATGGCATAGACCGCGTTGTTCAGGAATTGCAAGGCGAAACCCTCGAAAAAAGAGAGGAATATGAATTACTCCAATTTCCCATTCCTGGAGGGAGAGATCCTGATAATATCATGAAGGTTTTGAAAAAGAAATTCAAACGAGAATTCCATTTGATCCCCTAGCAGAGTATTTAAAAAATCCGCAAGCAAGTCCGTTTTTACAATCACCTCCCCCAATAAATATTCCACCACAAATAAATCAGCAGGTTGGAATTCAAATACTCCAGAATTATTTTAATCAACAACTAAATGTTCAGTTACCCGAGGTAGAGGTTGAATTAAAATATGGATTTATGGAGAGCATAAGAACTGCATCAGAATATTTTATGAAAAGCAGGATATTGGTTCAAAGGACCTTAGATATTCAATTTAGAGGTAATTTAATGCCTCTTGATAAGGGCTGGAGGAAAGTGAAAATAAATGGACAAAATGAATCAAATGTATCCGCTCAATCAACAACAGAATAGATATTTGGAAAGCCCCTACGTGATAAGAAGCACATGTCCCAATGGGCAGTTTTTGTTTAAGATGGTAAATAATTTAGAAGGGGGCAATATCTTTAAAAAAGATAGCTTCTTAGTGCCGTTTTATAATGTTGAAAAGATAAACGAGCGTGAGGCAAACAATAAAGATAGGATTTAAAATAAAAAGAATTAAATAAAATTATCTAGCTACAGCTGTATTAATTATAGATCACTATCAAAAATGGAGTTTGCTGTATATAATTACTAATTTATCAACATTTCGGATAAAATCTTACTACATCCGGGGTCAGCCAATATTTTCTTAAAACCAATCTACTTATTTAAACTTAAAAAGACTATCTGCAGCTATTGCCATTCTTGCAGTTCCTTAATAGATTGATTTTGAGTGAATTTTGAATAAAAAACAAGTACTTGACAAAATAAATCGTGGGCATATAATATAGGTAACAAATCCTTATCGTTTGCTTCGGCTACGGTAAGTAACGAGGACTCTTCGGAGTCCTTGTTTTTTATATCTAAAAATTATATTCTATATATTAATAAACATTTATATCAATTCCATATAATGAATTCAAAAAACCCAAAACAAGTTGCTGTTTTTATAGATAACAGTAATGTTTTTCACCATCTCCTCAATTTAAGAAAGATTGACAAAGAGTGGGTCTGTTTATATGATCCGCTATTACTTGCTGAAAAATTAGCAGGAAATAGAAAGTTAGTTTATACGGGATTTTATTGTGTACGCCCTCCATCATACCTTCTTAATGGAAGCGTAGAAGAACAAAGAAAATATAATATGGCACAAAAGTATTATGAGAGGATACAAAAACTTCCCAGTGTTTCAGTCAAATTTGGTTATTTAAAAGGATCAAAAGGCAACCTTCAAGAGAAGAATCTGGATACTCAATTAAGTTGTGATATGGTGGCAATGGCAGCTCTCAACAAATACGATGTGGCTATTCTTATTGCGAATGATGGAGATTATAAAAGCGCTATTGAAAATACTAAAATCTTTAATAAAAAGATAGAAAATGTATTCTTCAAAGGCAGCTTGTCAATGTCAATTGATGGATTATGCGATGTTAAAAGAAGAGCTCGCCGTTCCTTTTTTGTAAAACTGCAAAGGTTAGAGAATATATAAACTATTTCTGTAGATATTTTTGAAATTATTCAGTTAGAAGATATACAAGGGAGCTAGTTAAACTTTAGACGCAAATTTACCCCACTATTTTTCTTCTAATTACTATTTCGATTATTTTGTGCTACAATATATTAACCGCAATAAATTCAAATAAATCTATGTTAATTAAAAAAGATTCATTACGTGGAGTTGCTGCATTAATTACAGTTATCTCCCTTGGCTCTCTTGTTTTTGTTATCAGTTTATCAACAGCAGTTGTAACCTTTTGGAGTATTAAAAATATAGATGCTAATCAAAAGGGTATGATTGCTTATTATGCTGCTTATTCAGGGATTCAAGATGCTTTAATAAAACTAGAAAGAAACAAGGATTTTTCTGGAGAATACAATTTAAGTATCAACAATGAAAATGATGTTTCTGTTATTGTTTCTAACACAGGTGAGAGTGTTACTATTTATTCAGAAGCAGTTTCAGGTCAGATTTATAAAAGAATAGAAACCACTGCTGATATTGATAACACTACAGGATTGATTGTTCCGGTTAGAACAGAGGAAGTAGTTATCTCAGCTATTACAACTACTACTACAACTACAGTTCCTCCATTTATCTGTGGCGATTCTGTCACTTTTACCTACAAAGGCTCTTCTGAAACCTATGGTACAGTTTTAAGCAGCACAGGTAAATGTTGGTTAGATAGAAACTTAGGAGCTCTTCGAGTGGCTACAGCTTATAATGATTCTGATGCCTATGGTGACCTTTTTCAGTGGGGTAGGTTAGATGATGGTCATCAGACTCGCACTAGCGGAACAACCGAAACTCTTTCAACTACCGATGATCCGGGCCATTCAAACTTTATTTATGGAATGAGTTATCCTTATGATTGGCGTGATCCCCAAAACGACAACCTTTGGCAAGGAGTTAATGGTGTTAATAACCCATGCCCAGAAGGATGGAGAATACCTACTGAAACAGAGTGGGAGAATGAACGTCTAAAGTTTCCAACCAATGACAGGGCTGGAGCTTTTAATAGTGTATTAAAGTTAACAGCAGATGGTTACAGGGACTTCAATGATGGGTTGGTCTATGCTGTAGGTGATTACGGTTACTATTGTTCATCGTCAGTTAATGGTATTTTTGCTCAAGACCTGAGCTTCGACGATGGCTCTGCGTTCGTGGACATTAGTGAGCGGGCCTACGGTAGTTCGGTGCGTTGCGTCCAGGACTGATCTGATTATTATTTTAATTATTTCTAATCTTTCATTGCTAAATTCTTACGTACTTCTATTAGTTTATCAGATTGATTATATGTTCAATCTTGAAGTTTTAAAATTAAATTTTTATTTTAGCGAATCTTTATTTTTTTGTTGAAGAGGAAAATCTATATTTGTATTAGAGCGCAAATTTACCCCACTATTTTTCCTCCAATAATTAGATTAAAATACAACAAATCTATTCATTTAAATTTAAAAAGGCTACTTGTAACTGTTGCCATTCTTGCAGTTCTTTGATAAGCTGGTTCCAACTGAATCTTAAGTGGGGCACAGAAGAAAAAATGATAAAATTAGAAAAAATATTAAAAAAAGTTTGGTTTTTTATTGGAGGATGTATATTAATTTCTTTTCTTTTAAGTTGGTTGGTATTTGAAAAAGCAGCACCTAATTTTCCAGTAATTTTTCGCTCAAATGACTTTGGTATTAATTTTTTAGGTAATCGAAATTTACTTTGGGTGGTTCCTATCTTAGGAATGATTTTTATTGGGATTAATTTTTGGCTTTCTCAGTTGTTTCAAGATAATAGTAAATTTCATGAGAAAAACTTGAGTTGGCTGCTTTTTTTTGCTAATATAGGAATTGCTGTTTTGGTTCTTTTAATTAGTGTTCAAGTTTATGTTTTTAATCTCTAAAAGATTATTGAGTTAATTTTAATTTTAAATTTATGCTTGCAGTTATTGAAACAGGAGGAAAACAATATCTTATTTCTCCTAAACAAAAAATAAAGATAGAAAAAATAAAAGGGATTAAAGAAGGAGAAGAAATGGTTTTTGATAAAGTCCTTCTTTTTGTTGATGATAAAGGAGATATAAAAGTTGGTCAACCTTATGTCTCTGGTATGAAAATTTCTGCAAAATGTGAAGAATTGGGAAAATCTAAAAAAGTGATTGTTTTTCGCTATCATTCAAAGACTCGATATAAAAAGAAAAAAGGTCATCGTCAACCTTTTATGAGAGTATCTATAAAAGAAACTAAATAAATAAAAAAAATGGTGCTAAGTCACCATTTTTTATTTTCTTCCTTCTAGGGCATTAACTAATGTTTCTGCGTCAGCAAATTCTACTTCTCCTCCTTGAGGAAGGCCCCTTCCTAGTTTTGTTATCTTAATATTTGGGGTAATTGTTTTTATGG
>JBBABL010000018.1:0-8643 GCA_041657645.1 Minisyncoccota bacterium
AAAGATGATGAAAAAAACTAAAAAAGAAGCTCCTAAAAAAAAGGTTGTTAAAAAGCCTGTTAAGAAAGTAGTTAAGTCTGTAAAGAAGGTAACAGTTAAAAGAAAGAAAAAAGTTGTTTCTGTTATTACTCCAGAAAGATTAGATGAATTAGTAAAGAAGGGAAGAACAAGAGGATTTATTACTTTTGGTGAGATTTTAATATTTTTTCCTAATATTGAAGAGAATATAAAGGAACTTGATTCAATGTTCGAAAAACTTGAACAGCTAGGAATAGAAATTAAAGAATCAAGAGGATACTTAGATGCTGGGGCGACAACAAAGAAGAAAAGAAGGGCTTCAACTGGAAGAATAGATTCTGTTCAGTCCTACTTAAAGGAAATCGGAAAGATTGATGCTATTACCGCTAAAGACGAAAAAGATCTTGCTAAAAGGATAGAAGAAGGTGACGAAGATGCTAAAAGAAGGTTGGCAGAAGCTAATTTAAGATTGGTTGTTTCTATTGCTAAGAAATACATCGGAAGGTCACCTAATTTAACCCTCCTTGACCTTGTACAAGAGGGTAATTTAGGCCTATTTAGGGCCGTAGAGAAGTTTGATTGGAGGAAGGGGTACAAATTCTCAACATATGCTACATGGTGGATAAGACAGACGATTACACGTGCTTTGGCTGATCAGGCTAGAACGATTAGAATCCCTGTTCACATGATTGAAACTTTGACTAAATATACTCAAGCTAAAAGAAAACTTTTACAAGAATTAGATAGAGAAGCATTAGACGAAGAAGTTGCTGCAGAAATGGGAATTGAAGTAGAAAAGGTCCGTCATTTAGGAAAAATTTCACAAAAAGCTATTTCCCTTGAGACTCCAGTGGGAGAAGATGAAAAGGATAGTGTTTTGGGAGAGTTTATTAAAGATGATAAAATTGAATCGCCAGCATCTCAAGCAGGAAGAACATTATTGAGAGAGCATTTAGATCATATCTTTGATGATCTTGCCGATAGGGAAAGGAAGATTATTGCTATGAGATTTGGACTTGATGATGGAGTCACCCATACCTTAGAAGAAGTTGGTCAAGAATTTAATGTTACTCGTGAGAGAATAAGGCAGATTGAAGCCAAAGCCATTGAGAAGATAAGGACACATAAAGATTTGAAGAAGTTGGAAGGGTACTAAACTGTCTTGACATTCGTCTAGTATTCGTCTAATATATGTCTATAGACGAATATGTTTAATCCAAAATATACAATAACTGCAAGGCTTTTAGCTAATATTAAGCGTATTGCTGAGTTAGTTGAAAAGTTAAATGGGAGACAATTTTCTGATGTTGTTCTTTTTGAGTTTGAGAAAAGAGCTAGAGAAGTTTCAGCATATTCATCAACAAGCATTGAAGGTAATCCATTGCCTCTTACTGAAGTAAAAAGATTAATTAAGAGCTCTCCAAAAGAAATACGTGACACGGAAAAAGAAGTTTTAAATTATAATAATGCCCTTGTTTTTATAAATAATCATCCTGAAAAAATATTTAATCTTAATCTTATCACCGGGGTTCAAAAAATGGTTACAGATGGGCTTATTAATAAATTTAATTCAGGTAAAATTCGCCAAGAAGCAGTATTTGTAAATAATCCAAAAACTAGAAAAGTAATATATTTACCACCTGATTATCAGGATGTTCCTGAGATGATGGACGAACTAATTAAATACGTCAATAATAGTAAGGAGGTGGTGGATCCTTTAATCTTAGCAGGTATTTTTCATAAGCAACTTGTAATAATCCATCCTTTTGTTGATGGAAATGGAAGAACTTCTCGCTTAATAACAAAAAAATTACTTTACAATATGGGATTAAATACTTTTAATCTATTTAGTTTTGAAAATTATTACAATAATAATATAACTAAATATTTTGAAAATGTTGGGCTATATGGAAATTATTATGAAATTAAAGATATTGATTTTACTTCTTGGTTAGAATATTTTACAGATGGAATAATTGATGAATTATTAAGAGTAACTGGAGAATTAAATAAGTTTGAGCTAAAGGATATAGGAAGATTAGAAGATTATCATAAGATAATAATAGAATATATTAAAAAGAATGGAACTATGAAAGATAGTGATTATGCTAAACTTACGAAGAGAGCAAGACCAACTAGATATATTGATTTTAAGAAATTAATAGATTTTAATCTAATTGAAAGAAAGGGAAAAGGTAAAAATTCATATTACACATTAAAATAATAATCGATAATTACCTTTAATAAGGGTTGAAAAAAAGATGGAGCAGGCTGTAGTACCACTGGAAGGGTACTAGACATTTTTTGTTTTTGTGTTATATTCTATTTAGAACATTGAAAAATGTGTTTTGGGAGTGAGAAATGATTGTTAGATTTAAGGCTTATGGCCTTTTTGTTTCTATCAGATTTAAAAGGGGGATGAGAAAGGGTTTTCCAAAAGTTCTTTTTTATTTATTTACAATTTTTGTTTTCTTTATTCTTCCTTTGAAGTATAAGGCAATAATTTTGCTTTATGGATGGTTTAGGATCATCGATGGAGAAGAAAATGTTCCAGAAGGATACAGTATTGATTCATATATTGATCAAAAGAAATCAATATTGAATGGTAATGCTTGTTCCTATTTACCTGAGGACACCTTGTTTTTTTATACTCTCAATCTTTTAGCTAAAAAGAAAATAGATTTAAACCAAGAAATTAGAGATCTTTTTTTAGCAATGGAAACGGAGTATCATAACAGAGGGAAGCTTGTAAAAAGAAAAGAGTTGTTTGAGAATATGGCCCTTCAAGATAAGGCTGCATTAACGATGCTTGCAAAAGTTAATGGCACTAAAGAAGAAATTAATCCGATTTGTTTAGGTATTCTTACAAAAATAGATTCTTTATTCGACATCGAAAAGGATATTAAAGAAGGAATGATTAATATTCCCTTAGAAGATGCTCTTGAAATGAATCTTACTGCTGAAGAAATTCTTACAGCTAAAAATCTTGAAGACATCCCTGGATTTAATGAATGGTATGTACAGGAAGTTGAAAAAACACTTAAAAAATGGGTGATTGTTTCTGAAATAATCAAAGGAAGACAAGAAATGTTTTTATTGAATTTTATATGTAATCCATTTAAGTTGAAGAAAAATTTAAAATCATTAAAAATATCGTCTTCCTTTTTTGCTTTAATAAGGGTTGAAAAAAGATATAAATTAATGTATATATAAAGAACATTCCGGTGTGGCGCAATGGTAGCGCGGTTGCCTGTTAAGCAATAGGTTGTAGGTTCGAATCCTACCACCGGAGCATGTATATTTTTTATCGAGAGACCGAGAAGGGTCAAGGGGTAATGAATAATTTGTTAAATAATAAAAACATCTCTTTTTGAGGTGTTTTTATATTTTATATTATGAAATTTGAATTTAATAAAACATTAAAATTTGGATGGAAGGGGTTGAAAGGATGGTCTTATAATTCTTCCGCTGATTTTCCTAGAGCAAGCGCTGCTTATTTTGAAGTAACAGGAAATCACGGAAGAGTAAAAAGCAAAAAATCTGATAGAATTTATTTTGTCGTTGATGGAAGAGGAGAATTTATGATAAAAGACAAGACGATTTCTGTCAAAAAGAAAGATGTAATAATTGTTCCTAGGAATACAGATTATGATTATAAAGCAAAAAATGGAATTATGAAATTATTTCTTACACACAGCCCTGCCTATAATGAGAAGGAAGAAGTCAAATATGAAGATTTTTAGTTTTGATTTTATTAGAAACTATGCGACCGGTATGCATTATGCTATACTAAAAATATAATAAATTTAAGCCTTGTGTCTATTGCCACCAGGGGGGACTAGACAGGGCAAGGGAGCCATTGAGAATGCATCAAAAGTTCAGAAATATTCGAATAATAAATAATCAGCTAGCCAATCGGGGCACCTCTTTTTGAGGTGTTTTTAATTACAGGTAAAATATGATTAAAAAAAATATTGCAATTATTGGACTTGGGAAACAAGGAGCTGTCCATTTTGATGCAGCATTAAAACTACAAAAAGAAGGAAGGATAAATTTATTAGCTGTTTGCGACAAAGACATAACATTTATAAATAAATTATCAAAGGAACATAAAATTAGTGGATTCTCAAATTATAAAGATTTACTATCAAAATACGAAAAAGATTTGGATTTATTAATTTTATGTTTACCTAATAATGTGTATCCAGAGATAATTTTGAATTGTTTAAACAAAAAATATATTGTTTTAAAGGAAAAACCTTTTGCTTCTTCTCTTCCTGAGTCCACGACTTACGAATTTTTAGAAGAAGGGCGGAAAATAATGATTCGAACAGCACAACAGAGATTTTTTACGAAGGCCTATATTTTTGCTAAAAAGTGTATAGATTCTGGATTAATCGGAAAACCTTTATTTTTTGAATATCAATATAGTTTAAATGATGAGAGAGAATCTTGGTATTGGGATAAAAAAGCAGGTGGAGGATGTTGGATTAATGTAGGATGGCATATGATATTTATAATAATTTGGTTTTTTGGAAATCCAGATATTATTAATGTTAGTAAGATTAGGGCAGATAAGAGGTGTTGGAAATATGATACGGACGATTCAGTAATGTTTTCATGTAAATACAACAGCGGATTGGTCGGGAATGGTTTCATAAGTGTTGCAGATACTTTTAAGGAAAAAAAATTTAAAATCGTAGGTGATAAGGGCTATCTTATTATCATTAAAAATAAGTTAACTCTGTATAATAATGAAGATGAGATAATAAAAGAGATAGAGGGTGAGGAAGAATCAGAGATTTATAAAAAACAAATTTTAGATATTTTAAAGAATGGAAAGAAAATATCGGAGCTAGAAAAATATAATATTGCCACAATGAAGATAATTAATTCTTATTAATATTATGAAATACAAATTAGCGTATCATACTAATAATCCATCTATTTTGAAGCCATTGCCACATGAGGTATGGCCACCAAACGCAGACGAGGAAGAGCTTAGAGAATTAGCTTGTCAGAGGAATAAAGATATTGGGATAAAAGGATGCACGGGACCAATTAAAGAATTAGAAGACAATTTTAAAGATTTTTTAGACAATAAGGTAAAATATGCATTAACTTTTAATTCTGGAACAAGCGCTTTACTGGCATCGTATTTTGCAATTGGACTTGATGAGGGCGATGAATTAATTGGTCCAGCACTTACATATCATGCGGCCTTGAGTCCAGCTTTCTTGCTAAAAGCTAATATTATTCTTTGTGATGTTGATAGAAATACACGTTGTATAGATCCAGACAAAATAGAGTCATTGTTGACGGAGAAAACAAAAGCCATAACAGTTGTCCATCAATGGGGTCATCCGGCAGATATGGATAAAATTCTTAAGATAGTCAAAGGGCATAATTTAAAATTAATTGAAGATTGTTCGCACGCTCATGGTAGCCGTTATAAGGGACGTCTTTGTGGTACTTTTGGGGATGTTGCTGTTTTTTCGCTTCAAACAAATAAAGCAATTTTTGCAGGAGAAGGGGGAATATTAGTTACTAATAATGAAAATATATATAATAGAGCGACTTTGCTAGGGCATTATAGAGATCGTTGCCGTGAAGAAATAAAAGATCCTCTTTTGAATAAATATTGGGCTACAGGTTTTGGACTAAAATTAAGAATGTCACCATTTAATGCCATAGTTGCAAAACATTCTTTGGTAAAATTTAAACAAATAAAAGAAGGAAGACATAAATGTTTAAATTATTTTATAGACAGATTAAAAGAAATAGATTATATAGAACCTACAGTGATTGAAGACTATATAGATATGGGGGCTTGGTATGGTTTTAAACCGTTGTATTTAAAAGATAAATTGTATAATATAGACAGAGATAGATTAATATTAGCTTTACAGAAGGAGGGAATGGATGTTTCTGCACCGTCAGGAAAAATTTTAGCCGAAGAGCCTTTATATAACAGCGATAGAAATGTTTTATTTACTAATATTTATAGAAAAACAAAGTCTTCCCTAGAGGAATTACCTGTAGCCAGACTAGTAAATGATTCTGCTCTATCTCTTCCTACATTTTATAACTGGGAAGATGATAAGAAATTAATAGATGAGTATATGCAAGTTTTTAAAAAGATAAAAGATAATTATAAAGAACTTCTTTAAAATCATAATGGTAATATTATTTGATATCGACGGCGTACTTATTCATTTGCCTTTTTATTTCAGTAAAGAGCTTGAAAATAGAGGGTATAAGTTAGCGAGCGCCTTTCTGGATAAATTTTTTCATAGCGAAGAATATCTGCAGGCTCTTGTGGGAAAGGCTGACGTAAAAAAGCTAATAGAGCCATACTTAAAGAAAATGAAATGGGAAAAAGGAGCCCACGAATATTTTATTAAACAATTTAATTTCGAGATTCAATATTTGGATAGAAATATGCTATCTGAAATTGAAAGATTAAACAAAAAAGGAGTAAAATGTTTTTTGTGTACCGATCAAGAGCAACATCGTTTAAAATTTTTAAAAGAAAGAACGGAATTTAAAAGCCTATTTAATGGATGTTTTGCTTCAAGTGATATCGGATTCAGGAAGTGTGAAAAAGGTTTTTGGGAGCACATAATTAAAAAGAATAATATCAATCCGTTTGAAACAATTTTTTTTGATGACAGGGAAGCAAACATTAATGCTGCTAAGGGAGAAGGAGTTAAAGGCTTTCTGTTTATGGATTTTGCAAATTTTAAAAAGAATTTATTTGAATTAGGATTATAGTTTATATATGTTAAAGTATAGAATATATATTTTTGGAAGTGAAAGACATTATCATAATTTTAAGAAAGCAACAAATAGGGCGAACTTAGAAGTTGTTCACATAAATGAAGAGGGGAGTTTTTTTAAATCTAAAACAAAAAAAGAGATTGTCGCAGATTTTGAAGCAGTATATGATCGAAATATAGAAACAAAAGGAATTATTATTTTTGGAAGGGCAACCGTTAAAGGGGGCATTGAAAATATTTCAGCTGCATTAAATATTATAAAGAATATACATTCAGAATTAAAGGATACACAGATTATAGGACCATCCTTGAGGGCTGCTAAAATATTTAACAATAAGGATTTAACACAAAAAATTTTATATAAAAATAAAATTCTCACTCCAAAAACCTATAGGATGCCTTTTAATGATTTAGAGCATATGCAGTTTCCAGTAGTTTTAAAACCTTTGAATTTATCTGGCGGTTGCGGAATGAAGTTTGTATCAAATGCTAAAGATTTTAAGAAAAATATTTTAGAGTTGAATAGTTTAGGGATAAAAGATTTAATTGCTACAGAATTTATAAAAGGGATAGAAGTAACTTATACTATATTACGTCTAGGAAATATTTTTTTAAGACTGCCTGTTTCTTTTAAAAAAGAAACCGATAAGAAGTTGACTCATCCAGATGCGAAAGTAAAATTAGCTGGATTTTATAATGGTTACGATCGTTGTTATAATTACCTTGAAGACATTATGAAGAAGTATGACATATATGGATTTTTTTCTCTTCAAGGAGTAATGGTTAAAAAAGAGTTTCCGAGTGAATATAAAGTGTATTTCTTGGAAGCAGCTACAAGAATTACAGGAAGTACAGTAATAATGTCTGCTGCTCTTGAGGGTTTTGATACATATAAGACAATAGGAAACTGGTTAGTTGATCATACTCTTTGTTTCAGCCATGGAAGAGCTTATGCTATACAATATCCTTCCTACAAACATAATGGAAAGAAAACTCTTAATAAATTAAACGAGTTGAATTGGGTTAAAGAGGTCAAGTATGAAGATCTTTCTGAAATGCCATATGGAACTGAAAAAAGAGATAGAATTAGAATTAGTTTTTCGGTGAATAAAAAGAATTTAAGAGAAAGATTGAAGATAATAGGGGGAATTTTACATAATAAACAATATGAAAAAGATGTTTCGTGTGCTATAAAATATTTTCACTCGAAAGGATTAGAATATGAAGATAGAGAATGCCTTAGTGGAGAATGGGAAAATAGTTTATCGTGGAAATTTTATTTGTCAAATTATTTACCAGCAAGAAGATTATGTTCCGCTGTTTTTGGTTTATTGGAATATAACCAAAAAATAGTTTTGACAAAAACTAAGAGGGGGTGGGAGCTTCCAGGGGGACATATAGAAGAAAAAGAAAGCATAGAAAAAGCCCTTAAAAGAGAAATGTTTGAAGAGGCGGGAGCAAATATTAATGGTTGTATATTAATTGGGTATAGAAAAATTATTGCTTCGCATCCAATCAAAAATAGGAACGGGAAGAGTTATCCTTTCCCGATAAGTTATATCCCACATTATATAGTTACAACCGATAAAAATTTGGTTTCGCCAAGTGGTAATCAAGGTGAAGTTTTAGGATCGGGGATATTTACTTTAAAGGATTTAAGAAAGTCAAATAAAGAAATAGCTTCTATTGTAGAAATTATTAAAAAAGCTATATAATATATATAATGACTTATAAAAATATTAGATTATAAAAAATTATGAGGAATGAAAGAAAATTAGCCAATCAAGGTTATGTCGGAAAGTTCTGTTTATGCAAAGAGAGCATGTATATTTTTTATCGAGAGACC
>JBBABL010000018.1:8653-10956 GCA_041657645.1 Minisyncoccota bacterium
GAGGAATGAAAGAAAATTAGCCAATCAAAAGTTCGAAAGCTGTCCTGCCAAGCGAGCCAGTTAGGACAGTCGGCTAGTTTAGTACTAAATTGAAGGGAGAAGCTATCGTAAAACATAGCTTTTTTCGTATAAGGTCGGGTTCTGAAGTAGATAACTTAAAAATGTTCTTTTTCTTATAACATCAGAACTATTCTCAAATATATTCTTTGCCCTGCGTGCTACGGAAATCACTGTAGCTATAGTTGTTTGGTGTTTATAATCAGCTCTTCGATGTTCAGACATTTAAGTTTCAAGCGTCTGTATCTTGCCTTTTCTTGTCATAAATATTCTTAGTAATCCTCACGGTGTCATTTTAGATGATTTGATGTGGCTCCTTGTAAAAATCAAAGGAAGATGTATACTAATAATAGGTTGCTAATGCAAGTTTTTATAATATCAAACACTAACACGGCTTAAAACAGGTGTAATTATAAAGCTAATAATAGAAACTTTGCAAAAAAAAGCCAAGGCGTTAGAAGCTCAAGTTAATGATTTAATCAAATAGAATTATGAGATTTTCAAAATATTTTTTAAAGACAGATAAGAATATTTCTGATGACGATAAAATTATCTCAGCCAAACTTCTTAAGCAGGGTGGTTTTATACGAGAATCGGTCGCTGGCCGATTTTATTTTTTACCTATTGGACAAAAAGTTCAACAAAAAATAATGAAAGTTATCAAAGAGGAAATGGATTTAGCTGGAGGACAAGAAATGGTTGCTCCAATTTTACATCCATTAGAATTATGGAAAGAAACAAATAGAACCAATACTGCTGGTTTTGAATTAATGAAAATTAATGATCGCCGCGGTGCAGAATTTGCGCTTGGCGGGACAGCAGAAGAAATGTTTGTTGATTTAATTCGTCAATATAAATTAAGCTATAGAGATTTACCATTTCAGCTCTATCAATTCTCTCCTAAATTTCGCGATGAGCTACGCGCAAGAGGCGGATTGCTTCGGGTACGAGAATTTATTATGAAAGACGGGTATTCTTTTCATAGAGATGAAAATGATTTCAAGATTGAATACGAGAAGATGAAAAATGTTTACGCTAAAATATTTAATAGAGTAGGACTACAAACTTCAATAGTTGAATCAGATAATGGTTATATCGGAGGAGAATATTGTCATGAATTTATTAGTGAATCAGAAATTGGAGAAAGTAAATATTTTATTACTGAAAACGGCAATTATGCGGCACATGAGGACATCGCTGTGTTCGAAAAAGAAACAAAAAATAAAAATGATCAATTAAAGCCCCTTACTGAAACTGAAGCAAAAAGAGGGATTACAATGGAAGATGGGGCTAATTTTCATAAATTACCACTTTGGCAACAGATAAAAAATGTTTTATTTGTTGACGATAAAAATAGATTTATCTTGGCGATTATTAGAGGCGATTTAGATGTAAACGAAACAAAATTATTGCATTTAGTAAAAGGGTTTAATTTAAGACGTGCTACCAATGAAGAAATTAGAAAGCAAATCAATTCCGAGCCTGGATTTATCTCTCCCGTTGGAATTAAAAAAAAATTAGACAAAAATACAGAATTTATTATTGTCGCGGACGATTCATTACGAACAATATCAAATGCTTATGGAGGAAATAACGAAAAAAATCAAGATTTATTAAATGTAAATATTGATAGGGATTATAGTCCAGATATTGAAGGCGATATTGCCTTAGTAAAGGCTGGTTACGAAGCAAAAAACAAAATAGGGAAATTAGTTGAAAAAAAAGGAATAGAGGTTGGCAACATTTTTCAACTTGGTTATCACTATTCCAGCAAAATGAAAGGAGCTGTTTATATTGATAGTGACGGAAAAGAAAAACCATTTTACATGGGCTGTTATGGCATCGGTGTTGGACGAACAATGGCGGCGATAGTTGAAAAACACAATGATCAAAATGGAATAGTATGGCCAGAATCATCAGCACCTTTCAAAGTTCATTTAATAGCCCTAGACGGAGCAGAAAAAGAAGCCGAACATCTTTATGAAGAAATGCTCAAGAAAGATGTCGAGGTTCTTTACGATGATCGGAATAAAAATGCTGGAGAAAAATTTGCTGATGCTGATTTAATAGGTTTACCAATAAGAATTGTGGTTAGTAAAAAAACCATACAACAAGGAAGTTGTGAATTAAAAAAACGAACAGAATCTGAGGCTAAAATAATTCCTTTGCCGTTAATTTTTGATTTGATAATTTAAGTATAATAATTAAATAGTAACTATGAAACAACAAACAAAATTATAAGTTAT
>JBBABL010000019.1:0-10260 GCA_041657645.1 Minisyncoccota bacterium
GAAGAAGGTGAAATAAAAAAAACAAATGGAAAAATAAAGGGGGCCCTTACAGGGATCCTTTCTTCTTAATGCCTAAGGTTGTTAATATGAAGTCAAAAAGCTTAAGAATGTCAAAATTAAGTTAAATAATGATATTAGGATAATGTTTTTATTAATTTAATATGAGATAATTGATTTATTGTATTTATAATATGTATGATCCTTTGATAAAAAGAAAGACAAAAAAGCATTAAGTGTGTTAATATGTTTCTATAAAAGGACAAAAACGTCCTATTATGGAAATAGAATGGAGAATATGCATATTATCGTATCATAATGATACGGTAGAACCACACAAATGATACAAAGAAAAGATAAAGAAGCAACAAAGTAAAAAAATATAAATTGGAAAAGCTTGAATATATTATTATTGATATTGAGACAACAGGACTAGATAAAGATAGCTCCTCTATTATTGAGGTTGGTGCTCTTTTAATTAGTAATAATGTTATTAAAGATAGATTTTCTTCTTTTGTAAAATACGATAGAACTCTTAGTGAAGAAGTAAAAAGGATTACTAAAATTAATGATGGGATGCTTGAAGGTGCTCCTGATATTAAAGAAGTTATTATCAAATTAAAGAAATTTATAGGTAAGTATCCAGTGGTTGCACACAATGGACTTAATTTTGATTTTCCAATACTTGAGCGTTGTGGATTAAAGATTGGTCAAAAGTATGATTCTATGGAATTTACTTTTTTTGTTTTACCAATAAATAAAAATGGACACTCTATGCCAGTGCTTGCTGAGCAGTTTGGTATAGAGGCGGTCCCCCATAGAGCACTAGGAGATTGTGAGATATTATTTCAATTGATTTATAAACTTCAAGAAGAATATGGAAAAAGAAAAAAAATAAAAGTGGAGGCACTAAATTATATTGCTAAATCAATAGATTGGTGGTGGGTTAATTTTCTTTCTGAAAAAGCAAAAAAGCATAATATTGCTAGTCTTATTCCTAAATATATTCCTCAAGAAAAGAATCACCAGAAACAACTTAAATTAGAAATAGATGAATTATTTATAAACCAGGAAGATTATTCTGAGGATAGGCCAGAGCAAAAAAAGATGGCTAATTTAGTTTTAGATGCATTTAATAACCATAAACACTTAGTAATAGAAGCGGGAACAGGGACAGGTAAATCAAAGGCATATCTTGTACCATCATTTCTTTTTGCACTGAAAAACAATGTTCCCGTTATAATTTCAACATATACTAAGGCATTGCAAGACCAGCTTTTTGATAAAGAGATTCCTCATATAAGGAAGATATTAAATCGCGATATAAGGGTAGCAATTCTAAAAGGAAAGAAAAACTATGTTTGTCTCCAAAAGTTTAATGATTTTGCTGATGGAATTGAGGCTAGTATATCTCAAAGATCTCTAAATATTTCTACAAAAAACAGTGTTAATATTTCAAATAAATTAGCATACCTTTTAATTTCTTCTTGGATACTAGAAACAGATAGAGGTTATTGGGATGAATTACCATATTGGTTTAAGATAAGAATTGCAAAAGAAATAGAAGGGGATATATGTAACGTAGATGAACTTTGTACAAAAGATACTTGTGATTTTCATAAAGATCAGAAATGTTTCCTAGCTAAAGCTCGAGCAAAAGCAAAAGATGCCGATATTATTATAGCTAACCATGCTTTAGCGCTATTAGAAATTTCAATTGAAGAAATTGAAGATGAGCATGGGGAGAAAAAGAAAATATATAATCATGCTGTTTTCCCTGAAGAATCTAAGTTTATTGTTTTTGATGAAGCTCATTATTTAGAGGACGCAGCGACCTCTGCATGGGAAAGAACTATCTCAGAAGATATTTTTTATTATTTATTTCAACAGTTGTCCAGAATTTCTAAACTTAAATTAAAAGAGAAGTCTGAAGAAAAAAATATTAAGTCCAGCGTAGACAATCTATTTAGCATAATTTTGCCTCAAGCTATAATAGAAGATAATAAAGAGGGGTATAGTAGTGAAAAATTAATTAATTCTGTTAATAGTATTGCTCAAAAAGAAATTAATGCTAATTTAGAAAATATTAAGCTTGACTTAACTAATATAGTAAAAATCATAGACAACACTGTTAGAGAGGAGACGTCATTAAAAGATGATAGGTTTTTGTTAATAAGTAGAAAAACGATTAGTAGCTTAGTTGAATCAATAGATTTATTTCTGCAAAAAGAAGAAGGATATATTAAATATCTTGAAAGAGATAAAGATGATATTAAAATTAAGATTGTTCCATTGTCTGTTGCACAGCACTTAAAAGATTGTGTCTATGATAATTTTGATTCTGTTATTTTAACTTCAGCGACATTAGCAGTTAATAAAAACTTTAATTTTTTTGCTAATAGGTGTGGGACTTTAAATATAGACAAAGATAGAATAAATTACTATTTATTAAAAAGTTCTTTTGATTATGGAAAGCAGGTTAAATTTTTTGTCCCAAGCGGAATTAATTATAAAGTAAATATAATAGAAGAACATCTTAAGAAAAGCATAGAATTTCTTAAAAAAGCAATCCTAGCTTCCGATGGTGGCTCTTTAGTTTTATGCACTAGTCATAAACAAATAAATTATATATATGATGAGCTAATTGAGTTATTGTCTAAAAACAATATTACTCTTTTAAGGCAATCCAAGGGGTTTTCGTCAAATGACGTTATTAAAACTTTTAAAGAAGATATCAATTCGGTTCTCATAGGAACGGAAACTTTCTGGCAGGGAATAGATGTCCCAGGAAAATCATTAAGAAGTTTATTTATATTAAAAATTCCTTATAATCAACTATCGTCTATTATAAAAGCAAGAAGAGATTCGATAAATGGAGATTCTTTTATTGAATATTATGAACCATTAGCTGCTATTAAATTGAAACAAGGATTTGGTAGGTTGATAAGAAAGTCTAGTGATTATGGAATAGTTGTTATTCTCGATGAAAACTTTATTAACAAAAAAAATCTTATTAATTCTTTACCAGATGGAGTCTCTCCCAAAAAAATGAGCATAAAGGAAATTTTAGAAGAATTAAAACTAATTTAGCCATTAACACATTTCTCTTTTATGTGTGTTTAGGGAATAGAGCCCCTATGTAATCAACCAGGTTTTTAATTTTCTAATTTTCTGATATAATAATTTTATGGAAAAAGAAAAAACAATCGAAGAACTGAATAAAAGAATCCTCATTTTAGAGGACCGTCTTTGACTTGGAGAATAAGGAGAAGAGAATTAAAGAATTAGAGAAGATAACTGAAAATCCTAATTTTTGGAACAATCAAGAACAAGCAGTCAAAGATTCTCAGGAGTTGGCGGATTTAAAAGACGATACTTCGTCTATTCAAGATATTAAAAAAAGACTTAATGATTTAGATGAATTGTTTGAAATATTAAGCGAAGAAGAATTGTCTAAAGAAATAGAGGGAATTGATAAAAAGATAAAAGAAAAAGAAGTTGAACTTTTTTTTAATAACAAGTATGATAGGGGTAGTGCGATAGTCACAATTAATTCAGGAGCAGGAGGAATTGAAGCAGAAGATTGGGCAGGAATGCTATTTAGAATGTATCAAAGATATTGTGAAAAGAATAATTTTAAGGCGGAAGTTTTAGATGAGTCGGTAGGAGAAGACAAGGGAATTAAGTCAGTAACATTTTCTGTAAAAGGAAAATATGCTTATGGGCTTTTAAGAAGGGAGTCAGGAGTGCATAGGTTAGTAAGAATATCTCCATATTCTGCTCAAAAGTTAAGGCACACATCTTTTGCTTCGGTAGAAGTTTTACCAGAAGTAGAAGTAGGAGAGGTAGAAATCAATAGCGATGACCTTAGAGTAGATTTTTACAAGGCATCGGGTCCAGGAGGTCAGTATGTGAATAAAAGGGAGTCGGCAGTGAGATTGACTCATATTCCTACGGGAATCGTGGTCACATGCCAATCTGAGAGGCTACAGGGCAAGAATAAGGAAAGAGCAATGCAAGTTCTTTCATCTCGTCTTTATCAATACAATTTAGAGAAAGCTGAAAAAGAAATGTCAAAGATAAAAGGAGATAAAGTTTCTGTTGGCTGGGGAAGTCAGATTCGTTCATACGTTCTTCATCCATACAAAATGGTTAAGGACTTAAGAACAAATGTTGAAACAAGCCAAGTAGAAAATGTTTTAGACGGAGAATTAGATCAATTTATACAAGAAGAAATTAAGCTATGATAGAATTCAAAAATGTTACCAAAGAATATCCACCTAATTTAGTTAAAGAATCTAAAGTGGCTATTCATAATATTAACTTCACTGTTAACTCTGGCGAGTTTGTTATCTTATGTGGTAGGTCAGGAGCAGGGAAGACAACTATTTTAAAATTAATATCTTGTGAAGAAAAACCTACTCAAGGGGAGGTGTTTTTTAATGAGACAAATACTTTAAATGTTGGTAAGAGTGATGCGTATAAGATAAGGCAGAAGATTGGTTTTGTTTTTCAAGACTTTAAACTTTTGTCATACAAAACAGTTTATGAAAATGTTGCCTATGCTTTAGAGGCTTTTAGTTTTAATGATAAACTTGTTAAAGATGAAGTGATGCAAGTTTTAGAACTTGTTGGATTAGAGAACAAGGCTAATTGTTTGCCCAAGGAATTATCAGGAGGAGAGAAACAGAGAACATCAATTGCAAGAGCATTAATACATAGACCAGAAATAATATTAGCTGATGAGCCAACAGGGAACCTTGATCCTTATCATTCAAGAGATATTGCTAAAATGCTTTTGAAGATTAATGAAGCAGGTTCAACAGTAATTTTATCAACTCATAGTAAAGATATCGTTAATTCATTAAAAAAGAGAGTCATTACCTTAGAAGATGGAAGGGTTATTAGAGATGAGGAGAATGGCGTTTTTTCATTATAAATATGTTTAATTCAATTATAAAAATTATTAAAAATGGTTGGGAAGGATTTTGGAGACAAGGGTTTCTAACTTTTGCGACATCATTAGTTATATTCATCGCAGTAGTATTGGGAACATCTTTGTTTTTCTTTCAAGGAGGAATATCTTACCTTATTTCTCAAATAGAGGATAAGATTGATGTTTCAGTTACCTTTATAGAAGGCACTGACCGAGCAACCATTCTTCAATTTAGAGAAGAATTGGCTCAATTAGAAGAAGTAAAGAAAGTGGATTATGTTTCTCCCGAAGAAGCCTATGAAGCATTTGTTGAAAATAATGAAGACAACGATTACATGCAGGCATTGGAATTGTTAGATGTTAACCCTTTCTTAGCAACATTAAGAATACAGGCGAGCGATATGTCTAAATATACGGTTATTGCTGAATACGTAAGAAATAGCGATTATAGCGATGTTATTGCTGAAGTTAATGATTATGAAAGGGGAGCGATGATTGAGACTTTAAGGAACCTAACAAAAAGTATTCAGGTATTAGGAATATCTTTAACAATATTTTTATCATTAATTGCTATTATTGTTACATTTAATACTTTAAGACTAAGCATCTTTTCACAAAAGGAAGAAATAGAGATTATGAGATTAGTAGGAGCGAAAAATGGATTTATTAGGGGGCCTTTCTTGGTTCAAGGAATTATGTGTGGATTTTTTGCAGCAGTATTCTCCTTTATAGTCTTTACGATTATGCTTTTCTCATTTAACGATAGTTTCCAGAATATATTTATGGGCTTTAATTGTTTAGAATTCTTCAAAAACAATGTTGTATGGGTCTTATTACTCCAAGGTTTAATTGGTTTAGGATTAGGATTTCTTTCATCATACTTTGCCGTTAGGAAGTATTTGAAAAATTGAAAAAACATTAATTAGGGTGTATACTCTCCCTATATTCGGAGGTCGTCTAATGGTAGGACGCTAGGTTCTGGCCCTAGTAATCGGGGTTCGAGTCCCTGCTTCCGAGCAAAGATTAAAATCTTGAATAAATTAATAGATGGAAAACAATTTTGCATTTATAGATAGTCAAAATCTAAATTTAGGAACATTAAAAGATATTTATGATGAAAAGAAAGGTATATTAATATATCTAGGATGGAAACTAGATTTTGAAAAATTTAGAATATATTTAAAAGATAAATATCACGTAAATAAAGCTTTTCTTTGTATTGGATATGTTCCTAGTAATCAGCCCTTATATACAGATTTGCAAAAATGGGGCTATATTTGTATTTTTAAACCAACTCTAGAAAAACCCGATGGAAGAGTTAAGGGAAATGTCGACGCAGAAGTAGTTTTACATTCCATGATAGAATATAGTAACTACGACAAGGCTGTTATAGTTTCAGGGGATGGAGATTTTCTTTGTTTAGCAAAATATCTTCTAGAAAGAGATAAGCTAAAAATAATACTAGCACCAAATAAATTTAGCTACTCTTCTTTGTTGAACGTTTTAAATAGAGAAGATTCAACCGTAGTAAGCTTTGTTGATTCTTTAAAAAATAAACTAGAAAAAAAGTGATAAAATAAAAAAGCCCTCGTCGGGACTTACCCCTTAGAGAACTTCTTTGTCGTGATATAACTATAATATCACGCATTTTTTATATGTCAATACCTAATAAAAATTTCTATACTTTCAAAGTGCCTATCATAGATCTTTCTTAAAATTTTATAATAAATCACCTTGCTTGTAGTTTTTTTATTATATCCATAAAAGAGAGTGTTTTGCTATTGACAAAATACACTAATATATTTTATAATACGTTTGTTACACAAAGTAGCCCTTAGTCATTAAGGATTAATGGCAGAAGGAGAAAAAAATGAAAGAAGAACGAAAAGGAGTAATTGCCTTAGCAATACTAAGGCAGATGAAAATAGCAGAAGGAATTCGCCTTAATCCCGCAAATATGAAAAGGGGTCTCGGTAATCTTTCCAAGGAAATTAACATTCCGCTTGAAGAATTAACGGAATTTGCAAGGGAAGAAACTCAGAGATTAGTAGACGAATGCTTCAGAAAATAAGAAGGCCAGAGTGAGCTTTGCTCCTAAAAGGGTAATTGCACTTCTCCAGAAATGGACTAAATGCAGAACAAGAACCTAGCTCCGCTTTCTACAAAATGGTATATACATATGTGCCATACAAAAACCCGGAACACACAATAGTGTTCCTTTTTTTATGCAATTTAAAAAAATCATCCCTGAGTGTAAGTTTATTGTTGTCATAATATATATTTAGATATATTATTAAACTATGGAAGAAATTGAAACTTCGTCATGGGAAAGGATAGAAGATGCAATCAAATTATTGGGGCTTAATACGAACGAAAAAAGAATATTTTCAACTACACAGGTTTATAGATTAAAAGGGATAGAGGATATTGAGTACAAGGAAATGACTTTTGATAGAATGGTTAAGAGATAATTCATTGACACTTCTTACTTTTGTAACTATAACAAAAATATGAATACTGAAAAGAATGAGCTTGAACGTTTAGGTTATAATGATTTTTTTGAACCAAAAAGGGAGTCTTTAGACTTAACACAATGTTCAATAGCAAGAGTAATTGCTGAACACAAAGGAACATATAGGGCTAAGAATACAAATGGTGAATATTTGGCTAAAATAACAGGAAAACATGTATTTAATGCTAAGAGAAGGGAAGATTTTCCTGCAGTTGGAGATTGGGTTGTAATAACTATGTCTGACGAAGAAACAGCAATTATTAATGAGATTTTTAAAAGGAAAACCATATTAAGTAAAAAGCATAACAATAGAAAGGGGGCTCAAATTATTGCTACGAATATTGATGTTGCCTTTATTGTTGAATCAGTAGGCAGAGATTTTAACCTGAATCGTTTTGAAAGATATCTTGTTTTGATTAATGAAGGAAATATTAAACCAGCAATTATATTAAATAAGGTTGATTTGATTTCAAGCGGTGAATTAGATATGGAAATAGAACAGATAAAGGAAAGATTTAATGATATTGATATTATTTTAACCAGCACAATTACTGAACAGGGATTAGATGAATTATTTGAATATATTAAAAAAGGTAGAACATATTGCTTCTTAGGATCATCTGGTGTAGGAAAATCATCTTTGATAAATAAGCTGTTGGGAAAAAGTAAAATTAAAACAAGCGAGATAAGTAGTGCGACAGGAAAAGGAAAACATACAACTACATCTAGAGAAATGTATTTTTTAGAGAATGGAGGAATTGTAATTGATAATCCAGGAACAAGGGAAGTCGGAATAGCAGAAGTAACTAATAGTATTGAGAATGTTTTTGATGAAATTCATACTTTGTCTAAAGATTGTAAATATGCTGACTGTACACATACTCACGAATCTGGTTGCGCTGTTTTGAGGGCTCTTGATAATAAAAGTTTGGATAAAGATAAATATCTAAACTATATTAGATTAAAAAAGGAAGCTGAACATTACGAAATGGACGATGTCGAAAAAAGAGGGAAGGATCGTAAGTTCGGAAAGTTTATCAAAAGGTCACTAAAAGAATTAAAAAAAATAGATGAGTAATATTAAAACTGGTTGTCTAGGTCCAGATACATGTGATACACATTAGGTTTGCAAATTAATGTAATCTTTTGTTGGAATATTAGTGTTTTCTATCTTCCTAATATACTCATTGGGAGTAAAATAATTAAGCGAAGCGTGAGGTCTAATATTATTCCAAACATCTTCCCATTCTTTGAGCTTTCTTCTCATAATATCAATATCTAAGTAAGCGTTACCTTGATCGTAGAATTCTCTTTGATCTGCTCCATGTGATATTTCTATATAGCAGTTTTGTTTCGGACTCCTTGGATAGATGTAGTAATGAGGTATTTCTAGTTCTTTACATAATTGATCAAAGTATTTTTGAAACGTAGATCCATTGTCTGTTTGAATGTTCCTTATCTCAAAAGGTAGTTCTTTAATTACTTTCTTAAGAAATATTGAGCCATTAAGAGATGATTCAGAAGAGTACACAGCAAGGACTCTTCTTTTTGTTAATACATCAATTGCAGTAAATTGATACAATTTATGACCAGCCTTAGGCATAATGTGTTTTACATCTATTTGTATCATATCTCCAGGGCAAGAAACCTTGAATCCTCTAGGAAATCTAGCTCTAGGATTTAATACCGACTTCTTTCTCTTTTTTGATATTCTATTATCAATTAACCCCTTTCTCTTTAGTATTCTACCTATCGTTGATTCTGAAACATATACCTCTTCTTTTCTTAATATTGCTTTAATCTTGTACTTAGACCAGGTAGGGTATTGTCTTCTTAAAACAACTATCCTTGAAGATACTTCCCATGGTGTAGCCATTTCTCTTAACTTCTTAGGTTTTCTTGATTTATCATTAAGACCAAGAATACCACACCGCTTGAAATTCTTAACCCATCTATTCATTGTTGACCTTCCTATGCCAAAATGACGAGCAGTTAAGGATATATTATTATCATGATTCTTATACCAATCTATTGTCTTTAACCGATGCTTTACCTTATCAGTCAAAGATCTGTTTACGTAGAATGATTGAGCTATTCTTCTCGTCATTGGTATTACTGTTCCATATATTGTCATATGGCATCCACTATATCTTTGTTTCATATATTTTTAAACATCCTAGGGTGTATCATATCATATGGACCAGTACATTTGTTTGACAAAATGGTTAATTTGTGATATAAGTTAAGCATAATCAAATAGATTCGAATCTCTGTTCTAGTAGGGGGCCTTAGAGAAATCGGGTCTCCTAATTTTATGAATACACAAACAAAAGAACAAACAGATTCTCAATCGTTAGAGTTAAAATTTTCTAATATTGGAGTTAGTCCGTCTATACTTAAAGTACTAGACGGGCTAAATTTGTATAAACCAACTCCAATTCAAGCACAAGCAATACCAGTTGCCTTAAAGGGTTCTGATATTGTTGGAATTGCTCAAACAGGAACAGGTAAAACATTTGCTTTTGGAATCCCTATTATTGAGAAACTAATATTAGAGCAGGGACAAGCATTAATAATTGTTCCTACTCGTGAACTAGCAATTCAAGTAGAAGAAAGTATTAAAAAGATTGCCAAACACTTTAATTTTAATTCCGCTACTCTTATCGGAGGGGAAAACATTGGAAAACAATTCTTTCTATTAAGAAAAAAACCTCGTTTAATTATTGCTACACCAGGAAGACTTATTGATCATATTGGAAGAAAATCAATTAAATTAGATCAAATAAAGACTCTTGTCTTAGATGAAGCTGATATG
>JBBABL010000020.1:0-9720 GCA_041657645.1 Minisyncoccota bacterium
AATTACTTAAAGAAACATGGAAAAAAGGTATATATCTTTTCTACGGCAGGCAATATATCTAATGAATTAAAGACAGGGGGAGATGGGTATTTTGATATAGACTATATTTGGAGTAAAGATTTAGATTACCGTAAAAACAAAACCACCCTCAGTTAAGAGAGTGGTTCTAGGATGTATGACCCTAACAGTTGATAAGTAAACAACCGAAAGATAGTATAAGAATATATTGTTAGTTATATAATGTCAATACTTTTAATATTAGAGGTGTATTTTTATACACTCATAGGTGCATAACATAATAAAGTAAATAAATTATAATAAATAATATATAAAAATATAATTAAAAAATGAAAATTAAAAAAAATTTCATATGGATTCTATTTATAGTTATTTTAATTATAGGCATAGTTGTTTATTTTCAAAAAAATTTGGAACAGCAAAAACCTAAAGAAGAATTAACTCAAAGTTTTTTAGAGCAAAAAATTGAATGTTCTAAAATTGAGATACCAAATGACTTAAATAATTACGGCGAAGTTTTTTATAGTCCAGTTAAAGACACTTGCATAATCGCTGGTTCTAGAGTCGAAAATAGACCAGAGGGTGCCTTATATAGATATGCAATATTTGATTATTTTAAACAATCATTGTTAAGTGATTATTTTTTATATCTTGATACGTCGATTAAATCTTATAAAGAAGTAAATGAAATATATGACAACGTTAGATCTTATTTACGTGGAGAAGAAGAATTAAAATATACAATAAATGAAACAAATTTCGTATATAAAACATTAAACTTATGAAGGAATATTCTATATATTGTGATGAAAGTAGTATTAATAATAATGAAAATCAATTCATGACTATTGGTTGCGTTTTTGTTAACAGAAAAATAAAAAATGAAATTAAAAACGAAATTAATAAGATTAAAAAGAAACACAGTTACCATAGAGAATTAAAGTGGAGCAAAACAACTGATAAATTATTACCAGTTTATAAAGAAATTATTGATTATTTTTATTCAATCAAAGAAGATGATTTTAGGTTCTGTTGTATAGAAGTAGACAAGGAAAAAGTTAAATACAAAGAATACCATGATGGAGACGAGGAACTAGCATTTTATAAGTTTTATTATGAATTATTGAAAAATAAATTTGAGGATAATGCGACTTATAAGATTTTTCTTGATTTTAAACCTAATAAGAATAAATATCGTATTAAATTTCTTAATTTATATTGGGAAAAAAGAATACTATATTACAAAAATAGCACGATTAAAAATGTTTCCTCTTTAGAGTCATCAAAAAATAGTATTATGCAGATTGCAGATTTATTTACTGGGGCAGTGGGTCACGCTATTAATTTTTATCAAAAAGAAACAGGTAATTTAGCTAAAAAAGAGTTGATAAACTATATTGCTCAGAAGAATGGGAAAACAGATCTTTTATATGGATCGCCCTTATCAGATTTGAAGTTTAATATTTTTAAAATTAATCTTTTTTAGTATGCTATTTAGCTGTTTTTATTACCCAGAAGAAAAAGATTATATTGATAAATTTAAAGAATTTTATTCTGATAATATTTTAACTCCTGATGGATATATTATTTATTTTAATACAACGAAAGATTCGCACATAACTCATTTTTGGAGAGGAGGAAAAGGAGGAGATTTTAAGAAACAAAGAGCAGCTAAGATAGGGTGGATAAAAGAAATTTTAGAAAATGATCAATCCAGAGTAGTAAAAGTAAATCCAAACAATGTACAGCAAATTTTTTTTATTTGTACGGAGAATCATAAACAATACGTGATTAGGTGTAAAAATAATAAAAATAATTACCTTTTTTGTTATACGGCATATCCAATAACCACAAAACAATGCCAAAGATATTTAAAATGGGATAACTTTAGTTGACAACCAAAAAGAAAAGATACATAATAATCATACAGCTAATAGTTGTTGAGATAAGGTACAAACTTTATCAATAGGGAGTACGCTTAAAGCGTACTTGTAACCAACCTTTTTTGTTAAGTTGTTTGGGTTTTCAAACAACTTTTCTTTTACAGGCAATGCAATTAGAAAAATATAATAAGTGTTGACATTAAATTAAATACCGTGATAATATATAAATATATCCGCTAGGCTCGTAGGCGAGCGTTATCTAAAAAAAGAGCCTTTGTTGCTCTTTTTTGTATATAAATGAAAAAGAGCTATCGTCCTAACGGTCGACGCCCTTTCTCGATACTGTGCTATTATTCTATTCTAATTTTTTAGAATGTCAAGGCTTTCCAAGATTTATCAAGAGCTTTAATAATAAATAATATATAAATATATAATTACATTATTGCCTGTATTAATAAGTGGATTTAGTGGTGCTACAATGCGGGCTATTCATATATTAAAAAATTAGGGCTTTTTGTTTATTTATAATATAATAGAAGTATGAAAAAAGAACTTATAATCTATCAAGGGAAAAATGGTGAGATAGAGTTTAGGGGCGATATTCAAAAAGAAACACTTTGAGCTAACTTACAAGAAATTGCCGAAGATAACTGTTGCAAAAATTGCAACAGTTCAAGCGGAAGGAGTTAGAAAAGTAAAGAGAAATATTGAATATTATAATCTAGATTTAATTCTTTATTAAAAGAGTAACTTAGTTTAATAATTTAATTAATAAATAAAAATACATGATTACATTATTACCTGTATTAATAAGTGGGTTCGGTGGTGGTGCTACTAGAGGACTCATTGGATACTTGAAGCATCAGTACAGTTACAAGAATGTTGGCTTTGATTTGAGGTATTTCACCGTAATGATGTTTTTGTCCGGCGTAGTGGGTGTTTTAGCCGCCGTAGCGATAGATCAATCAATGATATCGTTTGAAGGCATTACCTATGTTTCTCCAGCTATTGCCTTTATCATTGGCTACGCAGGAGGAGATTTTCTAGATGGAGTGTACAAGATACTTTTGAAGAAGGTGAAGTAAGGGATTATGGAGCATAAAAAAATTAATGGATGTTTAGAAAAGTTTAGATCAGTGAATAATAGAACTTTAGTTGTTGTTGATTATGCTAATGTTGCAAACTGGGAAGCGAGTTTGGGATGGAAGATAGGGATAAAAGAGCTATCTAGATTAGTTAAGATTTTATCTAGTGGAAATAAGCTACTAAGACGTTTTTATTTTGGTTCGGATTTTGGAAGAGATGAAAAAGTTCCGATTATGACAACTTTTTGTTCTACAATAATGAATAAAGCTAAGATCAATAATTTCCATATCGTAACAAAGAATGTTAAATATATATTTAATAATAATTACAAAAAAGGATTTATTAAAAAATGCAATTTAGATATAGAAATGGCTATGGATATGTTAATAGAAAGAAAGAAATATGATCAATTAATTCTTTTCTCTGGGGATGGCGATATGATTCATGCATTAAAATATCTAAAGGAGAATTATAATAAAACAATATATGTTTTTTGTGCAAGAGGTCATATTGGAAGAGAAATGATAGACGGATTGAAGCAAGGGACAATAAGTAAAATTTTCTATACAGAAGATTTTAATTATAGATTAGAGAAGAAAGATTGATGTATGGAAAGTCAAAAATGCACCCCTAAAGAAGTGCATTTTGATTAAAATCAGGTAAGCATAAGCTCACAAGTACATTCTAAATCTCTTAGAAAAAAATGTCAAGACTTTCGCAAGAATTATTAACCGTTTTAATAATATATAAACATATGATTACATTATTGCCTGTATTAATAAGTGGGTTCGGTGGTGGTGCTACTAGGGGACTAATAGGATATTTGAAGCACCAGTACAGTTACAAGAACGTTGGCTTTGATTTGAAGTATTTCACAGTAATGATGTTTTTGTCTGGCGTAGTGGGTGTTTTAGTTGCTATAGCGATAGATCAATCAATGATATCCTTTGAGGGTATTACTTATGTTTCTCCAGCTATTGCCTTTATCATTGGCTACGCAGGAGGGGACTTTTTAGATGGTATATACAAGATATTATTGAAGAAGGTGAAGTAGGCTCAAGGGGGCAAGTCTTGACATAAAACCTACTCATGAGTATACTTATCTAAAGTAGGTAAATATATGAAATTTATAAATCGTCAATTAGAATTAGATGAATTAAACAAAAGATGGAAAGGAGATGCTTCTGAGTTTTTTATAATCTATGGAAAAAGGAGGGTTGGAAAGACAGAATTAATTAAACAGTTTATTAAAGACAAGCCCTCCATTTATTTTGTAGCTGATAAAAGATCGGAAAAGGATCAACTGAAGGAACTTGGAATGCTTTTCGGGAATTATTTTAACGATAAGCTATTGGTTAAAAATGGTTTTAATGAGTGGCTCGATCTTTTTCAATATCTTAAAGAAAATATTAAAGATAGATTTATTTTTGCCGTAGACGAATACCCCTATATCGTTGAAGCTAATAAATCTATCAGCTCCTTATTTCAAAAAGGGTGGGAAGAGCACTTAAAGGGAAGCAAAATATTTTTAATATTATCTGGATCAAGTATTTCTATGATGGAGTCTGAGGCATTATCTTATAAATCTCCTCTCTTTGGAAGAAGAACTGGGCAGGCTCAGATAGATCCTTTAACCTTTAAACAGGCATGGCAGTTTTTTCCTGAAAAAAGTTTTGATGATTTTTTAAGCATTTACACTATTTGCGGAGGAATGCCTGCTTATCTTCTAGAAATTAAAAAAGAAACATCTCTTGATGAAAATATTAAAACCAATATTTTCAAAAAAACATCTTTCTTATATAACGAAGTAGAATTTATCTTAAAAGAAGAATTGAGGGAGCCCAAAAATTATTTATCTATTCTAAAGGCCATTTCGTGGAGTAAAACAAAATTTGGAGAAATATCTAATAGCACTGGACTTGAAAAGAATATTCTTACTAAATATATTGATGTGCTTGTTAAATTACAACTAATGGAAAAAGAAGTGCCTGTTACAGAAGAAAATTTACAAAAATCAAAGCAGGGGATATATAAAATATCAGATAATTTTTTAAGATTTTGGTTTTGGTACGTTTTTCCCTATAAGAGTGATTTAGAAATAGAAAGATATGATGAGGTTTCAAGAAAGATAGAAGAAACATTTGGGGCGATAAAAGCTAATACTTATGAAAAGGTTTGTAGGGAATTATTGTCTGATTTTAGAAATAAAATATTTTCTTTTGAAAGAATAGGTAGATGGTGGAACAAAGAAGAAGAAATAGACATTATTGGGGTTAACAAAAAAACCCAAGAAATTATTTTTGGTGAATGTAAGTGGTCAGACAATCTTGTTGATAAGCCGGTTTTTTATGACTTAAAAAGAAAATCAGTTGAAGTAAAATGGAATAATGAACAAAGAAAGGAGTATTTTATAATATTTAGTAAGAGTGGATTTACTAAAGGAATGATTGCTTTGGCAAAAGAAGAGAATATATTTTTAGTGAAAGGAGGAGACCCTGTTAATTTTTGATAATATTTATTTAGAAATATTGATATTTCTAAAATTAATATATAAACATATGATTACATTATTGCCTGTATTAATAAGTGGGTTCGGTGGTGGTGCTACAAGGGGATTGATTGGATACTTAAAGCATCAGTATAGTTATAAGGATGTAGGGTTTGATGTAAAGTATTTTACTGTAATGATGTTTTTGTCTGGTGTAGTGGGTGTTTTAGTGGCTGTAGCGATAGATCAATCAATGATATCCTTTGAGGGGATTACATACGTTTCTCCAGCGATTGCCTTTATCATTGGTTACGCCGGAGGGGACTTTCTAGATGGTATATACAAGATACTTTTGAAGAAGGTGAAGTAATTAATAATAATTACTATTACTCTAGTTGTAGTAAATAAAAATAAAAATGACTGATGAAGAAAATAAAATATCAAATGAAGCAATAAAATACATAAAAAATAACAAAAAAGACCTAGTAAGTAAATTTACAAAAGAAGTGAAATCGTCAACAAGCCCTGAGTCGTATTTTATGGCAGGATCTCCCGGAGCAGGAAAAACAGAATATTCCAAAAGATTTGTTGATGGAGTAAAAAAAGATACGGGAGCTTCAATAGTAAGAATAGATGGAGATGAGATTAGAGAAATATTGCCACAATATAATGGTTCTAATTCTTTCTTATTTCAAAGAGCAATTTCAAAAGGAGTAGATATTCTTTATGATTATGCTCTACATAATAAATTAACTTTACTATTGGACACAACCTTTTGTGGCAAGCAAGCATTAGACAATGTGAAAAGATCTATTGATAAAAAAAGAAAAGTATATATTTTTTATTTATATCAAGATCCATTAAATTCATGGAAGCTTACAAAAGCAAGAGAATCAAAAGAGGGAAGAATGGTGCCTATAGAAGTATTTGTTGATCATTTTTTTACAGCAAAGGATAATGTGAATGAAGCTAAAAGAATTTTTGGTGATAAAATTAGCATATGCTTAATAAAGAGAGATTGTGAAACCAAAAGTTATAGTTTTGAATATAATATTGATAAAGTAGACAATTATTTAAAAATTAACTATACCAAAGAATCTCTTCTTTATGATTTGCAAAAAATGAAAATATAATGTATTATAAAAGAAATTAAAGATATATAAAAATATATGAAATATATGAAATTTTTTTCAAAAACTAAAAAAGATATAAATTATTCTGATTTATCATCTAAGCAAAAAGCTAAAATCATAAGAGAGGCAATTATAGGAGCAAATGAAGAGCAATCTGCAATGATAAAAGAATATGAAAAGTCAAAAAAATATGCATAAATTAACCTCAAAGATATTTTGATGATTGTTTATTTTTATAATAGTGATACTAATTGAATTAGATAATAGAATATAAATTAAGAACGAAGATTTTAAAACATTATTAATCACAAAAAAGCTAAGAAATTTTTCTTAGTTTTTTATATTATTTATAATAATAATGTTACTTTACGCTAATTAAACAGAGAAAACACAAACTTGACTTTTGTTTTTATCGTACTAAAATGAAAGTATAATGTTAATTATAATATTTATGAATATAATTAAAAGAAAGATATTTAATGAAATTAAGAATCATCTTGATAAAAAAGAGATTTCTTTAATTGTTGGCCCTCGTCAGGTTGGAAAAACAACAATAATGAATGAAATTAAAAAATATCTAGATAAAGAGGGTAAAAAATCAATTTTTTTAAGTTTGGACTATGAATTGGATAGTGTATTTTTTAAGTCTCAAGAAGAACTTCTAAGAAAGATAAAATTAAACTTAGGTAAGGACGGAGGTTTTGTTTTCATAGATGAAATTCAAAGAAAAGAAAATGCTGGATTATTTCTTAAGGGAATATATGATTTAGGATTGCCATATAAATTTATTATTTCTGGATCAGGTAGCTTGGAATTAAAAGAAGAAATAAATGAATCTTTGGCAGGAAGGAAGAAAGACTTTTTTATGGGTCCCGTTGATTTTGAGGAGTTTGTTAATTTTAAAACTGAATATAGGTATGAAGATAATCTTCAAGATTTTTTTGAAATAGAAAAAGAAAAAACATTTAATTTCTTAAAAGAGTATTTGAACTTTGGGGGCTATCCTAGAGTTATACTTGAAGAAACAGAAAAAGAGAAAAGAAGTATTATAGATCAAATATTTCGTAGTTGTATAGAAAAGGACATAATTTATCTTTTGAAATCAGATAGAATAGATGCTTTTGTTTTAATGATTAAAATATTAGCTAGCCAAACTGGACAGCTAATAAACTATACAAGTCTTGCAACACAAACAGGATTATCTGTTCCATCTCTTAAGAAATATTTATGGTACGCAGAAAAAGTTTTTATTATAAGGATGGTACAGCCATTCTTTACAAATAAACAGAAAGAAATTACCAAATCTCCAATTGTATATTTTATTGACTTAGGATTGAGAAACTTTTCTCTGAATATGTTTGGTAGGATAGAGGATAACGAACAATTGGGACTAATTTTTCAAAATTTTATATACAACAAAATAAGTAAAGAAATAGAAGGAAATTTAAAAAGTATTAATTTTTGGAGAACTAAAGAGAAAGCGAAAGTAGATTTTGTAGTTAGGGACGGCTTATCTCTATTGCCCATTGAAGTCAAATTCTCTAATTTTTTGAAGGCAGAAATATCAAGATCTTTTAGAAGTTTTATAAACAATTACAAGCCCAAAGAAGCAAAAGTTATAAACTTGGGTCTAAATACTAATAAAAATATTGGGAATACAGATATAAAATTTGTTCCTTATTATAAAGAAATTACTAATAAATGATACTGGTAGTATGTAAACCATATAATGATATGATTATGGCAAAATTAGACAAAAAACCAATAAAAAATTGACAGACAGAAATTTAATATGTTATTATATTTCTGTAAAGGGACAAAAATGTCCTATTAAAGAAACAAAATGAATAAAATAGATTTTCAAAAGCGTTTAATTCCTTATGGAGTAATTTCCTTAGAAAATATATATAAAAGTTTCCCTGATTTTTCATATAAACAAATTAGCAGGTGGCAGAAAGATGGTTTCCTGATTAAAATAAAGCAAGGCTTTTATGCTTTTGCTGATCAAAAGATAGATGATTATTTTCTATTTCTTATAGCAAACAAAATTTATGAGCCATCATATATTTCTCTTGAGAAAGCTCTTAAATATTATGGATTAATTCCGGAAGAAATTTTTCAAATTACTTCCGTAAGCACAAAAAAAACGAATACTTTTAACAATCCTATTGGTAGCTTTAGTTATAGACACATTAAAGAAAGTTTATTCTGGGGTTATCATTTTATAAGTAATTCAAATCAAAAAGTGCTTATAGCTGATGCTGAAAAAGCAATTTTAGATTATATTTATCTGCACCCTGAATTAAAAACAGAAAACGACTTCAAAGAATTAAGAATAAATAGTAATTCTTTTAATGAAAATATTAATTTAGATAAATTGAATAAATATCTTTCTAAATTTAAGAATAAAAAGCTTAATAAACGCTTAGAGGTATTCTTAAAAACTATTCAAAATGATTAACTTGCAACAAATATTCGAACAATATCCTAATTCTTTAAGAAGTCACAAAGAAAGTATCTTAAAGGAGTACTTGCAATGTAAAATTTTATATATAATTTTTGAAAGCAAGTGTGCCAACAAATTATCTTTTTTAGGAGGGACAGCTTTAAGAATATTATATAATAATGCTCGTTTTTCTGAGGATTTAGATTTTGATAGTTTCGGGATTGATTTAGATGAATTTACTAATCTAGGAAAAATTATTAAAGAAAATTTAGAAAGAGAAGGGCTTAAGGTTGAAATTGAAGTTAAAACAAAAAATAATCTTAGAATTAAAATTCGTATTCCTGAGCTCCTTTTCGATTTGAATATTTCTCCACTTTTAAACCAAAAAATTCTCATTCAAGTAGATGTTGCACCTAAAATGTTTGATTATGTTCCTGATGAAGTAATTTTAAATAAGTTTGAAGTTTTTACTAAAATATACACAACACCGAAAGATATTTTATTATCTCAAAAAATTTATACTGCATTTAATCGTAAAAGAATTATGGGAAGGGACTTTTTTGATATTGTTTTTCTTTATGGGATTGGAGCAACGCCTAATTTTGATTTTTTAAATAAGGAACTTGGCATTAAAAATAATGAAGAGCTTAGAAGGTATCTTTTAGA
>JBBABL010000021.1:0-9201 GCA_041657645.1 Minisyncoccota bacterium
AATTTCTTTCTTAGATAAGAAATTAAAAGGAGTTAAGAATAAAAATAATCCATTAGATGTTATTGGCGATGCAATGCCTGAGAGATATGGTGTTGCAATGGAAGCATTATTAAATCAAAAAGATATTAATAGTTTGATTGTGATATCTGCTCCGCAGGCAATGACAGATCACAAAGAAAATGCTAAAATGGTAGTTGAAATGAGAAAAAAGTATCCTCAGAAGCCAATAGTTTGTTGTTTTAAGGAGGGAGATTTAGAAGAAAATAATGTCCCTAATTATCCTGACGCAATGAGGGCAGTTAAAAGCATAAGAAGTTTAATAAAAAATGAACAATAAAGAAAAAGGAAACATAGTTATATTTATTCTAGACATTCTTTTTGTTGTATTGTTTTTAATAATTAGTTTAATCAGCCTCTTCTCCGGATTAGGTTTTTAATAAAATGTCAAAAAATATATTGTTTTTTTCAGAGATTAACAAAAAAGATGTTCCTGTTGTTGGAGGAAAGAATGCTTCTTTAGGAGAAATGTATTCTCAATTAAAACCTAAAGGGATCAATATTCCAAATGGTTTTGCTACAACAGCTGACGCATACAAGTATTTTTTAGCCTTTAATGGAATTGATAAAAAACTAGAAAAAATATTCCATGATCTTGATTTAAATAAATTAGAGAATGTTCAGAGGGCTGGTAAACTTTCTAGAAATTTAATCCTAAAAGGAAAATTTCCTGTAGATTTAAAGAAAGAAATTCTTGAGGGATACTCTAAAATCTGTGAAGAATATGGAGAAAATACTGATGTAGCTGTAAGAAGTTCAGCTACAGCCGAAGATTTACCAGATGCTTCTTTCGCTGGACAGCACGAATCATATTTAAACATCAAAGGAGAAAAAGGTGTTTTAGAGGCGGTTAAAAATTGCCTATCATCTCTTTTTACTGATAGAGCAATTTCTTACAGAAGAGATAAAGGATTTGAGCAGTTAACTGTTTATCTTTCTGCTGTAATTCAAAAAATGGTAAGAAGTGATTTAGCTTCATCGGGCATAATGTTCACTCTAGATACAGATACGGGATTCGATAAAGTTGTTTTAATTAATTCAATTTGGGGAATAGGAGAGCTTATAGTTAAAGGAAGGATAACACCTGATAAATTTTTTATCTTTAAACCAACAATGAAAGAGGGATACAAGGCGATTATTAATAAAGAGATGGGAAGGAAGGGAACTAAAATGATATACAGGGAAAGCGGAGGAGTAAAGGAAGTTTCTACCTCTAAAGAAGAAGAAGGTCATTACTCAATAACTGACGAAGAGGCTCTAACTTTAGCAAAATGGGGATGTACAATTGAAGAGCATTATGGGTCACCCCAGGATATTGAATGGGCTAAAGATGGAAACACAGGAGAACTTTTTATAGTTCAATCTCGTCCTGAAACAGTTCATTCTTTGAAAAACAAAGAAAAAAGAACTTATGAAGAATATGAGGTCAAGACTAATGCAGAGCCTATTTTAACAGGAATTAGTATTGGAGATAAGGTTGGAAAAGGAGTTGTTAGGGTTATTACTGACGTTAAGAAAATGAAAGACTTTAAAAGAGGAGAGATTCTAGTTACAAAAATGACGGATCCAGATTGGAATGCCATTTTAACAATGTCATCGGCAGTTATTACTGACGAAGGTGGAAAAACTTGCCACTCTGCTATTATATCTCGTGAGCTAGGTATTCCATGTATTGTTGGAACTAAATTAGCAACTAGTAAATTAAAAACTGGAGATGTTGTCACAGTTGATTGTAGTAGTGGGCAGACAGGAAGAATTCTTGAGGGAGATGTTCCTTTCTCAGTTAAAGAATATAATTTAGATGAAATGCCAAAGCTAAATACTAAAATAACTTTAAATATTGGTGCACCTGATACAGCATTTAAGTCATCTTTCCTTCCAAGCGACGGAGTTGGTTTAGCAAGAGAAGAATTTATTATTGCTGAAAAAGTTAAAATACATCCTTTAGTTTTGTCTGATTATGAAAATGTTAAAAAAGATTTGACCAAGGAAGAGATTGAAAAAGTAGAAGAATTAACTAGAGAATATTCTGACAAGAGAGAATACTTTATCAATGAGCTTGCGGAAGGAGTTGCTCAAATTGGTGGGGCATTTTATCCTAAAAAAGTTATCGTAAGATTTTCTGACTTCAAGACTAATGAATACAAGAATTTAATTGGAGGAAGGTTATTTGAGGGAGAAGAATCTAATCCAATGCTTGGATTTAGAGGGGCTTGTAGATATATTGATGATTCTTTTAAACCAGCCTTTAAAATGGAATGTGAAGCAATTAAAAGAGTTAGAGAAGTCTTTGGATTAACTAATGTATGCGTGATGGTTCCATTTTGTAGAACAGTGGACGAAGGAAAAGCAGTCGTTGATTTAATCAGAGAATTCGGATTAAATGACAAAAATATGCCAATCTATGTTATGTGTGAAATTCCTTCCAATGTAATACTAGCCGAACAATTTTTAGAGATTTTTGATGGTATGAGTATTGGTTCTAATGACTTAACTCAATTAACATTAGGGTTAGACAGAGATAACGGTAGTCTTGCTGTTATTGGTAATGAGAATAACGAAGCTGTTAAAGAACTAATTAAAAAAGTCATTAGAATATGTAAAGAGAAAAACAAATATTGCGGTATTTGTGGACAGGCACCATCAGACTATCCCGAATTTGCTAGATTTTTAATGGAAGAGGGAATTGAAAGTATATCTTTAAATGCGGATACGATTATAAAAACAATAATGACATTAGGAAAATAATATGTTTGAAATAATTACATTCGGTTCATCTACATGGGATATATTTTTAAAAATCCCTGAAAATCAACTTATAAAATCTCAAGACTTTCCTTCTGGAGCAGCAGTTGCTTTTAATTTAGGCTCTAAAATTGATTTAGAAAATATGTATTTTAGTTTCGGTGGAGGCGGAGTAAATTCAGCCTTTACGTTTTTAAATCAAGGATTTAATGTCGCTTATTGCGGTTCAGTCGGTAAAGATATTCCTGGAAAGGAAATTGTTAATTTATTGAAAGAATCAGGAATAGGAACAGACCTTATTCAAGAGGCTGATAGTCCAACTAATAATTCTGTTATATTAAATACATCCGAGAATGAAAGAACTGTATTAGCTTATCGTGGGGCGTCAGAAATGCTTGACATGGAAGAAGTTTACTGGTCACATATTGATAGTCCTCTATGGTTTTATATCGCGCCATTGTCTGGAAAATTAAGTAAATCAACAGAAGAAATTATTAATTTCGCTAAAAAGAATAAAATAAAAGTTGCAATTAATTTAGGTAACTCGCAAATATCTTTAGGAAAAGAAAAATTAACAGCAATACTTAAAAAGGTAGATGTTGTTTTATTAAATTTGGAAGAGGCTTCTCTTTTAACTTGTATTAATAGTAATGATGAGGCTGGTATAATGAGAGAATTAAATAATATTCATAATGGTACTAATGTTGTAACAAAGGGTGATCAGGGGGTCTTAGTTTCTGATAAGGAGATATTATTTGATGCGTTTTCTTGTAAAGTAAAAGTAGTAGATAAAACAGGAGCTGGAGATGCTTTCGGAGCAGGCTTTATATCAGGACTTATTAAATCAAATTATGATATCGAGAGTGGAATAAGGAGGGGAATAGCAAATGCGACGTCATGTATAAAGGTAAAAGGCTCTATTAATGGTTTATTAAAAGCAGAAGAAATTTTTACTCAAATGGAAGAGAAAATTAAGATTGAAAAGGGAAAAATAATATAGGTGTTGCCAAAATGGAAAAAATCATTTATATATAATACATATGATAAATTTAACAGCAAAAATTAGAAAAGAAAGAAGTACTGATCCTAGTATTATACCAGCGGTTTTGTATGGTCCAGGGATAGAAAATATTTCTTTAGATCTAAATAAAAAAGATATTGAAAAGATGTTTAAAGAAGTGGGAGAAACTTTAATTGATCTTGAAGTTGAAGGTAAAAAGTATTCTGTTTTAATTCATGATACTCAATTAAATCCACTTACTCTTGAATTAATACACGTTGACTTATATCAGCCGAACCTAAAAGAAAAAGTTGAAACTGATGTTCACTTAGAATTAGTTGGAGAAGCTCCTGCCGTAAAATTAGGGGGAACATTAATTACTAATATTAAAGAATTAACAGTTAAGGCTCTTCCTAAGGATTTACCAAGTAAAATTATAATTGACGTTTCTCAATTAAGTGAAATGAACTCTTTTATATCTATTAAAGATATTAAACTTCCTGAAGGAGTAATTATTGTAACTGAAAATCCTGAAGAAATGGTTGTTCAAATTATTGAACCAGAGGATGTTGAAAAAGAATTAGCCGAGCCAATTGAAGGAATAAATAAAGAGCCTGAAAAAGTAGAGACAAAGAAAAAAGAAGAAGCTGAAGATAAAGAATAATGAGCCAACTAAGTAAATTATTTTTGGGGTTAGTAATGGGAACGATTGTTCCCTTTACTTTTATTCTATCGGAAATCGATTATACCTCAATGTGTGAAGAGGAGGGATGGAGAAATTATTGTAATCAGAACTCAGAATTAGAATGTCAGTCATTATTAAATCAATGTCAGACATATTTTGAAGGAAAGAGGAGTGAGATTGATGCCGATATTACTAAGACAAGTACCGAAAAAAATACCCTAAAAAGTCAAATTAATACATTAAGTCAAAAGATTAAAGATCTAGATTATCAAATATATCAATCTAATTTAACGATTAAGAGTCTTGATTTTCAAGCGGAAGACACAGAAATATCAATTGCTGAAACTGAAGTAGAAATAGGAAATCAGAAAGTTAAAATGGCTATGATATTAAGGGAAGTAAATGAAGAAAATCAAAAATCATTAGTAGAAATATTAATTACAAGTAAAACTATATCTGATTTTTTTGATAATTTAGTTTATTTAGAAACATTAAACTTAAAGAACAAAGAACTTCTTAATCATTTTCAAACATTAGAAGCTAATTTAAAAGATAAGAAAATTACACTTGAAGAAGAGAAGGGAGAAAGAGAGAGCCTTTTAGCATTGCAGGCCTTACAAAAAGAAGCTTCTGCAAGCGTAAAATCAGAAAAAGATAGTTTGTATAATCTAACCGAAGCACAATATCAAGCGCAACTTAAGGAAAAAGAAGAGGTAGATGCAAAGTCAGCAGAAATAGCAAAGAAATTAATACAGATGGTTGGTTTAACTGAAGATCAAACAGCTCCAACTTTCGGAGAAGCATTAACTTTAGCAAAAACAGTTGCTGGCTCAATTGGAATCAGACCAGCTTTTCTTTTAGCCATTATTAGCCAAGAATCAGCAATTGGAAGAAATGTTGGTCAGTGCTATATCACTAATACACAGACAGGAGGAGGGATGTATAACGGCGGAAAATTATTATCAAGAATAATTCATCCTACTCGTGATTTGCCAGTATTTTTAGAAATACTTGAAGAGTCAGGAAGGGTAATGGAAAAAACTCCAGTTTCTTGCTGGATTGCTCAATGCGCTACTTCATATAGGGGTTCATACTTATATTCAAGTGCTAGTGTGAAAAGTGATGGTTCGATTGTATGTTCAAAATCGGGTTATGTTCCTTTTGGTTTTGGAGGAGCAATGGGTCCAGCTCAGTTTATTCCTAGTACATGGAAATTATATGAAAGTAAAGTAATGGCATATACTGGTAAAAGTTATGCTGATCCTTGGAACTTAACAGATTCTTTTGCTGCTTCAGCAACATACCTGAAAGCTTTGGGAGGAGGCAGTACCTCAGGAGAATATTCAGCCGCTTCAAGATATTACGGAGGGTCAAGTTCTTATGCCAGTCAAGTAAAAACTAGGGCATGGTGTATTCAAGAGTATATCGATAACGGACAAATGACAACAGCGTGTGAAAATCTTATATTTTAAAACAGGACCTTAGTCCTGTTTTTTCTTTGCTAGTTGACTTATCATCTTATCAATCTTTCCTTCCATTATTGATTCAATGTCGTGCCAATTCTTTTTAATTCGATGGTCTGTAACTCTATCTTGCGGGAAGTTGTATGTTCTTATTTTTTCTTCTCTTGACGCACTACCAATTTGTAAATTTCTAGCTCCTATCATTTGCCTATTAACTTCTTGCATTTTTTTATCCAGTATTCTAGCTGCTAAAACAGAAAGAGCAGTTTCTTTATTTTGTGCTAAACTTCTTTCTGTTTGACAAGTAACAACCTCACCAGTTGGAATGTGCGTTAATCTAATAGCAGACATTCTCTTATTAACATATTGTCCTCCTGCTCCTGATGCCTTATATGTGTCTACTCTAATATCTTGAGATCTAATGTCTATTTCGGTTGTTTTTGGTTTTGGAAGTACGGCAACGCTGGCAGTAGAAGTATGTATCCTGCCTGATTTTTCAGTTTCTGGTATTCTTTGTACTCTATGCACGCCTGCTTCATTCTTAAGCAGGGAATAGACATCGTCTCCTGATATCTCCATAGTAATTTCTTTAGTTCCACCTATTTCAGTTTGGCTTGAATTTAGAACATTAACTTCCCAGCCATTATTTTGGGCATACCTTGAATACATTCTAGATAAATCAGTAGCAAAAAGGGCGGCTTCACCTCCGCCTACTCCTGCCCTTATTTCCATGATTATTGCATTATATTTTATATCTTCAGACATAAGCAATTACTTCTTTTGTTTAGCTGCTCTTTCTTTGAATTTTTGAATTCTACCCACCTTGTCAGAACCTCTTTCTTTTCCTGTATAAAAAGGATGACATTGTGAACAGATTTCTACTTCCATGCTTTCTAAAGTTGAGCCGATTTCAAAAGTCGCACCACATGCACAGTGGATTTTAGCTTTATCAAAATACTTTGGATGAATATCTTTTTTCATATGTTTGTTTTATACCAAAAAAGGGGAGAGAAATCAATAGCTTGACATAATTACTATAAAGTTTTATATATAATTATATTCTCAGAGGTGAGGATGATGATAGAAGAGTTTAAAAAAACAATAACATCAAATCCATTTATAGTCCCAGCCGTGATATCATTTATTGTTGTGACTATAATACTTTTTTCTTCTTGAAAGAGAAAGTAAAAAATTGTTTTTTCTTGGTTTATAGTTGAGTTCATTGAAAAAATGCAGTAGTCATTAAATTACTACAACCTCATAATTTTTTATTATGAGTTTTTTATTACCCAAAACACTTGCCATTTAAAAATTCTTATGATATATATTCTACTATATGGAAGAAAACAAAAAATCAAATTATAATATTTCAGTAGACGAGTTGATTGAAGCCGGTCTTGGTTATGGTCACGATAAATCAAAGCTTAATCCTAAAATGAAAGACTACATTGTTAAACAAAAAGATAGGGTTAGTTTAATTGACTTGGACAAAACTGCTGAGGGGCTTACTAACGCTCTTGATTTTGTAAAACAAATTAAAAGCGAAGGGAAGTCAATTATTTTTGTTGGAACTAAAGTTGCAACAAGAGATTTAGTAAAGGCAGCTGCTGAAAGATGTAACGCATTTTATGTTACAGAAAGATGGATCGGAGGATTACTTACTAATTTTAAGGAAATTAGAAAAAGAGTAAATTACTTCAAGGAACTAGAAGAATCTACAAAATCAGAAGACTTTGAAAAAAAATATGTTAAGAAAGAAAGATTGAAGATGGTTAAAGAATTAGAGAGATTAAGAATTAAATTTGAAGGAGTTAAAAACATGGAAGAACTTCCTGGCGCTATTTTTATTGTTGATGTATTACAAGATGAGATTGCATTAAAAGAAGCAATTCAATGTGAAGTAAAAATAATTGCAATTGCTGATACAAATGTTAACCCAAAGCTAATCAATTATCCAATTCCAGGGAATGATGATGCTTACTCAGCAGTAGAGTATGTGTTAAGTAAAATAGAAGAAGCTTTAAACTAAAATTAAAATGGCTGTTGAAATAGAAATTATTAAACAACTAAGAGAAGAGACAGGAATATCATTAGCAGATTGCAGAAAAGCACTTGAAGAATCAAATGGTGATATTGCTGGAGCAAAAGAATATCTTAAAAAAAGAGGTACTGCTGTTGCAGAGAAAAAAATGGAAAGGGAAGTTGGTGCTGGAATAATAGATTCCTATATTCATTCAAATAAAAGCGCAGGAGTTTTACTTGAAATAAATTGTGAAACTGATTTTGTTGCAAGGGGAGAAGATTTTCAAAATCTCTCTCATGAAATATGTTTGCAGGTAGCATCAATGAGACCAAAATATGTTAAAGATAACGAAATTCCAGAAGATATTTTAGAAAAGGAAAAATCAATAATCAAAGAACAAGTAGGTGAAATGAATAAGCCTGCGGATATAGTAGAAGGGATAGTCAAAGGAAAGTTAGATAAGTTTAAGAAAGAAGTTTGTCTTTTAGATCAATTATGGGTAAAAGATGACAGTAAAACAATTCAATCTTTAATCAACGAATATATTGCTAAGACAGGTGAAAATATTGTTGTTAAAAGATTTGTGATGTATGAACTTTGATATAATTGCGTTAGTAGTTGCAATTGCTAGTTTTCTTTTTTTGGTATTCTTATTTTTCAAAAAGATTCCACAAATGAAAGATGTTCCTGATTCTGAACCGATTTTTCTGAAAAAAGAATTTAAAAATAAGATTAAAGAGAAGACGAGGGAAGTAATAAAAGATAATTCAAATTTTTTAGAATTATCTTTACATAAGATATTAAGTAAGACGAGAATATTGTTCATGAAGGCTGATAAAAAGTTGTCTGATTGGATAATAAAATTGAGATTGAGATCATCAGAAAGATCAAAGAGTATTGACTCTTATTGGAACGAAATAAAAGAGTCAATAAATAAAAAAAAATAAGTCACGCCGGTATAGCTCAGTGGTAGAGCAACTGTTTTGTAAACAGTAGGTCGGGGGTTCAAATCCGTCTACCGGCTCCATTTGACAATTTCCAAAAGAAAAGGTATTATCCTTGTGTTAAATGAAGTACCTTGATAACAGAATACAGCAATCATTTTAGTAGGAATTTTTTAGGAACAACCTAGTAAGTTTTTTAGAGTTGTTCCGCTATTTTTTTTGAGAGTTTGATCCTAGCTCAGGATGAACGCTGGCGACGTGGATAAGGCATGCAAGTCGAACGG
>JBBABL010000022.1:0-8438 GCA_041657645.1 Minisyncoccota bacterium
CTAGTAACCGCAGATCAGCCACGCTGCGGTGAATATGTCCCTGGGTCTTGTACTCACCGCCCGTCACGTCAAGCGAGTTGGGGATACCCGAAGTTCCATGCAAATGGACCTAAGGTAGATTCAATAAGAGGGACGAAGTCGTAACAAGGCACGGGTAGCGGAAGCTGCTCGTGGATCATTTATTTTTTATAAATGTTGTCGACCGCTATTAATTCGCGAGTGATCACTGAATTAATGGCGAGGTATTGATCTCTCTACCTAAACAAGAGATTATGTTTTATATATAGCGGAACAACTCTAAGAAACTAACTAAAAATGAAAAGTATCGGACCATCACAGTATCGTATTTTTCGCAGACTTTATAAAGATGCAGGAAGAGGAATGTGCAAAGATTGCACTGATTTTGTTTCTCCATTATCTAAAATACTTGACTTTGGTTGTGGCTCAGGAATAGTAGGAAAAGAATTTGAGAAATATTTTAATTCAGAAATATTAGGAGTTGATATTATTGATAATAGAGTTGAGCCTATTCCGTTTATTAAATACAACGGAAGTGACCTTTCTTTTTTGAAAGATGATACTTTTAATGTTGTTTTAATTAATTTTGTTTTACACCATTGCAAAAATCCGAAAGAACTGCTAAAAGAAAACAAGAGGGTTTCGAGTGATATTATTATTTTGTATGAGAACTTACCTGAAGGAATAATTAGTAAAATAATGTGTTTCCTTCATGGAGTATCTTTTGCAAAATTATTTCAAAACAATTCAGAGAATGGAAAGTTTTTTACAAAAAAAGAGTGGAACAAAATTTTTGAAGAAATGGGATTAAAAGTAATTTATTCCAAAAGGGTCTCTGCTTGGTTTAATCCGATGAAAGAGCACCTTTTTATTTTAAAAAAGGGTGTGTAGCTCAGCTGGTTAGAGCGCGTCACTGATAATGACGAGGTCCCTGGTTCGAGTCCAGGCATACCCACATAGTTTATTGAAATGTAAATAAGGGCCGATGGCTCAATTGGTAGAGCACCTCATTTGCAATGAGGGGGTTCGGGGTTCGAGTCCCCGTCGGTCCACAAAGAAAATCACCATTACGGTGATTTTTTAATTGTTGATAACTTATTTGCATGCTTTTTACTGTGTGGTATAATTTAATTATTAATAATATCCATTAATCCTTTATCACTCTTATCCTCGGATTTGTTTGATAATAGGAAATGGTTTCAAAAAGTATGACATGGTCATCAATAACAATGAATGCGTTATATAGTGCTTGGGAAAATATTGTTCTCTTTATCCCTAATTTACTAGCCGCAATAATAATTTTCATTATTGGATGGATTCTTGCAACATGGATAGGTAAATTAGTTGCCGGCATATTAAATAAAGCAAAATTTAATTCCATTTTTGAAAAAACAGGATGGAAAGAAGCTTTAGAGGGTGCCGACATTAAAGTTGAGCCATCAGGATTTATTGGAGCAATTTGTAAATGGATTTTAGTAGTAATATTTTTAATGATTGCTACTGATATTATGGGTTGGTTTACTTTTGCAGGAGTATTAGCAAGTATTATTGCTTGGATTCCCAACTTAATTGTTTCAATTATTATTTTGATTGTAGCAATTGTTATCGCTGATATTATAGAGAAGCTTGTGAAAGTTTCAACTAAGAAAATGGGAGTTAATTTTGTAAACTTTTTAGGAGTTGTTGTTAAGTGGGGAATATATGTATTTGCTGGATTAGCAGTTTTATTACAATTAGGAGTAGCTCCAAGGATTGTAGAAGTTCTAATAATTGGTTTTGTTGGAACATTAGCTCTTTCTTTAGGACTAGCATTTGGATTGGGAGGTAAGGATGCCGCATCAAGATTGATTGAAGAAGCAAAAAGAAAGATTTCAGACGAATAATTTAAGAAAATTAGGCACCGCTTCGGCGGTGTCTTTTAATTTGACCAAATATATACTATTTGATAATATATAGGCATGGATTCTAATGAATTAAGAAAAACTTTCCTTGATTTTTTTGAAAGTAGAGGGCACAAAATAGTTCCTTCTTCTTCTCTTTTGCCAACCGACCCAAGTGTTCTTTTTACTACTGCAGGAATGCAACAATTTTCTCTTTATTTAGCTGGAAAAAAAGATGTAATTAAGGATTTTGGCTCTCGCCACCTAACATCATGCCAAAAATGTTTTAGAACTGATGATATTGAAGAAATTGGAGATGACACGCATCACACTTTTTTTGAAATGCTCGGAAATTGGTCTATCGGTCAAGATGATTCTGGTTATTTTAAAGCGGGGGCGATTGATTATGCTCTTGAATTTTTAGAAAAAATTGGGCTTGATAAAAAAAGAATGCATATTACTGTTTTTGGTGGCGAAGGAGATATTCTAAAAGATGACGAAGCGATTAGTATTTGGGAAAAAAAAGGAATTGCAAGCATAAGTGAATGTTCTAAGAAAGATAATTTTTGGGGTCCCGTTTCTTTAACTGGTCCTTGTGGTCCATGCTCAGAAATACATTACGATAGGGGAGAGTCTTTTGGTTGTGGTAAGCCCGATTGCGGACCTAATTGTGACCACTGTAAAAGATATGTAGAGATTTGGAATCTAGTCTTTATGCAATATTTCAAAAACGAGTCAGGGGAATATGAATTATTAAACCAAACAAATATTGATACGGGAATAGGTTTTGAAAGATTATTGTCGATCATACAAGGAAAGAATTCTTCATACGAAACAGATTTATTTATTGATGTTATTTCTGAAATTAAAAAGATGAGCCAGAAGGAAGATGAGCAGGCTTACCGAATTATTGCCGATCACATTAGAGGTTCAATTTTCTTAATTGAAGCAGGTATCACTCCTTCAAATGTTGGCCAAGGATATATATTAAGAAGGCTTATTAGAAGATTTATTAGATATGGAAATATTCTAGGGCTAGAGAAAAGATTTTGGTCTAAACTAGTGGAAATTACTATTGATAAGTATAAGGGTGTTTATCCAGAGATTGATAATAAAGAAATCTATAATATCATAGAAAAAGAAGATGATCGTTTTTCTCTAACACTTGATAGGGGACTTAAGATTATTTCCGAAGTCGAAAAAGATTTATCCAGCAAGGAAGCTTTTGATATCTACCAAACATACGGATTTCCTATTGAGATGATAAAAGAGGAATTGAGTAAAAAGGGAATATCAATTGACGAGAAAGGATTTGATTTGGAAGTTAAGAAACATCAAGAGATTTCAAGGATTGGAGCTGAAAAGAAATTTGGAGGAGTAGGGTCTGGAGAGAATACTTCAAGCTTACATACCGCAACACACTTGCTTCATTCAGCATTAAGAAATATTTTAGGAAATGATGTTCATCAAATGGGGTCAGATATTAATAATGAAAGATTAAGATTCGATTTCTCATTTAATAGAAAAATGAATCCTGAAGAAATTAAAGAAGTTGAAGATTTAATTAATTTAAAAATTAAAGAAGGGCTAAAAGTTAAAAAAGAAATAATGCCTTTGAGTGAAGCAATAGAATCAGGAGCATTGTCATTTTTTAAAGAAAAATACCCAGAGGAGGTGAGTGTCTGGACAATATATAACGAAGACACAGGAGAGGTTTTTTCTAAGGAGATTTGTGCTGGTCCGCATATTGAGAATATAGAAACATTGAAATCATTTAAAATAATTAAAGAAGAAAGTTCAAGTGCAGGAGTAAGAAGAATTAAAGCAGTAATATTATAATATGGCAACAAAAATATACGATATAATTCCTTGTGAAAAAGTTGAGCAAAAGAAAAAAGATTTTTGCTACAAAGAAAAAAAACCAAAAAATAGAAAACCATTTTTTACTATATTAATTTTATTTATATTGGTTCTAGCGGGAATATTTTTCTTTCTTCCGGGAAAAGCAGAGGTTAATATATATCCTAATACCGAGGAAATATCAGTAAAAGAAACAATTGTTGTTGATACAGCCGAATCATTAATCAATTATGAAGAATTAATTTTACCAGGTGTTATATTTTCTGAAACTAAAGAATTTTCTGAAGAATATTTTTCTACGGGAACAGACTCTAAGACTAAAAAGGCTACTGGTATAATTAGAGTTTATAATAAAATAAATCCATCTAAATCATTAAGTTTGATTAAAAATACAAGATTTCTTTCTGTCCCAGGAGAGTTAGTATATAGGGCAGATAGTGCTTTTACGATTCCGGCATCTTCTTCTGGTAATCCAGGATATATAGATATAGCAGTAACAGCTGATTCAGCAGGAACAAAATATAACATACCTTCAGCAACTTTTTCTGTCCCAGGCCTTTCTGGCACGGAAATATATTCTAGTATTTGGGCAGAAACAATTTCCGACGGTCTTTCAGGAGGAGAAGATTCAAAGATTAAAATAGTTACTCAGGGAGATATAGAATCTTCTAAAGAGAGCTTTGAAAGTAAATATACAGAAGTAGTTAAGAAGTCTTTATCTGAATCTATCCCAGACAGCTTCATTTACCTTCCAGAGAACATATTATTAACTTTTGATGATTTATATGCTGATGCTCAAGCGGGAGCTGAGATAGAGAAGTTTACTGTATCAAGTAAAGTAGATAGCAAGCTAACTGCCTTTAGAAAAGATGATTTAGTAAAAATAGGGAAAAGTCTATTTGAAATATCAGACATACAAACAATAGTTCCTAATAGTATTTTATGTGATATTGAAGAACAAAATATTGTTAATGGAAAATTAGAGATTAAAGTTACCTTTAGTGCAAAAATTTATTCCTTCCCAGAAGATGAAATAATAAAAGAAAGTTTAGTTAATAAAAAAATAGGAGACTCTATTTCTATTCTTGAAAATATGTCAGAGATTAAAAAAGTTGAGATTAATAATTTTCCTTTTTGGAGGTCGGTATTGCCAGCGAGAGAAGATAGTGTTATTATCTCGGTGAAGTTCGATTAGTCTCTTGACCAAAAGCAAAAGTTTTGCTATTGTCTTAATATCTTTTACATGGTTAAAAACGACGACAAGATTAAAAAAGAAGGAATAGTTTCAGAAAGTTTACCTGATGGGTTTTTTAGAGTTTTACTAGAAGACAAGACAGAAGTGCTAGCTCATCTAGCAGGTAAATTAAGAGTTTATAGAATAAGAATACTTCCTGGTGATAAAGTTACTGTTGAAACAACACCTTATGACCCAAGAAGAGGTAGAATAATATTTAGGAAAAAACAATAATGAAAGTTAAACCATCCGTTAAGAAAATTTGTAAGGATTGTAAAATCGTCCGAAGAAAAGGGCGTGTTTATGTCATTTGTACAAAAAATGCTAAACATAAACAAAGACAAGGTGCTTAATTAATATTACTATGGCAAGAATAATTGGAGTTAACATTCCAGATGAAAAAAGAATAGATATCGGATTATTATATATTTACGGAATAGGTCCATCTTTAGTTAAGAAGATTTTAGAAGGATGTAATATTCCTGAAAATAAAAAAGTTAAAGATTTAACTACAGAAGATATCAATATCATAAAAGAATATATTGAAAAGAATTTTAGAGTAGAAGGAGATTTGAGAAGAGATATCATGGTTAATGTTAAGAGATTAAAAGATATTGGTTCTTGGAGAGGCTCTAGGCATTCAAAAGGTTTACCAGTAAGAGGACAAACTACAAGAATTAATAGCAGAACAGTAAGAGGTAATGTTAGAAAAACAGTAGGCTCAGGAAGAAAAGGAGCTCCTGCACCTAAATAGAAAATAATATGGGTAAAAAACACGTAATCAAAAAAACTGAAGAAGAGATGATTAAAGAGGGTGAGCAATTAGAAAAGGCCTTAAGTAAGGAGCCTAAAGTTTCTAAAGTTGCTGCGGTTAGAGAAGGTAAGATATATATCTTTAGTTCATACAATAATACAATAGTTACTTTGGCAGATACAGCAGGAAATGTTTTAGCTAGTAAATCAGCAGGAAAACTTGGATTTAAAGGAAGTAAAAAATCAACTCCTTTTGCAGCTTCAAAAATTGCAGAAACATTAGGAGCTGTTGCAGAAAAGATGGGAATCAAAAAATTCCAAATAGTAGTTAAGGGAATTGGTTCTGGAAGAGAATCAGCATTAAGATCAATAGCTAACCAAGGATTTGAGATATCTTCAATAAAAGATGTTACTCCAGTTCCTCATAATGGTTGCCGACCTAAGAAACCAAGAAGGTTATAATTTAAAAAATATGAAACAAGCAAAGTGTAAAATTTGTAGAAGATTAGGCGAAAAGCTTTTCTTAAAAGGAGAGAAGTGTTTGTCTGCAAAATGTGCCATGATTAAGAGACCTTTTCCACCAGGACAAAAAGCTAAAAAAAGAAGATCTAATTTAACTGAATATGGTCGTGAAGTTAAGGAAAAACAAAAAGTTAAGAGATGGTATAATGTTTCAGAGTCTCAATTCAAGAAATATGTTATTGAGGTTTTAGAAAATAAGACATCAGAAGTAGATGTTGCCTCTCAATTAATTTCTAAACTAGAAACTAGATTAGATAATGTTGTTTTCAGACTTGGCTGGGCAAAATCAAGAGCTCAATCAAGGTTACTAGTTACTCACGGACATTTTCTAGTGAATGGAAAAAGAATAGATATACCTTCATACAAAGTTATGATTGGAGATGCTATTTCTATAAGAGAGGGATCTAAAGATACGGAAGTAATGAAAGTTTTACCTGAAAACATGAAGAAGTATACAGTTCCTCAATGGCTTACATATAATTCTGATAAGGTAGAAGGAAAGCTTGCTAAACTTCCAACATCTGAGGACGTACAAGTTCCATCAGAGCTATCATCAATCTTTGAACATTATTCAAGGTAATAATTAATTATTAAAAAAACATGATTTCATTACCAACTTCAATCAAAACAAAAAAAGTATCAAAAAATAATTCTATATTTGAAATAGAATCTTTATACCCTGGTTATGGGATTACTTTGGGTAATGCAATCAGAAGGACAATCCTATCTTCATTAGAAGGAGCTGCTGTTACAGAAGTTAAAATAAAGAATGCTCCTCACGAATTTGCCACAATTAAAGGAATAAAAGAAGACGTTTTACATATTTTAATGAATGTTAAGCAATTAAGATTCAAGATGTTTACCGACGATCCTCAGACAGCCATACTTTCAATCAAAGGAGAAAAAATAGCATTAGGTGGAGATTTTGAATGTCCAGCTGACTTGAAATTAATTAACTCAGACTTGCATATTGCGACAATAACTGATAAAAGTACTGAACTAGAGATTGAGGTTAAAGTTGAAAGAGGTTTAGGTTATGTTTTTGAAGATAAGGAAATCAAAAAGAGTGTTGGTGTTATTGGAATGGATGCAATATATACTCCGATCAGAAAAGTAAATTACACTGTTGAGAATATGAGAGTTGGAAAGAGAACAGATTTCGACAAGCTTTCATTGGAAGTTGAAACAGACGGAACAATTAGTCCCGAAGAAGCATTAAGTAAATCATTAAAGATACTTTTAGAGCAATTTAGTTTCTTGTCAGAACAAGTTGTTGTTGAAGAAGAAGAGGTTGTAGAAGAAAAGAAAAAGAAAACAACAAAGAAGAAAAAATAATATGAAAAAATTACAGAAAGGAAGAAAATTTAATAGGGAAAGAGACCAAAGAAGAGCGCTTTTAAGAACCTTAGCAGTTTCCTTAGTGTTGAAAGAAAAAATTACAACTACTGAAGCTAAAGCAAAAGAGCTTTCTCCTTTTGTCCAAAGAAAAATAACAAGAGCAAAGAAAGGTGATTTATCAGCTCGTAGATACCTATTAACATTATTTCCAGAAAGAATTGCAAAGAAATTAATAGAAGATTTAGGTGTTAGATACAAGGACAGAAATGGTGGTTACACAAGGGTAATTAAATTAGGACAAAGAAAAAGCGATAGTGCTAAAATGGCAATTATTGAATTAGTTTAATATTATGAAAGAAGAAACAAAAAGAGAAGTAATTAGAATAGATGCAAAAGAAAGAACCTTAGGAAGACTAGCTACCGAAGTGGCTTTAATTTTGCAAGGAAAGAATAGTGTAGACTATGCTCCTAATAAAGAGCCTAATAATATAGTTATTATTTCTCATGTAAAAGATATGAAAATTACTGGGAATAAACTAGAAGACAAAAAATATTTTAGACACACAGGATACTTAGGAAATGACAAGCATATTCCTATGATTAAGATTTTTGAAAAGAAGCCAGGAGAAATTCTAAGGCTTGCTGTAAACGGAATGTTGCCTAAAAATAGATTAAGAGCAAGGCATCTTAAGAGATTAAAATTTGATTAATATGGCAGAGAAAAAAACAACAAAAAAAGAAGAAAAAAAAGTAGTAGAAAAAAAGGAAGAGAAGAAGGTAGTAAAGAAGGTAGAGAAAAAAGTAGTAAAGAAGGTAGAGAAGAAAGCAGTAAA
>JBBABL010000023.1:0-7036 GCA_041657645.1 Minisyncoccota bacterium
CTTACGGCTTTTCCGTGCGCTGCTTGAAAAACTAACGCATTCATTTGACTATTTGACTATTTGTTGGGTGTAAAAGGCAACCCACGAAGAAAGTAAAAAGAAAGAAAAAGTATTAAGTAAAGCATTACCGTCACTTTGAATTAAATTCCTTTTTCCCCAACTAGACTCTTTACAAGGCTATGAGCAGATAAAGCAATGGAAGTAAAGGAATCTTGAACGGAGAGAAAAAATTGTGGATAACTGAGCATAAATTTTTTGAAAAAAGAGGAGAATAGAAGTAATATATATAAACTAGAAGACAATTAAAAATATAACTTTAATTGTGCATATTTTCCATCTATTTTTTTCTTAAGTCGATTTAATAATTAGCTTCCTTGTTAATATAATCTCTCTACCTTCCTGTATTGATTTGCGGATGTTTTTTATGATAGAATAAAGTTTCATCAATATGAAATTTAAGCTTAAAAAAACATTAAAACCAAAGGGAGATCAGCCTAAGGCGATAGAAAAACTAACTCATGGAATTGAGAAAGGTTTTGATAAGCAAACATTACTTGGAGTTACTGGTTCAGGTAAAACTTTTACTATTGCTAACGTTATTAATAATATTCAAAAACCAACTCTTGTTATTTCTCATAACAAAACATTGGCTGCACAATTATGCAATGAGTTTAGAGAATTTTTTCCTGAAAATGCAGTAGAATATTTTGTTAGTTACTATGATTATTATCAGCCAGAAACATATATGGCTAAAACTGATACATATATTGAAAAAGAAGCGCAAGTTAATGAAGAAATTGATAGGCTTCGTCATTCCTGCACACAATCCCTTTTGACTAGGAAAGATGTAATAGTTGTTTCATCGGTTTCTTGTATTTATGGATTAGGTTCTCCTAGTGAATATATGAAGACGGTATTGGAATTAAAGGTTGGACAGAATATTGATAGAAAAGTCCTTTCAAGAAAATTAATTGAAATGAATTTTGAAAGAATTACCAGTGACTTAAGATTAGGAACCTTTAGATTAAGAGGACAAATGCTTGAAATTATGCCCTCAAACAAGAAGATAATTTATCGTATTCAGATTTCAGAAAGAATAGAATTGATTGAAATAATTGAGCCAATTAGAAGAAATATAATAGAATCCGTTAAAAATGTTTTTATTTTCCCAGTGAAGCATTATGTTTATGATGAAGAAAACAGAAAGAATGCTATTTTAGAAATTAAGAATGATTTAAAGAAGAGATTAGATTATTTTAAAAAAGAAGGTAAATTGCTAGAATACGAAAGGTTAGAAAGGAGAGTTACTTATGATTTAGAAATGATAGAAAATATTGGATACTGCCAAGGAATTGAAAACTATTCCCGCTATTTTGATAGAAGAAAGAAAGGAGAGCCTCCTTTTACACTACTCGATTATTTTAATTTAGCGGATCCAGATTTTCTTACCGTTATAGACGAATCACATGTTAGTATTCCACAGATTGGAGGAATGTATTTTGGAGACAAGGCCAGAAAGAAGTCATTAATAGATTTTGGTTTTAGATTAGAAGGTGCATATGATAATAGACCATTAAAATATGATGAATTTGAAGACTTAACTAAAAAAACAATATATGTTTCAGCTACACCAAAAGATTTTGAGTTAGAAAAAAGCGAACAGGTGGTTGAACAAATTATTAGACCAACTGGGCTTATTGACCCCAAAGTTATTATTTGCCCTATAAATGGACCAAAGTCTCAAGTAGAAGATTTAATTGAAAGAATTAATGAGCAAATTTTAAACAAAGAAAAAACATTAGTTACGACTTTAACAAAGAGAATGGCAGAAGACTTAACAAGTTTCTTAGAAGAGAAGAAAATAAAGGTTAAGTATATTCATAGTGATGTAAAAACATTAGAAAGAATTGAAATTATTACAGAATTAAGAAAAGGGATTATAGACGTAATTATTGGTGTTAACCTATTAAGAGAAGGACTAGATATTCCAGAAGTTTCTTTGGTTGCCATTTTAGATGCTGATAAAGAAGGATTTTTAAGAAATGAGACCAGTTTGATTCAAACCATCGGTAGAGCAGCTAGAAACGTTAATGGAAGGGTTATACTTTATGCTGATAAGATTACTCAATCGATTAATTCAGCAGTTAATGAAACTGATAGAAGAAGAAAAATACAATTAAAGTTCAATAAAGATAATGGAATTACCCCCAAAACAATTGAAAAAAGCATTAATAATATTATTGAACAACTTGATATAAATGACAAAAGGACTGATGGAAAAAGGAGGATTGAAAAGATATTAGAAATAGAATCTGTCGGAGAAGATATAAAAGAATTACTTAAAGAAAAGAAAGAAAAAATGAATGAAGCTGCTGAAAAATTAGAGTTTGAGTTGGCAGCGATATTAAGAGATGAAGTCGTAGTTTTAGAAAAGAAAATTTATGGACAAAATAACAATAAAAGGAGCAAGAGAGCATAACTTAAAAAACATATCTCTTGAATTACCAAGAAATAAAATGGTAGTTTTTACTGGCTTGTCTGGTTCTGGTAAATCAAGCCTTGCTTTTGATACTATTTTTGCTGAAGGACAAAGAAGATATATTGAATCTCTTTCTTCTTATGCAAGACAATTTTTAGGTGGAATGAAAAAACCAGACGTAGACGAAATTACAGGACTTTCTCCTGCTATTTCTATTAGTCAAAAAGCTCATAACAGTAACCCACGTTCAACAGTAGCAACAATCACAGAAATATATGATTACCTAAGGGTTCTTTTTGCAAGAGTTGGAAAACCATATTGTCCACACTGCGGGGTTGAGATTGAAAAGATGACAACTGACGAAATATTTAAAAAAGCAGAAAGTCTTTTGAAGAAAAAGGGAGAATTAAAAATCCTTTCTCCAATAGTTAGGGGAAGAAAAGGAGAATACTATCAGAAGTTGCAAGACATATACGAAGCAGGTTTTAGTGAGGTAAGAATAGATGGCAAGATGCAAAGCTTAAGAGAAAAAGTTTCTATTAAAAAAGAAGTTAAGCATAATATTGAAATAGTAATTGATAAGATTAATTTTTCTTCGATTGATGATGATTTTGAATTTAGATTAAACGAAGCAATTGAAACATCTATTGATATGTCTGATGGGCTTTGTTTAATAATTTTTCCTGACAAAGAAGAGAAAATATTTAGTACAAAATACTCTTGCTCTCAGTGTGGTTTTAGTTTTCCTGAAATAGAGCCAAGACTCTTTAGTTTTAATAGTCCTTTTGGATATTGCGAAGCTTGTAGTGGTTTAGGAGTTGAGAATATATACAGTACTAATCCTTGTCCAGTTTGCCAAGGAAAAAGACTAAATGAAAATGCTCTAAGCGTAAAGGTAGGAGAAAAGAATATATGGGAAGTAACTGAAGTTACAGTAGAGAAGTCATTAGACTTTTTCTTAAATATTGATATGACTGATAAAGAAAAAGAGATTGCAGATGTAATTTTAAAAGAAATAATTAATAGATTGCAATTTTTAGTAGATGTTGGGCTTCACTATATTAATCTTAATAGAGTGGCAGGAACATTATCAGGAGGAGAGTCTCAAAGGATAAGACTTGCCTCTCAGGTTGGAACAAAACTTGTCGGAGCGCTCTATGTTTTAGATGAACCCACAATAGGACTTCATCAAAAAGATAACGAAATGCTTATTAAAACTTTAAGAAACTTATGTGATGCTGGAAATACAATTATTGTTGTTGAGCACGACGAGGATACTATTATGGCTAGTGATTGGATAGTTGATTTTGGCCCAAGAGCAGGAAAACACGGGGGAGAGATAATGTACTCAGGAACGGTTGAAGATTTGATTGAGAATAAAAAGAAAAGTAAATCCCTTACAGGTAAATATTTAAGGAGAGAAGAAAATATTGAAATGCCAAGCAAACGAAGAGAAATTTCAAATACTACTCCTAAATTAAAAATAGTTGGGGCAAGTGAACATAATTTAAAGAACATTAATGTAGATATTCCTTTAGGGAAGTTAGTTTGTTTAACCGGTGTTTCTGGCTCTGGGAAATCAACTTTAATGAACGATGTTATAAATAAATATGTGACAGGAAAGCTTAATCACTTTAAGAGAGATGTTAAAGTAAAAGATATTAAAAATATAGAATATTTAAACAGAGTGATTAGAATGGATCAATCATTAATAGGGAAATCATCTCGTTCTAATCCAGCAACATATACAAAAGCATATGATGAAATTAGAGAAATATTTGCATCCACTCCTGAAGCAAAAATGAAAGGATTTAAAGCTGGTAGATTTAGTTTTAATAAGCCTGGCGGTAGATGTGAAAATTGTGAAGGAAAAGGGTCTTTAGAAATAGAGATGCATTTTTTGCCGAATGTAGAAGTTACTTGTGATGTTTGTAAGGGAAAAAGATTTAATAACGAAACATTATCTATTCATTATAAGGATAAAAATATAAGCGAAGTATTAGACATGACAATTGAAGAAGCAGAAGCGTTCTTTAAAGGCATCCCTTTAATTAATGATAAAATAAAGGTTCTAAATGAAGTTGGATTAGGTTACATTACTCTAGGGCAGCCATCTAATACTTTATCAGGAGGGGAGTCTCAAAGAATAAAAATAAGTAGAGAATTAAGTAAAAGGAGCACATATAAAACCCTTTATTTATTAGATGAGCCAACAACGGGTCTTCATTACGATGATATTAAAAAATTAATAATTCTTTTGCAAAAGTTAGTTTCAGCAGGAAATACAGTTATGGTGATTGAACATAATTTAGACTTTATTAAATGTGCAGACTGGGTTATTGACTTAGGTCCTGACGGAGGAATTAATGGTGGAGAAGTGGTGGGAGTGGGAACTCCTGAGGAAATTTCTAAAATGCCAACATGGACAGGAAAATATTTAAGAAAAGCAATTAAAAATGAAAAATTGGCGAGATAAAATTGAAAAAATACCGAATTCACCAGGCATATACCTTTTCTATAACAAAGGGGTCCTTATGTATATTGGAAAAGCAACTTCTCTCCAAAAAAGAATTAAAAGCTATTTAAAGCCAAAAACAGCAAGACCAATAGAATTATTAATTGAAACAATAGATGAGGTCCAGTGGAAAGTTGTTGATTCGGTAATAGAAGCTTTAATACTAGAAGCTAATTATATTAAGAAATTAAAGCCTAAGTACAATATTAAAGAAAAAGATGATAAAAGTTGGAATTTTTTAGTAATTACAAAAGAAGATTTTCCAAAATTAAAAGCGGTAAGAGAGAACAATTTAAATATTAAAGATTATAAGTATATTTTTGGTCCTTATGCTGGGATTAAAGTATCTCAAATATTAAAAATATTACATAACCTTTTTTATGTTTCTCGATGTGAGACAAACCAAAAGAAACCGTGTTTTGATTATCAACTCAAGAGGTGTTTAGGGGTTTGTACAAATGAAATAGACTCTAAAGCATATAATAAGAAAGTTATTAAACCTTTAGTAAGTTTTCTTAAAGGAAACAAAAAGACCGTAATCAATACCTTAGAAAAAGAAATGAAAAGATATTCTAATAAAAAAGACTTTGAAGAGGCTCTGAGGATTAGGAACCAAATTTTTTCTCTTAAGAAAATAGTAGATTTTTCATTACTAGATAAATCGTTTATTGAAGACCAATCAAAGCAGACTAAAAGAATCGAAGCTTATGATATTTCTAACTTAGGAGATGAGGTGATGGTAGGAGGAATGGTGGCTTTAGAAAATAATTCTTTTGTTGACTATAAGAAGTTTAAGATTAAGAAAGTAAAAACTCAAAGCGATACAGATTGTTTAAAGGAAGTTATTGAAAGAAGATTTAATCATTCTGAATGGCAATTTCCTGATTTACTCTTAATTGATGGCGGTCGTTCTCAAATAAATGCTGTTAAAAAAGCTTTAAAATATGATATTCCTATATTAGGAATAGCTAAAGGTAAGAAAAGGGACAAGGATGAGCTAATATATTCTGTAATGGGGGATTGGATTGAGAAGAATAAAGGTGTATTATTAAAATTAAGAGACGAAGTTCATAGATTCTCAATTAATTATCAAAGGGAGACAAAAAGGAAAAAGTTCTTAAATTGAAAAAAAATATTAAAAATGATATAAGCATGATATATGAAGAAAATTAATTTTAAATCAAAAAAATTGTGGATTATAATCGTTTTGGTCATATTAGGAGCATGGTTTATCTCTTCCTTATTTCAAAACAAAACTGTTTCTAACTTTGAAACAGTAACAGCGGAAAGAGGAAATTTAATTCAAACTGTTGATGTAACAGGAACGGTTGATTCTGCTAACAATTTGTCTCTTAATTTTGAAACAATGGGAACAGTTAGTAATATAAAAGTTGAAGTTGGTGACGAAGTTTCACAAGGGGATTGGCTTACGAATTTATCTTTAACTGAATTGAATGCTTCTGTAACTCAGGCACAATCATCATTAAATCAAAAGATAGCAGGAGCAACACAGGAACAAATTAATGTTTCAGAAAAGCAGATAAATTCAGCTAGGGTTGCTTTAACTCAAGCAGAAAGTAGTCTCGAAGATATAATAAATATTTCTGAAAATACAATTGGTTCTAAATATGTTTATGCTCTTAACATCTTAGAAGATACATACATTAAAATGTATAATGCTTATGCAGTTGTTGAAAGTATCAAATCAGAATACTTTACAAATAATGACCAGAATGGATTAACTGTTAGGAGTAATCAAGAATATCAAATTAAAGTGCCAAGAGATGAAATTAAATCTTTAATTGATATTGCTAAGGAAAGTAAAAGCCAAGAAGATATTGATAATGCAATTTCAGAAACAATACCAGCATTAAGCAAGATACTTAACGGATTAACAGTAATTAGAAATATTTGCGATGACGTTTCATACCAAAGCGTTATTAGTTCAACTGAGAAAGGCTTGTTAGATAGTCAAAAAACAGCTATAAGTGGTGCGCAAATATCAGCTTCTTCTTTGGAAAATGAAATATCTCTTTTAAAGA
>JBBABL010000023.1:7046-7915 GCA_041657645.1 Minisyncoccota bacterium
AATAGTAATAGTATTAATACAGCGCAATCAACAGTAAATACAGCTAAAGCTAATCTTGAATTACAGTATGCAAATTATGAATCTCTAGTAGCTGAACCAAGAGATATAGATATTAGTTATTATGAGGCTCTTTTAACTCAGGCTACCGCAGCAAGAAATAAAGCAATTATTTTTGCTCCTATTGATGGGGTAATTACAAAAGTCAACAAAAATAAAGGAGAATCAATAAGTATGGGTGAAGTTATGATTGAAATGCTTTCTCCATATTATGAAGTCAATGTTGATGTTCCAGAGACAGATGTTGTTAAAATTAATGTTGGTGATTTAGCAGAAATTACTTTGAATGCCCTAGGAAATGACACTAAATTCGAAGGAGTTGTTTTAAGTGTAGACCCTTCATCAACAAATATTCAGGATGTTGTTTACTATAAGGTGAAAGTAGGTATTAAAGATGACAGAGATGATTTATTTAAACCAGGAATGAGTGCTGATGTTACAATTGAAACTGATACAAGAACTGATGTCGTTTTTCTTCCATCAAGAACTATTCTAACTGACAGTGAGACAGATGAAAAATATGTTAGAGTCTTAGTTAACGAAGAAATTGAGAAAAGGGTAGTAACAGTAGGACTTAAAGCAGATGATTCAGAGGTAGAAATTTTAAGTGGAATAAATGAAAACGAAGAAGTCGTTTTAAGAACAATAGATTAAAATGTTAATTAACGTTGAAAATTTAACAAAAGACTTTGTTAACGATGAAGTTATTACTCCTGTTTTAAAAGGAATTACCTTTAAAATTGAAAAAGGTTCGTTTGTTTCAATTATGGGTCCTTCTGGTTCTGGAAAATCAACTTTAATGCATATTTTAA
>JBBABL010000024.1:0-7794 GCA_041657645.1 Minisyncoccota bacterium
ATATTATCTTTGTATCCTTTCATATTTTTTTTAAATTATTATTATACTATTATTTTACAGTAAATTAGTTTTGATTACAAATAATTATTTCGTCTTTCTTAATATTTTTGCCTGTTCTTCTGGTGTTGCTTGAGAAATTTCTATTCTAAATCCCATTTCCATACCACCCAAAGGAATTATTCTTGGGTAAAAGACTATATACCAATGAAAATATGGATATTTCTTATCAAGAGGCGCGGTGTGAATAAAGAAGTTATAGTTTTGCTCTTCAAATATTTTATCATACTTATATAATATTTTTTTAAATACTTTTGCTAATGATTTTTTTTCTTCATCTGTAATGTCTTCAAAATTTGGATTATGTCTTTTAGGAGAAATAACAACCTGGAAACCTACTTTAGGAGCAAATGGACAAAAAGCTATAAAATGTTCATTTTCTAAAATTATTCTGTCCTTTTCTTCTAGTTCTCTTTTATTAATTTCACAATGTAAACATTTTTTATTTTTCTTATAGAACTTATTAAAACTATCTAGTTCTGTTTGGAATTCTCTTTCTATTATTGGTAAAGTCATTACTTGATAATGAGGATGTGGCTGGCTCGCACCTGCCTTTTGCCCTCTATTGTGAAAAATTGCAACCTGTTTTACAAATTTGTCCTTTTTGTAACTATTTATTAGTTTTTGTATACAAGTAAAAAACTCTTCTGACCTACCTTCGTCTAATTGTGAAAAAAACTTATCATGCTCTTTAGTAATTATTAAATCATGATGTCCTTGAGCAATTATTTTAGTATATATTTTATCCTTAATTGTCTTACTCTTATTATCTATATCAAAAACTGGATACTTATTAGGCACAGCTACTGTAGTCCATTTCTTTCCATCACTTTCTTTTCCTTTATATAGGTAAAACTTTGGTTTTTCTTGACCCTCAAGATTGCAGAAAGGACAACCCGTTACTTCTTTTGAAAAGTGGTTTGGCCTTAATGATCTTCTAGGAGCAATAATAATCCATTCATTGGAAACGATGTCATATCTTATTTCTGTTTGTTTTTTCATATTCTGATTATATCATTTTTTAGAAATAAAAAAAGCTGTAAAATATTATATTTCAAAATACTTTACAGCAGCTTTGGCCTGATCAAGATCTCCTGCATAAATATGCAAGGAATCACAAGAGTCAATGACTCTTATAATTTTACACTTATTAGGAATAGCGATATCCCTATTAAGCATATTGAGTATGGCAATAAGATTGGTATGCCAGGCCCCGAAGAGATCTCTTGATCTCCATTCGATATGAATCTCTATTGCTCCTGGCTCAACAACCGTTATCCATATTCTTTGCAGACAAGGCGGTTCGCTACTTCTTAAATCAAGCTCTGGGACCCATGTTGTAATCTGGTGCCGATTAGAGAATATGTTGCTTTCTATCTGAGATTTAACATTTTCTCTTAGAATCTCAATTTGATCAATAGTCTCGCCGGTTGATGATGGATAGTATCTGAATCTCTCGTAATATGTATACGTAAACCTGCCATTACTATCTTTTGATAGCGCTCTTTGTTCATCTACATACTCAAGAGAGTATTCATCGATATACCTTTGGATAAACATCTCCCTAACAGGAAAGACTGGATTTTTGGCACATTCAATGCCATTGATCGCTTGCTTAACAGCATTTTCCTCAAGAACAACCCTTGAACAAATCTCTGCTGCAAGTCTTTTTGCCTCTTCTTTCCCTCCAAAAATAATTGGAGACTCATTCGCAATACAATGTTTTAAAAGCGTAGCCCACGCTAATAAAAAATCATCTTTTTTCAAAAGAACTGGTTTTAGGTTTCTCATGGATTACCTCCACCATAGAGATAACATAAATAGCTAATTTTATCAAGATATTAAAAAATAGGCTTTCGCCTACTTTTTAAGATAATTTAAAGTTGTTTATAATCAAAACAAAATTATATTTTAAGTATTCAGCAGCTTTCCGACAAAATATCATTCTATCTAGGAATATTTCAAAATAATCCATCGGCTCTGTTATCTTTGTATCAATAACTAATTTAAGAATAATTTGCTTGTTTTTCTTGCTAATTTTTAAATCATTATCAATGGCTGCATAATTAACTCTATCATGAATATCTTCAGTAATATTTTTAATATTTTTCTCTCTAACTCTAGTTCGATGAACATCGGACTTATCTGCTAAAATTAAGCAAGCCATTATATTATTATTTATCTTCAATTCGTCTTTGTCGTGACCAGCCATTGCTTGCATTATAATGCTTAAATCTTTTGGATCGATCTCATTGATATATATTTGAGAAAATAGAAGAGCAGACCAAAAATTATGATTATCTCTGCCTAGAAAGTTCCCTATATCATGACAATACCCAGCAATAGCAGATAATTCTTCCTCTTTTTTTGACAAACCTATGCTACGAGCGATTTTTCTAGCTCTATCAGAAACTATATTCACATGTCTTTGTCCGTGGTCAGTATACCCTAATGCATTAAGATATTTTTCTGTTTGGGTTATGAATTCTTTTATCTTATCGTTTTCCTTTACTTCTTTTAATGTAATCATGATTATTATTGAATAATATCGCCAATGAAATTATCTATGTTAAATGTTTCTCTTTCTGTGGTACATTCTGTTGTCTTTGGTTCGTCATAATTATAACATTGTGTAGCTCTAACAGTAACACTAATAGAAATAAAGTTATCATTATCCATAGTATAATAATCATACGTTGTATAAACTGAACCAGCAGCTCCTTCAGCAGACATATTCATACAATAAGTTCTTCCATTGATAACTTTTTTAAATGTTCCTGAGTTTACACTACTTTCCAAGGGAGTTTCTTCACAAATTATTTCCCTATTCTCAATTTTAATATCTGCAGGAATCTCATTTACTTTAATTTCCCAATCTTGGGCAGACATATACTGAGCCCAAATGTTTGGTATTTTAAAATCCATTTTTTCTTCACTCTTTTGAGGAATGAAAAAATATACTAAAGCAATAATTATAATAGCGATGGCTATAATTAAGATATTTTTTTTGTTCATATTGTTTATTATTTATTATATATATGTTAAAAATACTCCAAAAAGAACAATTTGTAAAATTATGATATAATGGTTTTATGAAAAAATATAAGATATTAATTTTATTTATTCTATTATCATTGTTTTCGTTCATACTAATTAATAATTATATTATTAATTTTAGTGAACAATATATTATAAATAATATTGAAGATGTTCCAAATACAGACGTTGTTATCATTCTTGGTGCTAAGGTTTCAGGAAATATATTAAGCCATATCCTTCTTGATAGAACTGAAAATGCTATTGAGCTATATAATGCTCATAAAGTTAACAAGATATTAATAAGTGGAGACCATGGGCAAGAAGATTATGACGAAGTAAACGCTGTAAAGAACTATCTTTTAGATAGTGGTATTCCTAGTGAAGATATATTTATTGATCATGCTGGTTTTGATACTTATGATTCCATATATCGAGCACAATATATTTTTGGAGTAAAATCAGTAATAATATCCACTCAAAATTTTCATTTATATCGTGCTATATATATTGCTCGAGAACTAGGCATAGATGCTTATGGATTGCCAGCTGATAAAAGATCTTATGACAACGAAATAGCTAATAATATTAGAGAATCACTTGCCAGAATAAAAGCATGGGCTGATGTTACTTTTAATTCTAAGCCCAAATTTCTTGGCGAAAAAATACCAATAACAGGAAATAGTCAAGATAGCTGGGACATTAAAATAATAGAAGATGAATTTATTAATACTTTAATAGAATCTGCAATCAAGCAAACAACTAAAAATATTACTTACGATCCATCTTATTTTCAGATTGATTATCCCAATGGAGATATTCCTATAGACAAAGGAGTCTGCACAGACGTAATAATAAGAGCTTACCGTTCATTAGGAATTGATTTACAAAAAGAAGTTCATGAAGATATGCTAGAAAATTTTAGTCTTTATCCTTCAAAATGGGGATTAACTGCCACTGATACAAATATTGATCATCGTAGGGTTCCAAATCTTCAAGTTTTTTTTAGTCGCTTTGGAACAGAATTAGCAATATCCGATTCGTATGAACCAGGGGATATTGTTACATGGAATCTTGGGAGAGGAATCACTCATATCGGATTAGTAACAAATCATTATCAGAATAAAACGCCCTTAATAGTTCATAATATTGGCGCAGGTCCAAAATTAGAAAACATGCTTTTTAGTTTTGAAATCACAGGGCATTATAGGTATAAAAAGTAGTATTTATTTCTATTTTATGTTAATAATTAAGTATTGATGCCGAAAGCATCTTTTATTTATGAGTAATGAAGTAATTGCAAGATTTGATAAAGTATCGTTTGAATACGAAAAAAGACGCATTTTAAATGAGGTTGATTTTAGTATAAGAAAAGATTTAAAAATGGCTTTAATGGGACAAAATGGAGCTGGAAAAACAACTATCTTTAATCTAATCTCAAAAACATTAAAACCGAATTCCGGTGAAATTCACATTCAAAAAGATATTTCCATTGCTACCGCCTTTCAAGTTATTCCTCAAAAAGATATGGAATTAACTTTAAGAGAGTTCTTTCAAAAATGCTTTAAAGAAAAAGTTTACGATATTGACCCTAAGATAGAAAATGTTTTAGAAATAGTAAATTTAGAAGCTTCTTATGATAAGAAAATAAATTCTTTTTCAGGAGGACAACAAGCAAGATTACTTTTAGCTGCTGCTTTGATACAAGACCCAGACCTACTTCTATTAGACGAACCGACTAACAATCTTGATAAAGTTGGAATTGAGCATTTAACTAAGTTCCTTATTAAGTACGATAAAACATGCCTTGTTATCTCCCATGATGCCGATTTTCTTAATTCTTTTACTAACGGGGTTCTTTATCTTGATTCTTTCAATTACAAAGTAGAAAAATATAGTGGCAACTATCATGATGTTGTAAATGAGATTTCTGCAAAAATTAAGAAAGAGAATATGAAAAATGCCCAACTTGATAAGAAGATAATAGAGAAAAAAGAAAAATCAAACTTCTTCAAAGACAAGGGTGGAAACTTAAGAATGGTTGCTAAAAAAATGAGACAACTTGCAGAAGAGTTAGAAGGACAAAAAGTTGTAATTAGAAGAGAAGATAAGACAATTAGACCATTCACTATTCCTGTTCAAGAAAATATATCTGGTGAAATACTTCACATCTCTTCATTTACAATTATTAAAAAAAATAAAAATATTGTTAAAGCAACAAATATATCATTGAGAAAGAAAGAGCACCTACTTTTAAGCGGACCCAATGGAATAGGTAAAACTACCCTTCTTGAATCAATAGTAAATGGAAGTAATAAAGATATAACAATTGCCCCTGGAACTAAAGTTGGATATTATCGTCAAGATTTTTCTAACCTTAATTTTGACAATACTGTTATGCAGTCATTAATAGATTCCATCGGTGATTTTTCTCAGAAAGACCTTCGCTCAACGGCTGCAGGATTTTTAATTAACGACGAAATAATTAAATCTAAAATCGGCGACCTTTCAGAAGGACAAAAAGGATTAGTTGCTTTTGCTAATTTAGTTTTACAAAAACCAGGACTATTAATATTAGATGAGCCAACAAACCATATTAATTTTAGACACTTACCTATTATTGCTTCCGCTCTTGATAAATACGAAGGGCCAATGATATTAGTAAGTCATGTTCACGACTTTGTTGAAAAGATAAGAATAGATAAAACAGTTGAATTAGATAAAGAATAAAAGCCGACTATTAATCGGCTTTTTATTTACTATTTCTTTTTCTTAGCTACTACTTTCTTTTTAATCTCTTTTTTAGGTTTTACTTCCTTCTTAGGTTTAGCTTCCTTCTTTGGTTTAGCTTCCTTTTTAGGTTTAACCTCTTTCTTAGGTTCTTCTTTCTTCTCTTTCTTCTTAGGTTCTTCCTTAACCTCCTTTTTTATAATAGGTTGACTTAATAAATCAATAAGCTTATCCAACTTTACGTTTAATGCATCAAATTGTTCTTTGTATTGGTTAGTTTCCTTTTTAGTAGGAGCATTACCATCACCTTTATAACAATCTTCACAAAAAACATCTCTTTCGCCAGTTGGTTTAAATGGTAATTGAAATTTCTTACCACATTTATCACAAATGGCATCATACATTACCCTATCTCTTCCTCTGTCTCCACCTCTATCTCTTCCTCCTCTATCTCTTCCAGAACTTCTTCTTTCAGATCTGCCAGAACCTTCCTTTCCGCCACGCTCTGAATAGCATTCACTACAATATATTGGCTTGTCATTGCTTGGTTTGAAAGGAACTTCGCATCTTTTGCCACATTCATCACAAATTGCTTCATACATCTGTGGTCTTTCTCTGTTGCCACCATAACTACTTCTTCCAGAATCTCTTCTTTTGAAGTCGCCTTCATTTCTTTTTCCTCTATCAAATATTTTATCAAAGTTTCTCATAATTTTTTATTTATAATCTGTTTGCACAGTGTATACTATAAAGCAAATAAATACTAGTCCTCTAGGGTTGCACACATCAAAGTCCCAGGACCAACGTGAGCACCAATAAAAATCCCTGTCATACTAATAAAATCTATTTTAACCTGCGACTTATATTTAGATTCGAACAAATCTTTAAGTTTTTCGGCTCCAACAATATTATCAGCGTGACTAATTGCTATTCTAAATACTTTTCCTTCCTTAAGCTTATCTTTATTTAAATCTTCGAATTGATTAAAAAGCGCTTCGGCAATATCTTTAGCATTCATTCTAAGGTTAGCGGCTTTAACAACACCATCTTCCATATGTAAAATTGGTCTCATTCCAATCTTTTGCATTTGCTTAAGAGCTAAAGCTAATATATGACTGATTCTACCCCCGGCTTCCATTTGATCAGGATTTTCTGTCATCCCATAGAAATATGTTTTAGGAACATATGACTTGATAGCTTCTATTACTTTATTAATGTCATTTTCTGCTTTTATTATTTCAACAGCCTTAATGGCTAAAAGAGTTTCAGCGGCATCTATATTATTAGAATCAATTACGTATATTCTTTCTTGTTGTTCAGTTTTTAATAACTTTTTTGTTTGAATTGCAGCATTATATGTGCCTGATATTTTAGAACTAATAGTAATACAGATTACTTTCTCGTTTTCTTTTAGCGCTTCTTCAAAGTATTTCTTAAAAGTCCCTAGTGATGGTTGAGATGTTTTAGGACTAGATTTAATCCCTTTCTTGTGAGCGTCTCTCATTTTTTGAAAAACATTATCCCCTTCTAATAGGCTTTCTTCTTCCCATAGAAGATTGGAGACAATAGGAACAATCCCATAACTTTTAATTACTTCTTCGTCAAACGAGGCAAAATTACAAACAATAACAGCTACTTTTTCCATATTTATATAATTATTTATTAACACAGACCATTATAGCACAAATCATCTAATTCTCATATCTATATGGTTTTTATTAAAAATAGATAAATTAAATAAATTAAGGAGATATTTTGCACTATTAAGATTGGTATTCCAATTAGAAAATACCATTTCCTATTTTTATGATGGAAAATAAACATTCCCATGTAAACACCAAGGGCGCCAAGCATAGTTGCTGCAAAAAATATCTTACCCTCTGGAATTCTTTCGTTTGACAAATTAATTGCTTTTCTCTTGTCAACCATCATTACAAAAAAAGTAATTATATTAATTACAGCAAAAACTAT
>JBBABL010000025.1:0-7759 GCA_041657645.1 Minisyncoccota bacterium
TCAATCTTGCTTGTAATATTGTCCATTATTTTAAATATGATAATAATTTATTTTTTGCCTTATTTATTGTAGTTTCTCCCGTTAAGAATATTCCGCCTTTTTCTTTAAAGGAACCTTTGAAAAAAATATGTGTTTTTTCAATAAGGTACTTTTTATCAGAATAAAGGAGCCCCTTTATTATATTTTTATCTTCCCATAGAACAAAGAAAGAGGGAATATTTAAGAAATTTTTAAGTTTTTCTACGGTAAAACCTAAATTTTTTGAATTAGTATTGCTTTCTAAGAAGTCGCCTCTAGAAACAAAGGAGAAATAAACGTCTTCTTCTAAAGTAATATTTTTCAAAACTATTTCTAGTAATTTATTGTCTTCAAAGGATCCAGAAAAAAGGCTTAAATCTCCACCATTTTTTAATATCCATTTAACGGTAGAAACCTTTTTTATATTGTCAGTCTTTTTTCCTGAAAAAGCAAGACCATAAAGAAGAAAATTAAGGGCATCTCTGTTATTGTATTCTCCAAGTTCCTTGAGTAGGCAAGCAACTGTTTGGGATAGCGATTGACTTTCTTTTATGATATTAACCTCTCCGTAGTTTTGATTATTTAAGCTTTTATCAATATTTATAATAGTGCAATTAGAAAGCTGTTCGTCTTCTCCTAAAAGATTTTCAACCTCTTTAAAATCTTCTACACCAAGGGTAAAAAGGATGTCATAATCAGAAGAAACAAAATTTTCACCAGATATAATTTTACAAGAAAACTTTTCGTCTTTAGCATTTCTATCTTTTGGTTCTAAATAAAGAACAATTCCTTTTCCTTTTTTTTCATAATAAACTTCGGATATTTCATCATCAAAAGTGACTTGGAACTTCTTTCCACCTTTCTTTTTAAGAAAATCTAGCAACTCACCAGGAATTCTCTTTGAAGGAAAACAAGCTTTTTTGCCAATACTTTGGAGCGTAAAAAAAAGGGCTAAGCTAGCCCCAATTGCATCATTGTTTGCATTCTTTTTAGTTAAAATACCTATATTATTTGATCCTTCTAGTATTTTTCTAATATCCATATATACCATCAATTTATTATATTTATATACAAAAGTCAATTTAATTTTGACAATCGGAAAAAAGAGTATAAAATGGGAAATAATGAAAGTAGAATATTTTTCAGAAAGTCTAAAAGAAACAAAAGAGATAGGAAAATCTCTAGCAAAAGAAAAGAAAAGAATCATTATGTTTAAGGGAGAGTTAGGGGCAGGAAAAACTTCTTTTATCCAAGGTTTTGCGAGTGGACTTGGTTTAAATCAGAAAATAACAAGTCCAACTTTTATTATTATGAATAAGTATCCCCTGAAAGGTAAAAAATCTTTTTGTCACTTTGATTTTTATAGGATTAATAATAAAAAAGAACTTGATTCTATTCCTTTAAAAGAAATATTTGAAGATAAAAATAATATTATTTGTATTGAGTGGCCAGAAATAGTTAAGAGTATTATTCCTCAAGAAGTAGTAAAGATAGAAATAATTCCAATAGATGAAAATAAAAGAAAAATAATAGTTGATTATGGAAAATAAAGATAATTTTGTAATAATTGATTCAAACTCAATAATCCATAGGGCTTTTCATGCGCTACCTCCGTTAAAATCTAAAGATGGGCAAGTTGTTAATGCTGTCTATGGTTTTCTTTTAGTGCTATTCAAGCTTTTAAAAGAATTAGAACCTAAGTATTTTGTGGCTTGTTTTGATGTTCCAAGTCCAACATTCAGAAAGAAGATGTATGATGAATATAAAGCACAAAGAAAGAAAGCCCCAGACGAGTTATATATTCAAATACCAATAGTAAAAAGTGTTTTGAAGTCCTTTAATGTTCCTGTTTTTGAGAAAGCAGGTTTTGAAGGAGATGATTTAATCGGAACTTTATCAAGGAAAACAGATGGAAAGCAAAATATTATTGTTTCGGGAGATATGGATACTTTCCAATTAGTTAATGAAAAAACTTTTGTCTACTATTTAAATAAAGGGGTCAAAAGTGCAGTAATATATGATAGGAAAGCAGTGGAAGAAAAATATGAAGGACTTTCTCCTGAACAATTAATAGATTATAAGGGATTGCGGGGAGATGTATCTGATAATATTCCTGGAGTTAAAGGAATAGGAGAGAAAACCGCAATTAGTTTAATTAAAGAATTTGGAGATATTTTTAATCTATATAATAAAATAGAAAAAGGAGAAGATAATTTATCTTTAAAAATAAAAGAAAAATTGATTAATGACAAAGAGAAGGCTTTTTTAAGTAGAGAGCTTTCAGAAATTAAAAAAGATATTCATCTTGATATTGACTTAGAGCAATGTGAATGGGGGGGGTACGATGAAGAAAAGGTTTTAAAAATGCTAGATGATTTTGGTTTTAATAGTTTAGTTAAAAATATTACAACAAAGCCAATTGGTGAAAATCTAAGACTATGGTAAAATAAACATATGGAAAATATTCTAAACAATCCAGACGAATTAAGAAAGGTAAGAGCTGCTCTTTTAAATATATTAGAAGACACAGATGATTTAAGACGTTCAGCAGTGGAAGAGAGGAATAAAACAATGGCAATTATTGAGAATCTTACTGATGGAGTAATTTTGTTGAACAGAAAAAAGCAAATTGAAATTATCAATTCTTCAGCAGTAGAATTATTTTCTCTTGATAAAAAAACAGCAGAAGGAATGTGTTTCTTAGATTTGGTAAATAGAGACAGCACACATCAATTTAAAAGTATTTTGATAGATGAAGATAAAAAAAGGATTAAAAGCGTGTATCGAGAAGAGGCAATGGGAGTAAATGAGCTTCATTTTGAAATTACATCTGTTTTATTAAAAGATAATGAAGAAGAAAGAGGATTTTTAATTATTTTTCATGATGTAACAAAAGAAAAGCTTATTGAAAAAATGAAAACAGAATTTGTTTCTGTTGCTGCTCATCAATTAAGGACACCATTGTCAGCGATAAAATGGACTATTAGGATGATATTAGATGGAGATGCTGGAGCGATTAATGATGAGCAAAAAGACTTATTAGAAAAAACATATTTAAGTAATGAGAGAATGATAGTTTTAATTAATGATCTTTTGAATGTAAGCAGAATCGAAGAAGGAAGATTATTATATAATCAAGAAGATGCACAATTAGAAGATATTGCAGAGGAGATTATTAATAGTTCTCAGGAAATTTTAAAAATAAAAAAAATGAAGTTGGATTATAATCAACCAACAAAATTATTACCAAAAGTAAAGGTTGATAGAGAAAAAATGGGAGTAGTGATTCAGAATCTTCTTGAAAATGCAGTTAAGTATACCCCAGAGAAAGGGGATATAAAAATTACTATTGAAAGTGACAAAAAAAATGTTATATTTAAGATAAAAGATTCAGGAGTCGGAATCCCTAAAAACCAACAGGATAGAATATTTACAAAATTCTTTAGAGCAGAGAATGTAACAAGAATGGAAACAGACGGAACTGGACTTGGACTATATACAACAAAAAATATTGTTCAAGCTCACAAAGGTGAAATCTGGTTTGAGTCAGAAGAAAATAAAGGAACCACTTTTTATTTTACGCTTCCTATTAATAAGCAATAATAATTTAAAAAATATGATTAAAAAAATATTGTTAATTGAAGATGACAAATTTCTAAGAGAATTAATGAGTAAGAAACTCGTAAATATGGAATACGATGTTGTTTCAGCGGTTGACGGAGAAAGTGGTTTGGCGATGATTAAAGAGGTAAAGCCAGATGCTATTCTTTTAGACTTAATATTGCCTGGGATCAATGGATTCGAGGTTTTAGAGAGAGCAAAGAAAGATCCAGAAATAGCAAGTATTCCTGTAATTATACTTTCTAATCTTGGACAGAAAGAAGATATTGAAAGAGGTCTTGGATTGGGAGCAGTTGATTTTATGGTTAAAGCTCACTTTACTCCGCAGGAAATAGTCGAGAAATTAAAATCTATTTTAGACTAATGCCTGAACTTCCTGAAGTAGAAATAATAGTCACTGGACTCCGAAAAGAAATTATTGGTCATACCTTCTCTGATGTTTGGACAGATACAAAGAGCCTTGTTAAACAAGATAGTTTCGACAACTTTAGAGAAAAAATTATTGGAAGAAAAATAGTTTCGATTGGAAGACGAGGAAAAAATATTCTTATATATTTAGATGATGAGAATATTCTTTTAATCCACCAAAAAATATCAGGTCATTTATTATTAGGAAAATGGAAATTTGAAGATAATAAATGGATTCCGCCTGTCGGACCACTTTCTGATGATAGAGTGAATAGTTATTTACATATAGTTTTTTCTCTTGATGATGGAAGACAGTTAGCTCTTTCTGACCAAAGAAAGTTCGCTAAAATAGAATTAATTAAAGATGTTAATTTTGACTTGGGCCCAGAACCACTAGAGATTGATTTCGATTCCTTCAAAGAATTATTTAGTAACAAAAAAGGTAGGATTAAACAACTTTTGATGGACCAAGATTTTATCGCTGGGATAGGAAATATTTATGCTTCTGAAATACTTTATCTTTCTAGTATTCATCCCGAAGAACCTGCCAATAATTTAGATGAAAAAGATTTAAAAAATATTTATGATAATATGCAGTTTATCCTAAAAGAAGCAATTAGACTAAAGGGGGATAGCTTTTCCGATTTTAGAGACATTAATGGAGAGAGAGGAGGTTTTCAAAATATAATGAAAGTTTATCAAAAACAAGGAAAAGAATGTGAAAAGTGTGGAACAAAAATAGTAAGAATTAATTTAGGAGGAAGAGGAACATTCTTTTGCCCTAATTGTCAAAAAAAGAAATGATAATACTTTTTTACGGAAAAGATACTTACAGAATCAGAGAGAAGACGAAAGAAATGATAGAGAAATACAAAGAGAAGAACAAAAATGGTTTTTCTTTTTTTCAAGGAAAAGATATTGATGAATTAAGACAAGAAATACTTTCTGTTTCTATGTTTGACCCTAAAAAATTGATAATTGCTTATGACTTATCAATAAACAAAGATTCCCTTGAGCTGTTTAAAGGTTCTCCTAATATTCTTCTTTTAATTAAAGAAGATGGCAAGGATAAAGAAATATTTGATAAAGCTCAAGAATTTAAACCACTAAGTACAGCGAAATTAAAAGAATGGTTGAAAGTTAAAATTGAAGAATTAGGTGGCGAGGCAGAAGAAGATTCTATTAATATGCTAGTCGATTTTATAGGTAATGACTTGTGGAGGATGGAAAATGAAATAACAAAACTTATTAATTACTCAAAAAAAATATCAACTGAAAATATTTTAGAATTAGTAAGAGATAAAGAAGATACAAATATCTGGGAGACTATAGACGCTATTGCTAAAAAAGACCAAAAGAGGGCGATACATTTAATTAAGAATCATCTAGAAAAAGGAGATGCTCCAATATATATACTGGCAATGATAGCTTCTCAGGTAAGGAAAATGATTTCCGCTAAAGACGGAACACCTGCTAACTATTTTGTTTCTAAATTGTCAGAGAATTTTACAATGGAAGAGTTGAAAATTATGTATAATAAGATAGCAGAATTAGACTTCAATATTAAAGTTGGATTAGTTAGTTCTAATTCAGCGTTAGATATTTTAATTTGTGGAGTATGAAAATAATTTGTTTTGATGTTAATGGAACTTTAGTTGAGGAAAGTCCATGGGATACCTTCAGCTTAAAAGGGGAAGCCAAAGAAAACTTTAAAAAAGTATTTAATGATTTCTATGATAATAAAGTAGGGGTTGATTTTTTATGGGAAGAAGTAGTTTCAATTCTCAAAAAAGACGGAAAAGGGAATAAAGAATATATTTTGAATTCCTCTAAGCCAATGGAACATTTGAAAGAGGGGGCAGAAGACTTAATAAAATATTTAAAAGAAAAAGGGTATAAGATATATTTGATATCTTGCTCAGTAGATATTTATTTAGAAAAACTTTGCAAAGGATTATTAATAGATGGATTCTACGCAGGAACAAATTTTTCTTTTGACGGGGAAGAGTTAACTACAATTGAAAGTGATTGTACCGAAAATGATTTTAAAGAAAAGAGATTAAAAGAATTAGCCAACAAAGAAAAAATTGATATAGAAGATATATTTTTTGTTGGAGATGGATTTAATGATATAGGAGCCTTTAAATTAACAGGCAAAGGGATTGCAATTGATAGTAATGTTAAAGAATTAAATAATATTGCCTACCAAAAGATTAAAAAACTAAAAGAAATTAAAAATATTTTGTAAGAAAAAATCGAGCTATTTGCTCGATTCTTTTATGGTCTTAATTTTTTTCATCAGTCTTGATTTCTTTCTTGCTGCTGTATTCTTTTTAATTATTCCTCTTTTTGCAGCCTTATCAATCGCTTTATATATCTGAGGCACCATCTTTTCAACATTGTCAGTTTCTTTTGAAGAAATCAAAGTATTAGCTTCTTTTGTAAGCTTTCTCATTTCCAAGACCCTTTTCTTAATCATTAATCTCTTTCTTTCGCTTTGGCGAGGTCTTCTTTTTGTTGTTTTTGTAATTGGCATATATGGTGTATATATACACTAATTGTTCAAAATTTGCAAGTTTTGCTATAATAAAATTATGATATCACATATTAAAGGAATAGTCGTTAATAAAGACGATAAAAAGATAGTTATTGATAGGTCAGGCATAGGATTTGAAGTTTTTTTGAATAATGCGGATTTATTAAAAATTAAGATAGGCGAAGAGAGACAGTTTTTTACAGAACTTTTCCTTAAAGAAAAAGGAATTGAGCTTTATGGGTTTTTAACTAAAGAAGAAATAGATCTTTTTAAAAAATTAAAAGAAATATCGGGAGTTGGGCCTAAAAGTGCGATGGAACTTTCTTCAGCAGGCTCTCTAGAAAAACTTAAAGAATTGATTGAAGCAGGAGAGATTAAAGGAATTGGCCAAAAGAAGCTTCAGAAGATATTATTAGAAATAACAGGAAAAGTTAAAGATATTAAAACTAAAAAAGGAGATGAAGCATTAACGGCATTAGTTAGTCTTGGGTTTAAAAGAGCTAATGCGCTAGATGCACTTAGTAGTTTGCCGAAAGAAATTACAAAAATAGAAGAAAGGATAAAAGAAGCTTTAAAATTATTATGAGAAAATACATTCCTAATTTTATAATTAGCATATATCATTTTTTAATATCTCTTATGGGAGCTATTATTTACAATTTCCCTGGAAATAAAATTAAGGTGATTGGTATCACGGGAACTAATGGAAAATCAACTGTAGTCAATATAACTTCAGAGATATTAAAAGAAGCAGGGTATAAAGTAGCATCTTCATCATCAATTGTTTTTAAAATTGGTGATATTGAAGAAGAGAATAAGATGAAAATGACAATGCCAGGTAGATTTACTTTGCAAAAGTTTCTAAGAAAGGCAGTGAATCAAAAATGTGATTATGTAATTATTGAAGTTACATCAGAAGGTATAAAGCAGTATCGTCATTGTTTTATTAATTTTGATGTTGTTGGTATCACTAATTTAACACCAGAACATATAGAAGCTCACAAAGGTTTTGATAATTACAAAAAAGCGAAAGGAGAACTATTTAAGGCATGTAAAAATATACATATTATAAATGAAGATGATAATTATAAGGATTATTTCCTCTCTTTTCCTGCTAAAAAAACAATTACCTATGGAATTAATAAAGGAGAGATTAAGGCAAATGAAATTAAGCTC
>JBBABL010000026.1:0-7637 GCA_041657645.1 Minisyncoccota bacterium
TGTTGTTCACCACGGCCTGCACTATCATGTTGTTGAATAGGAGCGATTCGCCTGTAGAGGGCAAACCCGCCTTATGGTAATCACCCCTTGCCTGAAGAATACCCCGTGAAAACAATGTTTCAAAATGGCCGCTGTACTCCAGCATCTTCATGGGATTGCAGTTGAAATGGGAAACCAGGTCCAGTAACGTGACGTTGTATTCCTTGTAATTCAACGCAAACAGGACTGCTATGAGCAATGCCTGCTCCAAAGACACCTGGAAATAACCGGCAATGGTCCTGAGTTCAGGTTCCGCTTTTTTCAGAAAGGCATCATTCAGCTTGCAATTCCTGGACTGCTCAAACACACTGCCCATGCTCTTCAATACACTGGTTTTCAGATTCTCTTCCATAACATCATCAATTGTCACAGCACAAAGGTAGGGGGGAGGTACGACAAAGGGTGACGGGGTGAAATATTCCTAAATTTTTTTTGGTACGTCCTATTATGACGTAGTGGACAAATATTTTTGTTCATAATGAAATTGTTTAACCTTAAAAAATATTCCTTATGAAAAAAACACTATTCTTAGCTCTGTTTAGTGCTTTAGCATTACTATCGTTATCATCATGCACCAAGTATGATGCAGCTTATACCCAACCTCCAACACCTCCTCCTGCAGGTACAACTGCGTACACTTTTTCTATTTACGCTTCCGGATACAAGGTTTATCTTTCTGAACACAACATTATTGGTGATAGAATTCATAATACCATAATTTTCAATGTAGAAAAGAATGTTGCTTATTCATATGCAGCAAATAATAGAGCTAAAAAGATAAAAGTTCAACTAATAAGAGATAATTCTCAGGATTGGGTACAACAGGTGTATTATTTAGAAGAGGGTGAAAATATTGATATTGAAATCACTCCTATTACTTTAGTAGGACCTAATGAACCTTAATTCTATTATGTGAATAATTGAATTGATGTAACAAAAGGAGGCATTTAGGGATAATAGTGCCTCCTTTATTTTCATCAATTTTTTTTAGTACATAACCAGTTATCAGGCTAGATAGAACGGGAAAGGGAAGTGCGCCAAGATTTCTCTATTGCTATCTGCCCCAGAAACCATTTTTGTTCGGTACGTCACGTTTTAAAGTTCAGGGTAAGAAATATCGTCCATTGTGGGAGTATATAATTTGAATATTCCTGAATAAATTCTAATTTTACATACTTCTGTTCCAGAAACAGTTACTATGTCCTAATGCCCGCACAAAACGTCAATTTTTTAGACAGCCAAAATCGTTTTTATTTAATATTAATTTTTTCATATACCAAGTTTTCAGGAACAGATAAGTTGTCGAATATCATATAATAAACAGGTTTTTTTTACATACTTTCTATATCGTAATTCTTAATGAGCCAAACCTATAATTTTATTGAACTTTTCTCAGGATGTGGAGGAATGTCCCTCGGTTTAGAGGCAGCTGGATTTAAATTATATATGGCAAATGAATTATCTCCTATGGCTGGAGAGACTTTTGCATATAATTTACTAGGGGAAAATCTCCAGCTTCTTGCAGATAGAAAATTGAAACCAAAGAAGGTATTATGGATTAAATCAAATTTTTCTAATGAAAATTTACATGATCGCTTAAGGGAGAATCCTAATGAATTTTACAATGGGAAGAATACAGATCTAAATAATAATACCAATTTTTCAGGGAAGTTAATTATTGGGGATATTGACAATTTCTTGAAATATTTAAAAACCAACCCCAAGGTTCTTAATAAACTTAGACAACAAAATATTGATCTTGTATCGGGTGGACCACCATGCCAAGGATTTAGTATGGCAGGTAAAAGGATAAAAGAAGATCATAAAAATATTTTACCCCTATCATTTGCAAAATTTGCTGGTTACATACGGCCGAAGGTGGTTTTATTAGAAAATGTGAAGGGAATTACCTCACCCTTTACAACTGAAGACAATATTAAACATTACGCGTGGTTGGAGACAGCAAAAGCTTTTTGTATAGAAGGTTTTTATCCAGTTTGTATGCTAGTTAATTCAAAGTTTTTTGGAGTTCCACAAAATAGACCAAGGTTTATTCTAATGGCTTATCGGGAAGATGTCTTTAAACAACTAATGCAACGGGAATACAATTCTGAAGAAATTAAACAAATACTAATAAACTCATCGTCATTTTATAAGAAAGTCCAAAAAAATAGAAATGATCTTAATAAAATTAAACTGTCAGATATAACTCTCTATAATATTGAAAGATCAAAAACTCTTTTTAATGGAGAACTTTTACCTAAATTACTTTATAAAAGTAACAGTTTTGTAAGTGTCTCCGATGCAATTGGAGACATTGCATCCGTTGAAAAAGAATATTTTCTAGACGCAATCATGAGTGGTTATGCAGAAAATCTTGCTAAAACTTTCAAAAAAAAACAGTTCTGTAATGAGAATAAGTTGCTTAATCACGAATATCGAAAACATAATTTCAAAGTTAAAGCCCGATTTAGGTTGTACCAAGTTTTGAGTAAATCAAATGGTTTAAAGAAGGAAATAGTGAAAATTATTTCTGGAACTGATGGTAATAACGATACTATTGCTAGAGTTTTTACATTATTAAAGGAGGAAAAATTTCTATTCTTATCTACTGAAGGTTCAGAAATATTAAAACATCCAGAAAGTATTTCTTCTTTTAAAGAGTATTTGAAAAATATTGGATCTAGAAAACAAAGTCAGCGAGCTTTAATATTTGATGAACCTGCACCAGCCCAAATGACCATACCAGATGATCTATGCCATTATTCTCCAGATCAGTTGAGAACATTAACCGTTCGAGAAATGGCGAGAATACAGTCTTTTCCTGATTGGTTTGTTTTCAGGTCAAAAATAACTACAGGTGGAAACCAAAGAAATTTTGAAGTACCTCAATATACCCAAGTTGGGAATGCAGTACCTCCTTTACTTGCTTGTGAACTCGGAAAAACTATAATAAGTATATTAAATAATACATCAAAATGACACGAAAGCCAAGAATTAAAGGAGGAGAAAAGAATACAAAATCTGGGCAAAAATGGTCAAGAGAGGAGTTGGGTGTTGTATTAGATCTCTACATCTCTGATCCATCATTGAAAATCCATGAATCGAACGAAATAATACAAAAATTGGCCATTAGACTTAATAGGACAACACGTAGTGTTGAAGCTCAATTATTAATGTTCAGAAGTCTTGATAGAATGGGATTTTATGGATATAAAAACATGAATAAGCTATGCCGAGAACTGTGGAAAGAATATATAAACAAAACGATGATTTAAAACTTTATAGATATGGATACTCAAGATGAATCGATGGATTTAATTGATCTTACTCCAACCCCACAATTACTACAAATTTTAGGAGATCTAAAATTTAAGGGTTGGCAATGCATCGCCGAATTAATTGATAATTCAATTGATGCTATTTTAGGTTCAAGGAATATCTTACCAGAAAACAAGAGAATTATCGTGACGATTCCAACTCCTGGTAAGCTTAGAGCAGGAGATCCAGTTCTCGTTGAAGATTTTGCGGATGGAATGAAAGAGGAGAGCCTCCAAAATGCTGTCAAGGCAGGTTATTCTGGTAAAAACACAAGAGATAGCATTGGATTATTCGGAATGGGATTTAACGTAGCAACAGCCTGTTTAGCCAACAAAGTTGAAGTATGGTCTTCAACAGAAGACATGAAACACGAGATAGGTGTCCTAATTGATTTAAAGGATATGGCTGCTAGTAAATCCTTTATGAGAAGAAAACTCGAGCGACCAAAAAGATATGATAAAAAATCAGGAACAGAGATAAAAATATATGACTTTAAACAAGGAGCAGAATCTCTGCTTAGAGTAGGAGATATTAAGTATAATTTAATGAGAGCATACACAGAAAGAATTTTTAAAGACCATGGAATATCAATAAAGATCAATCAATTTGAAATTCAGCCATTCAAATTCTGTGTATGGAGTGAAAATGTAATGGTAAGGGTTAAATACGATGATATACCGGCATTTTTTGAAATAGATAAAGTGTTAAGAACTGATAGGTTTTGTGAAAATTGTAGAACTTGGCTTGGAGAGGCAGCTCAAACATCTTTACAGGTTGAATGCCCTTCATGTCATACAACTGATCAAATAGTAACAAAAGAAGTACAATTAGTTGGTTGGCTTGGCATACAGAGATATCCTGATCCTGATCATTATGGTATTGATATTAGCCGTAATGGTAGGATTCTTCGAAAGCTCGATAAGTCTTTGTTTTTTTGGGAAGATGAAAGAGCTATGAATGACCCAAGGTTTCATCCAGAATATCCAAGAGATAACGAACTCTACAATGGTAGAATTGTTGGGCAAATCGAAGCTAATTTTGTCATCCCAAGGTACACAAAAGACGACTTCAATTCAGACGATGAAAATTGGAAAGTAGCAGTAAGGTATCTTAGGGGAGAAATGCCCTTACAGACAGACTTAGGAGCAAAATATGGTTATAGTGGACTAAATAGAACTCCTATTGGTCTTTTATTCAGAGGTTATAGACGAATAGATCCACCAGGTCTGAAAACCCTTATGTTTGCAAAAAATGATGGATCTGGTAAATCTGATCCCACAAGACAAAAGAATTGGAGGGAAAAATTCTATGAATTTGATCCAGTTTACGTTGACGAGAAAACGTGGTTAAAGGAGATTGAAAAAGCAGATCTGAGGGAAACACCAACAACGTTTAATCCACAGAATCCAACGGGACCTAGACCTATACCTGGGACAGGAACAACAGAACGACCTACCCCGACACCACCTAGATTTCCTGGATACAAAAAACTAAATAAAACCCTGCATTATGACATAGAGTCATTAATCAACCAAAAACCAATTGATATTACTCTCATTGATTATGTACCTGATACAGACTTAAGTGTACCAATAATCTTTGACACGACAGGATCCATAATGAAATTTGATGTTTATCTTAATAATAAACATCCAATGTTTCGCGATTTTGCAGATGGTTATGATGATTTGATTTTTATGGAAGTAGCTTCCATATATTATCAATTAATTACTGACAAGAAAGAATGGACGATTACTAGAATTTATTATGAATTAAAATCAAAATATGCCCCCGAGACGATGCTAAGTGTATCAAACCTGGTTACAAAGGCAAATAATCTAATGCGTGAAATCCACAATAAACTTGTAGTTGGAGACGGGATAGTACTTACACATAAACCACCTTTGACTGAAACTGACATAAAAAATCTTAAGAAAAAATATTTAGACTTGGAAGGGAAAAGTATCGTTGACATTGAAACATTTATTATGAATACAAAGCATCTGAAATACCTTGATCTAAATTATTTGTTCAAGTTTCTTGAAGAGTTCCCTGAAGTTATTTATGATGACAAGATATTATTGATGCCATATTCAGAATTAGACGAAGAAACAAAACAACATCAATTAAAAAAATACTCAGGGTACTTTAATGATGTGCGCTGGTTTATGAATGAGCTAGCGAAAGAAGGAGATGATGCGGTAAGGAAATTAAAGCAACAAATTATAAGAAACCGTCACAGCATAGAAATACTTTATGGACACATCAATAGATGATTCAAAGGGATTCCTTTCAACTGAAAGATTATCTAAAGGACCATGGCAGGCTTTTGAAAGAGGAATTGCAAGATTACTTTCGCATATTGGTTGGGAATTAAATGAACTTGTAGGGGGGGCTGGTGATCATGGTGCTGACATTATCGCAGCATTTAAAGGGGCAGATGGCGAATTAATTGAATACATATATCAAGCAAAATTTTCAGAAAGAAATAGACCTATTTCCGTTGACATAATTGGAGATCTTAAGAGGGCAATGGAGTATTATGGTATAACCAAGGGTATCGCAGTATCTAACAGGACGATATCTCCAGCACAATTGCATAAAGTTGAAATTCTGAAGTATGCCGGTTATGATATAGACCTCTTTTTATCGAAAAGTGTATATGATTCTTATACAGATTTATCTCCTTGGCCCACTGAAAAAAGGACATTAAAAAAATATCAAGAAGAATCATTATTAGAGTTACAGAAATCATTTTTGAGAGGGGATCGAACTGGATTAATTTGTTTAGCTACTGGGCTAGGGAAAACATTTGTAGCAGCAGCCTTTATTAGATGGTTATATGAAATGAATCCCAAATTGAATATTTTGGTGTTAGCAAATTCTAGATCTCTTATAGAGCAATTTGATAGGGGTATTTGGTCTAATCTTCCTAAGTGGATAGCTACTCATTTAGTATACGATTCTGAGAAACCATCATTTCATGAAGGGGTGACTCTTTCAACAGTTCAAAGTTTTCAAGACTTTTACAACTCAACAGGTGGTTTTTATTATGATTTGGTCATTGTCGATGAGGCTCACCATGCACCTGCTGATACTTATTCACGTGTAATTAAAGAAATAAATCCAAAATACCTGTTAGGATTGACAGCAACCCCTTTTAGGAAGGATGAAAGAGATGTAAAAGAATTTTTTGGTAATCCTCTTATATATTATTCAGTTTATAAGGCGCTTCAAAAAGGATTCTTAGCTAAAGTTGAGTATCATATACATAATGATAATATTGATCGAGATTGGATAACCTTAAACAGCAAAAAGGGGCACACAATCAAACAGTTAAACAAGAAAGTGTTTCTTCCGCAACTGGATGATAAAATTTGTGAAAAAATATTCAAAACGTGGACTTCTCGTAATCTTGAAAGAGGGATTATTTTCTGTAATAGTAGCGAGCATGCTGAACGAATTGAAAAATTAATAAAGGTAAATTTCCAAATACCAATCTGGTCTCTTACTACTAGGGTTAGAGATTCAAGAGAAAGAGCAAGACGGTTAAGAGAATTTAGAAGTGGGAAGTGTCATCTTTTAACATGTTATGATATGTTAAACGAAGGAGTGGACATTCCCGATGTTGATTTCATTGTATTTCTCAGAGTCACGCATAGTAGAGTATATTTTTTACAGCAACTAGGAAGGGGACTCCGTTATAAAGAAGGTAAAACACTTATAGTTGAAGACTTTGTTGCTGATATTAGAAGGATTAAAAGGCTTCAATCATTTCAAGATGAGTATAATGAGGTGAGGAAAAACGAAATTGAAGAATTGTTCATAAACGACGCTTTTAAAATTTCTTTTACAACTAATCAAACTACTAATTTCTTGGATATGGTCACAAAAGATATTTCAGAAGATTCTGAGGAGGAAGATGAAGTTTATTTTTCAATTGAATAAACCCTGTTATATCGACAACTCATCGCATATTGGCAGATGTTACATTTTGGTTTTGATTTGCAGATAATAGATGCAAAATCCAGTATTGCCCAATTTAATTCTTTTGCTTTTGGATGGTCGACATATTTGTACGCTAGTTTTTGTAAAGATGGGTCATATCTAATATCAGACAGTTCCCTTTTACCAAAATATCTTTCCAACACTCTGGCCATATTCACATCTAATAAGGGGGCAGTTCTTTTAAGAACAAATAGTTCATAAGCGTTTGTAAGGTATTGCCCCATCATGGGGAGATCTTGAATCTCTTGTCTGTTTTTTGGAAATTTTCC
>JBBABL010000027.1:0-7376 GCA_041657645.1 Minisyncoccota bacterium
AAGATATTATTAAAAGAACTAAAAGAGAAGCGATAATTAAAGTATAAAAAAATCTTAATATTTTCTTCTTATTAAAATTGAATTTTCTTCTCTTTTTTGCTACCATAATTTTATGAATAAAGACTCTAAAAAATTTAGAATAATTTGGATAATTTTAGTCTCACTAATTGCCATCTCAATGATTGTATCTTTAATGGGACCGGCATTATTCTAGCTACTAAAAACTTTCAAAAATACTTCCGTGGGAATTTTTAATTTTCCCCTGTCTTTCATTTCCTTTTTTCCTTTTTTCTGCTTTTCTAGAAGCTTTCTTTTTCGTGTATAATCACCTCCATACAAAGGAGCAAGAACATCTTTTCTTCTTGCGCTAATAGTTTCTCTTGCAACAAATTTTCCTCCAACCTTAGCTTGAATAGCAACCGCAAACATCTGAGGAGGCAAAACTTCTTTCAATCTTTCAACCATTCTTCTTCCTTCAACATTAACTTTACTTTTAGGAAGTATTCTTGAAAAAGCTTCTTCCTCTCTGCCCGCAATCATAATCTCTAATTTAACCAACTCGGCACTTCTATACCCTATTTCCTTATAAGTCATAGAAGCATAACCCTGTGTTATATTTAAAAGATTCTCATAAAACACGCCTATAATTTCTCTTAATGGGGTCTCGTAAATAATTAAATATCTATCTTTTCCAAAAGGCCTTGAATCAATATGAGTTCCATCAATACTAGATAATAAGTCAAAGACTCTACCTAAATATGCTTCACCTATTATTAAAGTTAATTCTGTCCACGGCTCATAGTGCTCCTTAAATGAATCTGACCAATTATTTGGATTATATATCATCACCTCATTATTCTTTGAATCAATCGCCTTATAGCAAACTTGAGGAGCTCCAATAACAAGATCTAAATCAAATTCTCTTTTTAATCTTTCCATAGTAATTTCCGTGTGCAGTGTTCCTAAAAATCCACATAAGAAACCCCTGCCAAATGCTTGAAAGTTTTGATTTTGATAAAAAAGCGCTGAATCATTTAATTTTAATTTTGATAAAGCCACTGTTAATGTTTCAAAATCATTTTGATCTTGGGGATACATTGAGATAAATATTTTTGGTTCAGGATCCTTATACCCAGCTAATGGTTCTAATTTAAAATCATTTCCTAAAACAACAGTATCTCCTATTTTAATCTTTTCAGGGTCTTTAATCCCTGTCGCTATAAAACCAATTTCTCCTGCCTTTAGTTCTTCAATTGGTTTCATATCAGGACTAAATATTCCTAATTCTTTTGCTACCCCACTTGCTTTTGCATTTAAAAGACTAATTCTTTCATTCTTTTTAATTTTACCTTCAATAACACGAATATATGAAACAACTCCTAAGAAAGAATCGTATTGAGAATCAAATATTAATGCACGAAAAGGTTTGTCCTCTCTCTTTTCAGGAGACTTCACTTTTTCAATTACTTTATTCAAAAGAATTTCTACATTTTCCCCTGTTTTAGCAGATATAGACATTATTTCATCTTCTGATATTTCTAAGAAATCTGCTATTTCTTTTTTAACTTCTGGTATTCTTGCTTGTGGCGAATCAATCTTATTTAATACGGGGATAATTGTTAATCCTTCTTTACGAGCAAGATCTAGATTAGTAATTGTTTGAGCTTGGATTCCTTTTGTCGCATCAACTAAAAGAATCGCTCCTTCAACAGCCGCTAAACTTCTTGAAACCTCGTAGTTAAAATCAATATGCCCAGGAGTATCAATTAAATTAAGCATAATTCCCTTATACATCATTTTAACAGGAGTCATTTTAATCGTAATGCCTTTTTCTCTTTCTAAGTCCATTCCATCTAAATACTGGGATTTCATTTTCTCCTTCTCAACTGTCTTTGTAATTTCCAAAAACCTATCGGCAAGTGTCGATTTTCCATGATCAATATGGCTGATAATAACAAAATTTCTAATTTCCATTTTTAATAAATAATCTTTTAACTGTGTTAACTTCTGGCATCTTTAAAGCTATTGTTAATATGGCATAAATTACGAAAGAAGCAAGCGTAACCAATGTAAATTGGATTAAAGAAGAATCATTCAATCCTTTTAATATGTTTAGGAAATAGAAAGCAAAAAATCCCATTAAAATAGAAGTGCAGAAAACTTTTATAAAAGTTATATATATATTTCTAAAATTTAATTCTTTTACTTTTTTCTTAAAGAAAAATAGAAGTAGAATAAATTCAAAAAGCAACCCTATGTTAAATGCCAGAACAAGCCCTAAAACTGAGAAATTATCTACTCCATTAATTCCCATCATGTTCTTTACAATATCTATTAAGACATTTTCTCCTGAGAAAAAACTAACAAAGAAAAATGATAAATATATGTTTAATAAAACAAAAAATATAGCAATAACTGTTGGCGTAATTGTATCCTTTAGGCTAAAAAATCCTCTAAGTATTATTGGAACTAAGCATTGAGCAAATGTACTTATAAAGAATAAACCTAGTGCGGCGGCAGTAATTTCTGCTGCAACAGAAGTGAAGCTTCCAGTTTTTAAAACAATATCAATTATTTCGTTTCTTAATATAAAAATTAAAATTCCAATTGGGAATGAAACATATAGAACTTCGTTAAATAGTTTTACAAACTTTTGACAAAAGTCACTTACCTTACCTTCTACCCATAATTTAGAAAGTAAAGGAAAAGATGCTGTTGCAAAAGAAACACCAATTATTCCAATTGGCAGATATCTTAAATTATTAGAAAGATTAAAAACTGAAATAGCTCCCGCCCCTATTCCCGAAGCAATAAAAGTAATTACTATAAAATTGATTTGCGACGAAGATGAGGCGATTGCCCTCGGAATAATTAATCCTAAAAATTCTCTTAATTTTGAATCCTTAAAATTAATTATAAATTTATATCTATATCCAGATTTTATTGCAGAAGGCATTTGAATTAATAAGTGCATAAGTGATCCAAAGATAACACCTATTCCTACGCCAAAAATACCCCAATAAGGAGCTAAAAAGACAATACCAGCTATAATTCCCAAGTTATAAAGAATGGGTGCTAAGGAATAAGAAAGGAAACGATTAAAATAATTAAGAATAGTTGAGAAAATTGAAGATAGACCAAAAAAGAAAACACTTAAAAATATTAATCTTGTTAGGTCTATTGTTTTCTGTATCGCTTCTGGATTAAATCCAGAAACCATTGATGATATAATTTGCGGAGTAAATATAAAAAATATTATTCCTACAAAAGTAAATATAACTATAAATATATTGGTAAGGTTGTTAATAAATTCCCAACTTTTCTCCTTGTTCTTATTATAAATATCTGAGAATAAAGGAAGAAGAGAAACTATAACCCCTCCTGCAAAAATAATACTATAAATTAAATCAGGTATTTTAAAAGCAGCAAAATATATATCCAAGTCAATTGATGCACCAAAAGAACCAGCTAATAATCTGTCTCTTAATACCCCTAATAATCTACTAAAAAGAATTGCTATCGCTAGAATACTTACCGCTCCTCCAACAGTTTTTTGTTTGTTATTCAAGAACATAAGTTAATAATACCTTAAAAGTAATAGAATTTAAACATTGACGAAATATGAATAATGTTTTAAAATAAATTACCTTAACAAGTTGAGTAATCGCCTCGCAAGAGGAGGAAAGTCCGAACTTCCATTCCTGTATAAGGTCTAAAAGGTAGCGGGTAATCCCCGTCATTCGTGAGAAAGAGGTGCGAACAGAGACGCTTAATCCGAAAGGAAAAAGTACCCTTCGGGGTAAGCCTTAGAAGTAATTTTAAGGGTGAAACGGCTAAATCCTTACCTGGGAGCAAGAACAAACTCTCGTAAGAGAGAAAAAGTAGTTCGCTTGAGCTAAGAAGTAATTCTTATGCCAGATAGATGATTACATAAAACAGAATTCGGCTTACGGACTTGTTAAGGCACAAAAAAACCGCTCAAAGGCGGTCTTTTTGAAACACTAAATACCAATTTTCCAAACACCATTTTCCAAGAAGGCCTCTATGGTTTGTCTATGTGCTTTATTAATAAGATTAGAGTGTGAAATATTTTTTTCTTTTGCATATTCTGCAAGAGTAATAATTCTCTTATTTTCTAAATAAGCTAAGCGTTTATGATAGCTATTATTGATTGCTCTTCCTACTATATCTTCCATTATTTTAGTTAATCCATTTTTATCATACTCCCTAAAAGCTTCATAATAATTAATCCTATCAATAAACTTAATATTTATTGGCACAAATCCTTCCCTTATTAGTAGATAGTTAATAATTACTCTGCCAATACGACCATTTCCATCATTAAAAGGATGTATATATTCAAATTCAAGATGAAGTTTTGCAATACGCTTAGCAATATTTTCATGGCTTGTAGCATTAAATTCTGCCAACATGTTCTTAAGTCTTTTCTCTATATCTTCTGGGGCAATAGCGATATGACTTCCAACCCTTACATATTCATTTTCTTTCCTAAATCTTCCTGCAATGTCATCATTAATATTAGATAAAAGCATTTTATGAATCGTAAGAATAATATCAATATTAAGTTCTTTCTCTTTGGCTTTTTCGTCTATATAGGAAACTACCCTTGCAAGATTTTTTGCTTCAAAAGATTCTCGTTCGCTAATAAATCTATTTAAATCTATTCCAAGAATTATTTTTTCTGTTTCTTCAAGGGTAAGAGTATTATCTTCTATCGCATTTGAATTATATACTTGTTCTGCAACCTCTGCTTCATTAATAGCCTTAATAAGACTATCTTTATTAATAGATAGTTTATAGTACTTTTCCCTTAATAGACTTATGTTATTAAATATTGCTAATTTTTTTCCCATACATAGATTATATTACTTTTCACGTTTTTGTCAATATAAACGTGAAAATAGACGAAAAAACAAAGATTTTCACGGTTATGGAACAAAAAACCGCCCGAAGGCGGCTTTTTAAATTATTTTAACAAGAAATGCTTTTCTTCAATTTCAACTTCTTAGAATCCGATGCTTTATAAATTAATCCTATTTCAAAAATATTATTAAAATTCTCTTGTTTAAAATTAAGGGCTTTAGAGATTCTACACAACATACAAATACCAACATCAACGTCTCCGTTTTCTATTTTTGATATAACTTTTTGTGTTGTTTCTATTTTTTTAGCAAATTCTTCTTGTGTTAGTCCTTGTTCCCTTCTCTTCCTTAATAATTCAATTCCAAAATTTAATTTTACTTTTGCATCATCTTCATATCTCTTAAATTTTTTATCTTTTTTAAGAGATTTTACAATCTGATCATATTTAATTTTATTATTCATATTCTTCATATTTTTTATTTTTAATGTATTCTTTTAAATAATAATCTGATTTTGATAAATTAGAATCATAATCATATTGATCTTTTTGATTATATAAGTCTTTGTTTGGTTTCTCGAAACCATCTAAAATTATAATTTCTCTTTTTTCTATATCGTGAAAAAATGTAATTCTTATTAGTTTTTTACTATTTTTAATAATCCTTATTTCCCAATAATTGTACGGATAAAGACTTTTACTTAATTCTCCAATACATTTAATGTTTTTGCAATTTTTTATGCGAAATATTTTATTTTTAATAATTGCGAATACTTTCTTTTTTTTATTAAATGATATATCTTTATCTTTAAAAAAAATTTCTATATACCTTTTGTAGGGACAACATTTTAAATTGCTATCCCAATAACATTTTATATTCATTTTTTTATATTTATTATTATATCTTATAGGATATATTTGTCAAGCTAATTTTATCAAAAAACACAACGTTTTTAATATTCTTCCATAACAATTTTTTTAGGAATACTAAATAATATTTTTGAGTCAATTGCGGAAAAAGAATAAATAGTGCTACCTAAAGATTTATTTAAAATCAAATCATCTTCTGGTTTTTCGCTAGTTATATTATTAGTATTATATCCCATGAAAGAGCTCCCTCTTGAAAAATACACATTACCATTATTATCCGTTATTAATTGATTAACGTGTCTCATACTAATATTACTTGACCATTTTTTTCTCCATAAAACAGACCCATCTTCAACATTTAAACCGTAAAGACAAAATGTCATAAAAGCAGTGTCACTAATTGAATCATTTTTCCAAAGATAGATTTGATTGGCATCTATATTAAGAACGACCGCATTGCTAATTTTCTTCCATATAATATCATTCATATTTTCTGAAAGAAGGATCATTGAACCATATGACTTATTATTTTCGTCAAAATATTGCCTATCAATATTAATTAAAATTTTGTCATCAGGAGTAATATTAATTTCTCTTATCCAAGCAATTTTATCTTTTTCTTCTAGGTAATCGTCATGATATTCAACATCTATAATTTTCTCACTGGTGTTTCCTGAGATGTTAGTTTTAAGTAAACGGTTTCCAATAGAAAAATATAGATTATCTTTATTGTCTATCACTAGATTAGAAGAATTCTCTTGAGGTAAAAAATTATAAACCGTGCGAATTACTGGTTCATAAAAATTGTCTTCAATTGCATATATTGTATAGTTACTTGAAGAATGAGTAATAAAATAAATTCTTCCCATTGAGTCAATTGCAAAATTATCGTTTGATATTTCCCCTAAACCATCTTTTTCCCATTTTAATTCCCCTTTTGGGCTTAGTGCCTTTATACTATATGTATCACTTAGGTATATTGTTCCGTCTTTTCCAAGCAATATAATTTCACAATAATTATCACATTTATACTTCCATATTATTTCACTTCCTTCCGTAGAAAAAACATATCTTGATCCTGACACCCTAGCATTAAAGTATGTTCTTTCGTTTCCATCAATCAAGAAAGAAAACGACATTAATTCAGAGTTTTTCTCCATTATTATTGTTTCGGAAGAAAAATCCCCTATCACCCTAGAAAGATTCGTTTTTTGATAGATAGATGATATTTTATGGTCAGAAGCAAAAGTTCTAAAGGGAAATTCTTCAGATAATTCAGACTCATTATTATCAATATCAATAGCTTTAATTGTAAAAAAATAATCTTTATCGTAATAAAGGCTATCAATTGTTAACGTATTAAGCCCATTAATTATTTCAATAATAGGACTATCTAAGAGATTGAAATTTTCATTATTAATTATTGAATAATAAATCTCGTAATTAATTTCTTCTGGTAGTGAGTCCTGATCTTCAGGAGAAGCCCATGTTAATGTGATAGAATTACCTATTCCAGTAATTTCAATATTTTCAATTCTCTGCGGAGAATATTTCGCTTTTTCTCCTGGGCTTTGCTTTTGTAGCTCAAAATCGTTAAAATTATTATCCGTATCTCTATACTTTC
>JBBABL010000028.1:0-7335 GCA_041657645.1 Minisyncoccota bacterium
AAAGTGTATTTTTGTTGTCGCATTAATTGAAGAAATGTTTAAGTATTTAACAGTAAGATTTTCTATTTTGAAAACATCTTCAATAGACGAACCAATTGATGTCCCCTTATATATGATAGTTGCTGCGCTTGGATTCGCAACAATTGAGAATATTATTCTTTTCTATAACCAAAGCACTATGCTTTTAGCTAGTCCTTTTGTTCTTGTATTTAGTAGATTTTTAGGGGCAACCCTTCTTCATGTTTTATGCTCTGGAATAATCGGATATTTTCTAGCTCAATCATTTTATCATCTTAGACAAAGAAAAATATTATTAATCATTGGATTTACTTTGGCAATATCTATTCATGCCAGCTTTAACTTTTTCTTAGAATCGTCTATAATTAAAGAAACAGGATCAATACTTCCCTCTTTTGTTCTTGTTCTAATAGTTTTCTTGTTTTTTTCTATATGTTTAAGAAAAATTAAAAAATTAAAAAGTATTTGTAAATTATAAAAATATGAATGAAATAAAAAACTGGGATAGCCCAAAAGGACAATTAGTAGTGGATGTTTATGAAACTGAAAAAGAAATAGTTATTCAATCAGCAATTGCCGGAATTAAAAACAATGAGATAGATGTTTCTCTTGAAGGAGATATATTAGTTATTAAAGGTGAAAGGCAAAATCCAAGTACTGACGAAAAAAGAAAGTATTTCTTAGAGGAGTGTTATTGGGGTCCATTTTCAAAAGAAATAATTCTTCCAAGAGAGATTGACACAGGAAGAATTGATGCAAAAATAAAAGACGGCATTCTAACTGTGAGAATGCAAAAAATAGAAAGAGCTAAAAATAAGAAAATCTCAATTGACTAAAGCCCCATAAGGGGCTTTTAAAATAAGTGTGCCGAGAGAGGGAGTCGAACCCTCACGCCACGAGGACATATGCTCCTAAGGCATACGCGTCTGCCAGTTCCGCCACCTCGGCAATAAAAACACTCTCCCCTTTTATACACTAAAAAAGAGAGAGTGCCAATAGTTAAACACCAATAATCATCTTAACAGCTGGTGGAATTGCTCTTGAGAATAGAGCTACTGCTATACCAACGGCAGCGAAGATAATAAGTTGTCGAGCTTTTCCTGTCTTTTCTGGATCACCTGAAGATGTAGTGAACATTACTGCTCCCCAAATAATCATTAATGATGAAATTGCCATTAAAAGCACGAAAACCCAGTCAGTAATATTGTAAACACCATTTAATAGACAACACATTCCACAATCACCCGATGAATACATACAAACTCCATCAGTTAATGGACAGCTTAATGTTGTTGGTAATCTGGTTAAGTTATTAATTTTACAACCGTCAAGGGTATCAGCTAAAACAATACCTGTTCCTAAAAAAGAAACAAATACAGTAAGCATAATTAATCCTAATACTTTTTTATTCATATTTATAAAATTACTTTTTTACTATAAACCGACCTTTATTAATCTACAAAACTTCTAATAATACTTGTTAGCCCTGCTGCTAAAAGGATTATAACCAAACCAATTGTTGTTGAGGTAATAATGCTCTTCGCCATTTTTGACTTTTCTGCATTCCCAGCATCACTCATCCATAAGAAACCACCAACTGTATACATTAAAATAGCTAAACCTGTTGAAACTGTAACTATCCATGTTGTTATATTGCTGATAGTATCTGTTACTGCATCAGCAGAAGAGATAAAGGGAACGACGAACAATAGCAAGGATAAAAACGAAATTGTTTTATTTGTTTTAATATTCATATTATTATTATATTATATTACCACCAATTCTTCAATAATACCAACAAGACTCTTCGCTAAAAGAATAACTATCAGTCCGATAGCAGCATAAAGGATAACTTTCTTGCCTTGACTAGATTTTTCTGGACTACCCGCAGCAGTAATATGCAAAATTCCTCCATAAACAATTGCTAATGGGGCAAGTACTAAACCAATATCAAGAATCCAATCAATAACAGTCTCTAATAGTTGCGTAAAGCTAGTTGAATTTACGGGGTTAGGAATATTTCCAGTAGAAACTGTTCCTGAAGGAGAATCCCCTCCCGAAGTACTTCCCCCACCAGTAGCATCTTCATATGCATCCTGATTCTCATAGCAAGTACAAGTACTTGCATCCCACACTTGTTCCCCTTGCCATACACAATTATCATGATTGACTTGATTAACAAGAGGCCTATCACTACAAGTAGCAGAAACAAATAAAGGGAAAATTAAAAGAGAAATTAAAATAAGCTTTTTCATATTTTTTTAAATATTATTCCCCAGTGAAAACTTCCAGCAATAAATTCTTTTTCAACTTTAAGTCCTATTTTCTCTCCCATTTCTTTTATTTCAGATAAAGAAATTCTTCCTTCTTTTGAACCCATCGGTGCATCTTTTTTCCAATCAACAATCAGGATTATTCCATTATTATTTATTAACCTTTTAGCAAGCTCTAAAGTAACTAATTTATTATCTACTTGAAATAGAAGATTAGTCATCAAAACTAAATCAAAATAATCTTCTTTTAATTTTAAGCTTCCCTCAATATCTCCTTTAATCGTTTTGATATTTATTATTCCTTGAGAGGAGGTTTTAGAGTTTAAAGCAGATAAAGCTTCTTCTAAAATATCCACTGCATAGACAGTCCCTTCGTTAAGTATTTTCGCTAAAGGGATAACCCAGCCTCCAGAGCCACAACCTAAATCACACGCATTCATATTGCTTTTCAAAGGAATACTTTTAATAATTTGGTCTGGGTTAAGAAATCCTTCGTTCATAATCTTATTATATTAAACAATAATGCAGTTGTAAACTATTCTTCCTCTTCTTTAGTAACACAAGTAGCTGATGCAACTTTATCTCCTGCCTTTATTTTCATAATTTTAACACCTTGTGTATCTCTTCCTAGCTTTGGAATATCAGCTATTTTAGTTCTAATTACTTGTCCTTTTTTAGAAATAACTATTAAATCTTCTTTATCAACTATAATCTCTATATTAGCTAAAGGCCCTGTTTTAGTGCTAATATGAGCTATTTTAACACCAGAACCACCTCTTCCTTGAGTCTTATATTCTGATATTAAAGTTTTTTTACCATATCCATTTTCAGTTAGAATAAGCAAAAAGTCTTCCTTCCTTTCTTTTTTCACTACTTCCATTTGTATAACTTCATCGCCCTTCTTAACTTTAATACCTCTTATTCCTGAAGCAGGTCTTCCCATTTTTCTTACATCTTTTTCAGCAAATCTAATTGATTGGCCATTTTTAGTTGCTAAAATTATTTCGTCACCTTCAGATATTTTCTTAACACTACATAAAGAATCTCCTGGTTTTAATTTAATAGCAATTAACCCTCCTCTTCTTACATTTTCAAAATCTTCAATTGATGTTTTCTTAACAACTCCTTTCTTTGTTGCCATAACAAGATATTTAATCTCTTCCTTCTTGTTTAATGGTAAAACAGAAAGAACTTGATCTTGAGTTGATATTTCTAAAAAGTTCATTAATCCTCTTCCCCTATTCGCTTTAACACCTTCGGGTACTTCATAAACTTTGGTTTGGAATACTTTTCCTGAGTCAGTAAAGAAGAAAAGTGAATCGTGAGTTTTTGCACTAAAAAAATGGCAAACTGCATCATCTTCCATTGTTTTCATTCCCATCATTCCTTGTCCCCCTCTATTTTGTTTCTTATACTCTGAAGGATTAATTCTTTTAATATATCCACCAGCAGTTAGAGTAACTATAGAATCTTCTAACGGAACTAAATCTTCGTCTGATATTTCTTCAGGGCTCTTTGCTACAATTAAAGTTTTTCTTTTATCTCCATAAATATCAACCTCAGAAATTATTTCTTTTTTCATTAATTTCTTTTGCTCAGCCTTACTCTCTAAAATTTTTGTTAATTCTTTAATTTCTTTTAATTTCTGAGCTAACTCATCTTCTATATTCTGCTTCTCTAATTTTGCTAATTGGTGCAACTTTATTTCAAGAATTGCTTCTGCTTGAATTATTGTTAGCTTAAATTTCTTTGATAAGTTCTGCTTTGCGTCTTCTTTGTCTTTTGATTTTTTAATTGTTTCTATAACTGCATCTATTTGGTCTAGTGCCTTAGAGATACCCTCCAATATATGTGCTCTATTTTTTGCTTTATTTAATTCAAAATTAGTCCTTCTAACTAAAACTTCCTGTTTGTGAATAAGGTAAAAATCTAAAACATCTTTTAGACTCAAAACCCTTGGCTCAATCCCATTAACTAGAGCAAGCATATTTAAGTGATATTTCTTTTGAAGGTCGGTATATTTATATAGAATATTTAGAACTTTCTTAGGAATAGCTCCTTTTTGTAAATCAATTGCTATTCTCATTCCATCTTTATCAGACTCATCTCTTATATCCTTTATTCCCTCTAATCTTTTCGCTTGAACTAAATTAGCCATTTGAATAATCATGGATGACTTGTCAACTTGATAAGGAATTTCGGAAATAACTATCTGGTTGTACTTTTCTTTTTCAATAATATCAACTTTTCCTCTAGCTAAAAACGATCCTTTTCCTTGAGAATAAGCAGATAATATGTCTTTTTTATTATAAATTATCCCTCCTGTTGGAAAATCAGGACCTTTAATAAATTGGAATAAATCCTCTGTTTCGGCTTTAGGATTATCAATTAAGTAAATTAAAGCATCACAAACTTCTTTAAGGTTGTGAGGTGGAATATTTGTTGCCATTCCAACGGCAATACCTGTTGAACCATTAAGTAAAAGATTTGGCAAAGGAGATGGTAAAACTGTCGGCTCTTTTCTAGTAGCATCATAGTTGTCATTCCATTCAACGGTATCTTTATCAATATCATTCAATAATTCTTCACCGATTTTTGATAGTTTACATTCAGTATACCTTTGAGCGGCAGGAGGGTCTCCTTCAATACTTCCAAAGTTTCCCTGTCCTTTGATCAAAGGATACCTTAAAGAAAAGTCTTGCGCCATTCTAACTAATGCCCCGTATACAGAAGAATCTCCATGAGGATGGTATTTACCTAAAACCTCACCCGTAACGGCTGCGGATTTTCTAAATTTAGCATCATGCCTAACTCCCATGTCATACATAGCATAAAGGACTCTTCTCTGAACTGGCTTTAAACCATCTCTAACATCAGGCAATGCTCTAGAGACAAAAACTGACATCGCATAGTCAATATAACTGTCCTTCATCTCTTGAGAGATTTCTTTCCCTCTTATGTCCCCTATTTCTTGTAATTCGTTTTCTTCTTTTGCCATTCTATTTTTCTTCTAAAATTATAATTTCTGCCTTTTCATCTGAAGATGAGATATTTTTTCTTTGAATGCTAAATTTATCTCTTGGTTCAATTTCTTTTTCTCCCATTGCTTTTAAGAAAGGCTCTAATCCTTTCTTATCATAGCACATTGGAATAATTATTGAAGGTTGAATAAGAGATATTATTTTTACTGCTTCGGAATAGCTGATTGTTTTATCTCCATCAATAGGAATCATTAATATATCTATATTTCCAATTTCCGTCATTTGTTCCTCGTTTAGTTCTTTCTGTCCTAAATATCCCAAGTGACATATTCTTATCCCTTCTGCCTCGATAGTATAAATTATATTTCTTTTTTTATCTAACTGTAGAGAACTAATTCCCTGAAGAAAAACCTCTTTTCTTTCGTATTCTCCACAAGAAGAAACGACGAACTGCTCGCCGGTTTTAAAACCACTTTTTAATGAATGTGTTTCTAGAATAATATCAGCCTTATCAAACTTTTTACCCTCTTTTGGGTCAACAATAGTTAAGACATTTTCTTTGTCTTTTGAAGTACACTGTATTTCGAAACAAGAATCTCCGCACCAATTTATTTTCATAATTTATAATTTAAAATTACTATGGAGCGGGCGAGCAGAATCGAACTGCCGTCTCAACCTTGGCAAGGTTGCATAATAGCCACTATACGACGCCCGCATTTTCTTCTGTGCCGAGGTCCGGAATCGAACCGGAATCTAATGTTTTTCAGACATTCGCCGTGACCGACTTGGCTACCTCGGCATTTGGTGGGCGATAAGGGACTTGAACCCCTAACCCCTTCGGTGTAAACGAAGTGCTCTGCCAATTGAGCTAATCGCCCTTAATAAAGAAACATCTATGTGGGCGGGGCGGGATTTGAACCCGCACGGGTTGCCCCCTATGCCCCTCAAGCATAGATGTCTGCCAATTTCATCACTCGCCCTGGCTTCCTTGTTTTGTTTTTAATCTTGCCTTCCTTCCCTTAGCCTCTCTTAGGTAATATAATTTTGCTCTCCTTACCTTTGAGCTTCTAATAATTTCTATCTTTTCAATAAAAGGTGAATGAAGTGGGAATACTCTTTCCACTCCTACACCATCAATAACTTTCCTTACGGTTATTGTAGCTGAAACACCTTTTCCATGTTTTCTAGCCAAAACAACTCCTTCAAAAACCTGAATTCTTTCTTTTACTTTATTATCTCTAACATCAGTGATTTTTTGGTGGACCTTAACAGTATCACCTGGTTTTACGTCAGGAATTTCTTTTGTTGCTGGAGCTTCTTCTTCAGTTTCTGTGTTATTTTCTTCTTTAACAACTTCTTCTTCAGTTTTAACTTCAGTATTTTCTTCTTTTTTTGTTTCTTCTGTCATATTTTTATTATTTTTTACTTTGGTGGGCGTATCCTGACTCGAACAGGAGGCCTTTACGATGTCAACGTAACGCTCTAACCAACTGAGCTATACGCCCCTGGGCTTAAGAGCTCTTTTGTATTCTATGCGATTTCTTGTTTTTAGTCAAATACTATTTGGTGCGCGTGGATGGACTCGAACCATCGACCCCAGCTTTATAAGAGCTGTGCTCTAACCGCCTGAGCTACACGCGCCTAACCGATTATCTTTTCGAACTCCTCTCTTTCAATTGTTTCTTTCTCAATTAATCTCTTTGCTATCTTATCTAATACTTTTCTATTCTTACTCAATATTTCATTAGTCTCTTTCTGAGCTTCTAGTATTATCTTACTTACTTCTTCATCTATCTTTATTGCTGTTGCTTCAGAATAATTTCTGCTTTCTACTTCGCTTTCTAAGTATATTTCTGATTCTCTTTTACCGAAAATAATTGGTCCCATTCCAGACATTCCATACTTCTTAATAATACTCCTTGCAATATTTGTTGCCTTATTTAAATCGTCAGAAGAGCCTGTTGTTGTTTCACCAAAAACAATCTTTTCTGCTGTATATCCTCCCAATAGAATTTGTATTTCTCCTTCAAACTCCTTTCTATTCCTAAGCATCTTTTCTTCTT
>JBBABL010000029.1:0-7281 GCA_041657645.1 Minisyncoccota bacterium
TATCAAAATGTTTTTTCCAATCAAATTGAAAGATTTGCTGATAAAGGGGATATTTTATTTGCTATTTCTAGTTCTGGGAATTCAGAGAATATTATTTTAGCCGTAAAGAAAGCGAGGAATATAGGGTGTAAAGTTTTGACTTTTTCTGGATTTCAAAATACAAATCATTTGAGAAAACTGGGAGATTTGAATTTTTATACACCTTCAATACATTATAACCAGGTTGAGTCTATTGATCTTTTGTTGTGTGATTGTATTTTAGAGATTATATTAGAGCATGATAAAAAAAAGAAAAAATAAAGAACAGAAAAAAGATATATTAGTGGCTTTTGATCGCGATGGGACTTTAATTTATGATGACGGTTATTTTGGGAAAAAAGCGAGTTGGAGGAAAGAATTAAAATTTTATGATGGGGCGATTGAAACAATAAAAACTCTAAATCCTTTAGCCGATATAGTTGTTGCTAGTAACCAAATTGGAGTTGCTTTAGGCTTTTATAAACCAGAGAGAGTAGAAGAAATTAATGTATATATTGATGAAATCTTACAGCAAAATAGGGTAAAAATAGATGGCTGGTATTTTTCTCCTTATGTTGAAAAAAAATGGGCTTTGGAGAATGGTTTAGATATAAAAAGTCCTTGGGTTCTTAAAATTTTTCCTCACACCAGAAAGCCTCAGATTGGAATGTTAAAATTAGCGGCTTCAGACTTGAATAAAACTATTCAATCTTATAGAAAAATTTTTGTAATAGGTGATTCACTCGATGATATTCAAATGGCTTTAAAACTTACTAATGGAAAGGGTATTTTTTTTGAGAATAATAAAAATAATCATCTTATTAAAGAAGTTAAGCAACTAATTGTAAATAATCCAGGTAAAATTTTTATTATTAATCATTTATTTTCGGCAATAGAAATAATAAAAAGGGGAAGCAAATAAAGACAATAAAATATGAAGAATAAAAATCAAGATTATAAAATAGATTATCAAATTGATTATCACAAAATAATGTTTCACCCAGAGAGATTAGCTTTATGGCTGAAAGCTTTAAAGTCTTGGAAAGAAGCAAAACAACTTTATCCAATTTATGTTGAAGTGTCTTTGAGTGGAGTTTGTAATCATCGATGTCGATTTTGTGCCTTTGATTATTTAGGTTACAATGAGGGATTTGCTGATTTTAGAAATCTTAAGAGAGTAATAAATGATATGACTAAAGGTAGAGTAAAAAGTATTTTATTTAGCGGAGAAGGCGAACCTTTGCTCCATCCAAAAGTAAAAGAAATTATTCAATATACAAGTTCTCAAGGAATTGATGTTGCTTTATCAACAAACGGTACATTTTTAACAGAAGATGTTTCAAAAAATATTTTACCTTTTTTAAAATGGTTAAAAGTAAGTATAGATGCTGGCACTGCTAAGACTCATATAAAAATTCATCGACCTAAGATGCAGGATTTTGATCAAATTATGAACAATATTCAAAAAGTAGCAAAGATTAAAAAAAAGAAAAAATTAGAATGCACTCTTGGTGGTCAATTAATTCTTTTGCCTGATAATTACGAAGAGGTTAAAATTTTAGCCAAAAAATTAAAAAACATTGGGTTTGATTATTTAGTGATAAAACCTTATTCTCAGCATCCAGATAGTTTTAATAAAGAATATGAAGGAATTTATTATGAAAAATATTTTTACCTAAAAGATGAATTAGAAAAATTTAATGATAAGAATTTTCAGATAATATTTAGAGAACATACCATGAAAAAACTAGAGAGGGAAAAATCTTACAAGAAATGTCATGCAGTTCCTTATTTTTGGGCGCATTTAGTGACTAATGGAGATGTTTATTCTTGTGGTAATTTTATTGGAGACAAGAGGTTTAAATTAGGTAATTATAATCAAGAATCTTTTAAAAGAATATGGGAAGGAGAGAAAAGAAAAAAACATTGGGAATTTATGGAAAAGAATTTTAAGACAGTAAATTGTCGGGAAAATTGTCGAATGGATGAAATAAATAGATATTTAGAAAGATTAATTAATCCACCAAAGCATGTAAATTTTATTTAATAAATATGATTAAGAGAGGGATTAGAAAGTTAAAAGAACAAGCAAAAAAATTGAGACGGGATGTTTTAGATTTAGCTTTAGAAAAGGGAGATGGTCATTTAGGTGGTAGTTTTTCGGAAATTGAAATATTAATTTCTTTGTATCAAAAAATTTTAACGAGAAATGATAAATTTATCTTAAGTAAAGGACATGCTTGTTATCCTTTGTATATTATTCTTCGAGAAAAAGGATTGCAGCCAAAAATATCAGGACATCCTGATATTGATATAACAAATGGCATTTGTTGCACTACTGGAAGTCTAGGCCATGGTTTGCCGATAGCTGTTGGGATGGCTTTAGCTAGAAAATTAATGAAGAAAAAAGGTAGAATTTATGTTTTGCTAGGAGATGGTGAGATTCAAGAGGGAACAACTTGGGAGGCTTCTTTAACTGCTGCTCATCATAAATTAAATAATTTAGTAGTAATTATTGATAAAAATAATTTTCAGGCATTAGAAGCAGTTAAAAATGTAGTTTTTTTAAAAAATCTTAAAAAAGTTTTTCAAGAAATTGGTTATTATGTTGTAGAAATAAACGGTCATTCTTTTCCAGCAATAATAAAAAATTTAAAGAAGAAAATTTTTGGTAAGCCGTTATTGATTATCGCCAATACGACAAAAGGAAAAGGAGTAAGTTTTATGGAAAACGATCCTAAGTGGCATGCAAGGCAGGCAATTTTAGAAGAAGTAAAAAACGCTTATAAAGAATTAGAATAAAATATGAGAAGAGAATTTGGTAAAATTATTTGTGAATTAGCAAAAAAAGACGAAAGAATCTATTTATTAGTAGGAGATATTGGTTATGCTGTTTTTGATGATTTTAAAAAAAGATTTCCAAAGAGGTTTATTAATCTAGGAGTTTGTGAACAAAGTATAGTTGGATTAGCTTCAGGGATGGCTTTAGAAGATTTGAAGCCTTATGTTTATACTATCACCCCTTTTCTTATAGAAAGAGCTTTTGAGCAGGTGAAACTGGATATTGATGGCCAAAATGTTGATGTTAAGCTTATAGGTTATGCAGATTATCCAACTCTTGGGCCGACTCATGAAGAAATTGACGCAAAGTGGCTTATGAGTAAATTTAAAAATATAAAATCTTATTTTCCTAAAAATTCAAAAGAAACAAAATTTTTTTTGCTAGAATCATATAAACTTAAAAAACCTAGTTTTATTAGCTTAAAGAAAGATAAATAAATGATTAAGTTAATAATATATGAAAAAATCTGGTAATTTAAAGCGTTTTTATAATAGAGCAAGAATTCTTTATTACATGCTTGCAATTAAGGCTTTTTATAAGAAGCCCTACCCTTTCTATGTTAATTTAGTAATAAATAGTAACTGTAATTTAAGATGTGCTTATTGTTTTGGTAGATACTCATTTCGTTCTCAGGCTTATTGGGAAATAGAGGATTTAAAAAAACTCATTGACGATCTTTATAAACGAGGCACTCGTTATGTTCTTGTGCAAGGAGGAGAGCCTTTATTGCACCCTAATATTGGAGAAATATTTAAGTATTTAGATAGCAAAAATATTGTTTGTGCTATTGTGTCTAATGGAACACTGCCAAATAGATTAAAAGAAATTTCTGAATTAGCTCTTTTAGATAATATTTGTTTTTCTCTTGATGGAAATCGAGAAGGAAATGATAAAATTAGAGGGCAAGGTACTTTTGATAAAGTAATGGAATCAATAAAAGTAATTAAAGAAAATTTTGATATTCCAATTAGAATTAACTCTACAATTCATAAATATGTAATTTCAGACTGTAATTTTATGGCAGAATTTGTTAAAAAGAATAATATTGAATGGGGGGTAAGCTATCTATTTAGAGGAGATGAAAAATTAGAAGAAGAAAATTTAGCTCCTACTAAAGGAGAAATTTATAATTATCAAAAAAAGTTAATTGAATACAAAAAAAAAGGTTACCCTATATTTACAGCTACTAAAATTTTACAATATGTTCTTAATTGGCCATTCGGTTATAATACGGTTTATGTTGATAAAGAAAAAGCGAATAATGTTTTAGGAAAGAAATGCATTGAGTGTCAATATGGAAATTATGAAATTGTGATTGATGAAGATGGAAGTGTTTATCCTTGTCAGGGAATGCAAGGAATCTTTAATTCGCAGAATATTCATCATGTTGGTTTTGACCAAGCTTTTCAAAATTTACAAAATAAACCTTGTCATACTTGTTATATCATTCCCTTAATAAATACTTCCGCAATGATTAATTGGGATTTAAATGTTATTTTTGATACTATTTGGCATACTTTTAGAACTAGGTTTTTAGTAAAAGATAAAAAAAATGGAAAAATTAATTAGTTTTATTGTTCCTGCTCTAAATGAGGAAAAAAATATTGAAGCAGCTATAAATAATGTTTTAAAGGCTTTAAAAGAATTCCACCTTTCAGGGGAGATAATTGTTATTAATGATGGAAGCACAGATGATACTAGTTTATTAGTAGAGCAAAAAATATCAGAAAATCCTGATATAATAAAAATGATTTCTCATAAAAGTCCTCAAGGATTGGGTACTTCTTTTTGGGATGGAGTAGATAATGCTGCAGGAGACGTAGTGGTAATGATCCCTGGTGACAATGAAAATGATCCACAAGAAATTTTACGTTATTATTGCTTAATGAATCATGTGGATATTGTTGTTCCTTTTATCTTTAATAAAGAAGTAAGGCCTTTTTTTAGAAGAATTCTATCTTCCTTGTATAATTTTATTATAAGGATAAGTTTTTCATTGAACTTAAATTATACCAACGGAACAATTTTATACCGTCGTTCAGTGTTGAAAGATTTAAACCATCGAAGTACAGGATTTTTTCTTCAAACAGATATTTTAGTTAGAATTATTAAGCAAGGATATTTATTTGCTGAAGTACCAAGTCGTCTCAGTAGAAGAGGCTCTGGTTTTTCTAAGGCAATCAAATTTTCTTCTTTTTTGTGTTTAATAAAAGAATACATATTATTGTTAAGAAATTATTATTTTAAGAGAAAGCAGTTATTTAAAAAACAATTCGTTACTAATTCTGTGACTTTTTTAAGACGCAATGAAAAAAAATAAACAAATAAATAAAAAAGAAAAATTAATTCTTGATAGTCATAAACTTAATTGGCACAAAGAAAGAGTAGAAGCTTGGTTGAAAGGAGAAAGAATTGCTCCAATTACTGTAGATATGGCTTTGACCCGTCGATGCACTTATCAATGTGTCTATTGTTATGGGCAGCTTCAAGCAAATGATGAAAAGAAAATAACTAAGGATGTAATTTTTAGGTTTTTAGATGATGCCGCTGAAATTGGAGTTAAAGCTATAAGTTTTGTAAGTGACGGTGAAAGTACATGCTCTCCTTATTTATATGATGCAATTAAAAAAGGGAAGGAAAATGGTTTGGACCTTGCTTTAGGAACAAATGGGTATCTTTTAAAAGAGGAAAAACTAAAAGAAATTTTATCTGCTTTAACTTATATCAGATTTAACTTTTCGGCTGGAGAGCCTTCTCGATATGCCGAAATCATGGGGACTCGGGAAAGTAATTTTTATAAAGTGTGTGATATTATAAAAAAGTGTGTTAGGATAAAAAAACAAAATGATTTCTTAGTTACCATAGGTCTTCAGATGGTTTTAATGCCTCAATTTGCAGACCAAATTATTTCTTTTGCAAAGTTAGGCAAAGAATTAGGAGTTGATTATGCTATTATAAAACATTGTAGTGATGATGAAGAGGGGAGTTTAGGAGTGGACTATTCAAAGTATTTTAATTTGATAAATATTTTAAAAAAGGCTGAATCTTTTTCAAGTGGAAATTACCTTGTTAAAGCTAAATGGTCGAAGATTTTAAGTGAAGGAAAAAGAAAGTATTCTCAATGTTATGGTCCTCCTTTTATACTTCAAATCTCTGGATCTGGCCTTGTTGCTCCTTGCGGAGCTTTGTTTAACGAAAAGTATAAGAAATTTCATATTGGAAATATTGCAGAGAAGTCTTTTAAAGAAATTTGGAAAAGTGATCGTTATTGGCAAGTTATGGATTATATTGCTTCAAAGAATTATGATGCAAAAACTATGTGTGGCACTCTTTGTCTTCAACATAAAGTCAATGAATTTTTATGGGATTTAAAACATGATAAAATCAAATTGGAAGATCCAAAAGGAAAGCCACCAATGCATGTAAATTTCATTTAATATGATAGATATTAAAAACAAAATTCTAATTTTTCTTAAAAAACTTACTAGAAAAGAGAAATTAATAGTTGGAGTTTTACTATTTATAATTTTTGCTTTTGCTCTTTTTTTGAGAATTTATTTACCTTGGGATAATATTTTTTCTGAACCAATAAAATATACGGCTGATGATGGGGTATATCATATGCGAATTGTTGAAAATCTTTTATTAGGAGGTCATTTTCCAAAATGGATTTATTTTGATGCTTATACTAATTTTCCTTACGGCACCTATATTCATTTTGCTCCTTTATATGATTGGCTTTTAGCTTTAATTATTTGGATAATTAGTTTAGGCAAACCAACTTTAGAAATAATAAATCAAATCGCTCCTTTTTATCCTGCGGTTTTAGGAACTTTAGCTATCCTTGTTGTTTATTTTATTGGTAAAGAGTTATGGAATAGGTGGGCAGGTTTATTATCAGCTTTTTTATTTTCTCTATTGCCAACATTTTTATTTAGATCTTTACTTGGTCAAAATGATCATCACCAAGCAGAGGTTTTGTTTTCCAACTTAGCTATTTTATTTTTAATTCTGGCTTTTAAGAAAGGTAAGAACTTATATTATAAAAAACAATTTTGGATCTATACAATATTGGCAGGAATAGGGCTTGGGTTATATTTTTTACTTTGGACAGGAGCCTTACTTTTTCTTTTCATTATTTTTATGACAATAATTTTGTATTATTTGATTGAATTTTTTAATAAGAGAGATCAACATTGGGTATTAATAATGGGAACTATTATTTTTTTAATTACTTTAGGGATAATTAGTCCTTTTTTTGGCCATCCTGACTTATTTCACTCGCCATTATATAATATAAACCATTTAGCATCCTTGTTATTGGGAATATTAGGGTTCTTGGCTACTTTCATTATAGGTAAATTTATTAGACAAAAAAAGTTAGATAATTGGTATTTGCCAATTCTACTAATTTTTTTAGG
>JBBABL010000030.1:0-7062 GCA_041657645.1 Minisyncoccota bacterium
GGAATCAGCCGAAGTTTTGCGGAATCCTTTCCCCAGAAAATTGTTTCCGCAAAACTTCGTCCGCATTGTTTCAGATTTCTTCGTCGGGATTCATTTCAAAAAATGTTCGAATTTTGTCCAGAACATACCGCCAACAAAAAAACAACGAATTAAATCGTTGCTTTTTTATTATTCGTATCTCAGGATTAATTTAGATAATATTTAAATAGGATAATATCATTTTATTTCAATCTTTCCTTAAAAAAATCAATAATGTTTTTATCCCCTACTACACAGCTCTCTCCATCAAATAAGAAAGGAACTCCAACGTTTCCAGTAATTCCACAAATATTTGCTTTTTCAAATAATAAAGATGTGTCTTTGTTGGCATCTTTTGTTTCAAATTTTATCTTTTCTTCAATCTTGTTCTCTTCAATGTATTCTTTAACAATTGCGCAATGTCCACAATATTCACTATAGAAAAGAATGATGCCACTATCTTCAATTAATACATTTCCTCCTTTATCGTTCAAAAAGATAACAAAAAATGTTATTAAAAAGACTAAAAGTAAAATTGTTGGAATTATGACTTTTTTCATTGTAGCTTAGTGCGGAGGGAGAGGGATTCGAACCCCCGGTGAGTTTCCCCACAGTAGTTTTCAAGACTACCCCATTCGGCCGCTCTGGCATCCCTCCGTATGGTAGAATAATATATAAAAAAAGGGTTATTGTCAATTTTTATGAAATCCTAAATCAGCTGGATTACTACCTCCTGAAATATGTTTAAAAGCTCCTCCATCCCCCTCAAACCTATACCTTAACTCTTTAACTTCTTTAGCTAATTCCCTTGTCTCTTTTGGTAATTCATTTTTAATATATCCTTTTGACCAATAATCTATAACTAATTTGCTATCCCCGAATATTTTCTTACATCCTTTCTCAATTGCTAATATTAAGGCATATTTGCAAGCTAGAAGTTCTCCAAAATTGTTAGTTACTCCTTCTACTAAATGATTATTTCTCTCATTAAGAGTTATTCTTTCATCAAGAAGAGATTTTCCATTTTTATCGGTAACGCTTATTTCTACTCCCATTCCCAATCCAGTTCCTGCATCAAAATATACTCCATCTTCCGATGCAGTATTTTTTAAAGAATAATCTGCTCCCATTTGAAGCCATCTTTCAGCCTGATCTTTAGTTTCAAAACTTTTGTATTTAGCGCTTTTACCTAAAACTATTCTTTGGCACTCATCCCAAGAATCAACTATTCCATTATTATTCCCTATTGAATATGCGTAATATTTTTTCTTTGCCATATTATTTTTTTCCTTTAACTTCTAACCAAAATCTTTTTATAAATTCTACCATATAATTATGCCTATCTTTAGCCATTTCTTTGCCTGTTTTTGTCATCATCATATTTTTAATTTTTTTAAGTTTTATTTCATATTCAAGTATAGCTGAGTCTTCTTTTGTAAAAGACATATCTTTTTCTAATTTTGCAATTTCTTTTTCTTTGTTTGTATAAAGATTACCAGAGCCTGCAGAACCAGCGAATAAAAATGCTCTTCCTATTCCAACTGCTCCGATAGAATCAAGCTTATCAGCATCAAACAAAACTTTAGCCTCAATTGTTTTCGGTTGGTCATTATTCCTAAATCTATGTGTTCTTATACACTGACAAATATTCTCTTTCTGAATATCACTTATATTATACTTATCCAATATTATTCTCCCCTCTTTTTCTCCTTCTACTGCATGACAAAAAGAACCTTTAGATTTCATCTCTTCTTTTCTTTTAATGTCGTGTAACAAAGAAGCAATTTCTAGAATAAAAAGGTCTGCTTTTTCTATTTTCCCAATTATTAAAGCTAATTTTCTAACTCTTTCAACATGGCTCCAATCATGACAACCACTAGATCCTTCAAAATACTTTTTAGCTTCTTTTTCTATTTTCCCAATCATAAATATATTCTAGACTAAAAATTATCATATAACAAGAAAGAGAGGTATTTTTTCCTCTCTCTTAAAAAAATGCTGAAACAGCTCCAAAGTCTTGAAGACTTTGATTGCAATCAAGCACTCCAAATTCAAGCACTTTCCCCCCATGTTCAAAGTATGGAGAAAAACTGAATGATTTGTTTACTTTAGCCACATCTCCTGGACAAAGCGGATGAATACCACTTTCTTTATACTCTCTTCCATAGTGAGTAAATAACATCCAAGAAACCTCGTGCGCCCCAAGACCAAACTCTCGTGGAGACATTTTCCTTTCTGTTTCTTTAATAGAAAGACCTTTATAATAAAGTCCAAACTGTGCAGGGATAATAACTATATCCCCCATTGATTTTTGGCTTCTCTCTATAAAAGACATTGCCTGTCTAGTTCTCTCTTGTCTTTTGATGTCTTTTTTTCTGAATTGACAATGAGAATAGAATTTTCTTGCTTCTGAAATTACAGAAAGAGAATTTTCAACCTCATTTATATAACTTCCACTCTGACGAGGAATCACAAAGAGTCCTTCCGCCCTCTCAGGCAAAGGTTGACTTAATATCTTTTCGACTTCCCCTTCATCGAAATCAATTGGCATAATTTCTTGAATCATGTCTATTTGATCCCAAACGCTTTTTAACTTGTATTGTTTTGGGTACATGTATTCTCCCCCGGAAACGCCCCGGATAAGCGGCTATCTTTACGAGACAGCACTATAGGCACAATTATGCTCATGGTGCTATCCCGTATTATTTAAAACAACTAATATCTTTTTATAACATTCATACATATTTGTCAAAGTTACTTTTTCTTGTATAATAATATTAAGCCCTTGTAGTTCAATGGATAGAATATAAGCTTGCGGAGCTTAAGACAGAGGTTCGACTCCTCTCGAGGGCACTTTTAATTAATAATAATTAATAATATGAAAATATCAAAAATCTTATCAATTATAATAGTATGTTTTTTTGCAATTTTTGCTCTAGAAGGATTTAGTCCTGAATTTAACTTAATGGACTCTCTTTCTCATTTATTATTAACTTTATTAATTTTAGGAATAACAGCTTTAGCATGGAAAAAACCTCAGATTGGTGGTTGGTTCTTTATTGCTTTAGGATTAGTATATCTAGTAACTAATTTTAATTCTAACTATACAAGCTTAATTATGTTTAGTACAATTCCCCTTATAACGGGAACATTGTTTCTATTTAAAAAATGAACTTTTCTACTCCTGTTGAAAATATACCTAAAATTGGACCTGCATATCAAAAAAGGTTAAAGAAACTGAAAATTAAAACTTTGGCAGATTTTTTGTATAACTTTCCTCGAGAATATAAAGATTTCAGTGAAATAGTAAAAATTAAAAATATCAAAATTAATGAAATAAATTCTATCGCTGGAAAGATAGTAAGTATTAATAATGAAAAAAGTCCTTACAAAAAAATGTCTTTGGTTAAGGCCTTAATAAAAGATGATACCGCCTCAATTGAAGCTATTTGGTTTAATCAGCCATATTTAACAAGTAGTCTAAAAGAAGGAGACGAAGTAATGTTGTCAGGAAAAGTAAATATTAATAAATATTCTGTTCAGATGTCTTCTCCAAACTTTGAAAAAATATCGCTGAAAGAAAATATTCATACTGGAAGAATAGTTCCAATATATAGTGAAACAAGAGGTATTACTTCAAAATGGATAAGATATGCAATTAAGCCACTTATAGAAAGTATAAAAGATAAAATACCAGAAACATTACCAGAAGAGATTATTAATAAATACAAACTATTAACGCTTGGAAAGGCAATAGAAAAAATACATTTTCCTAAAAAATTATCTGACGCTAAAGAAGCACAGAGAAGGCTTGTTTTTGAACAAATATTTTTAGTTTCACTTTTGAATATTAAAAAAAGGAAAGAACTTCAAAGCGAAGAAGCACCAGAAATACCAATTAAATTAGATGTTGTGAAAAGATTTACATCTTCCCTCCCCTTTAAACTTACTGATGGTCAAAAAAAATCAACATGGCAGATACTTCAAGATATGGAAAAATGTTCACCAATGAATAGATTATTACAAGGAGATGTTGGTTCAGGAAAAACAGTTGTTGCCGCTATTGCTACAATCAATGCAATAAAAGCAAAAAAACAAGTTGTTTTAATGGCTCCAACAGAAATACTGACTAAACAACATTTTAAAACATTCTTTGAACTTTTAAAAAACTTCAACGTTAATATTGGTTTTTTAACTGGCAAAGAAGATCTTTATTATTCTAAAAAATTAAAAACCGATACTATTGAAATATCAAGAAAAAGATTAATTGAGAAAACAGAGGAGGGAGAAATAAATGTTTTAATAGGAACACAAGCTTTAATCACTAAAGAAAAAACAAAGAAAGAAAATCGGATTAGATTCAAAGACTTAGGATTAATTATTATTGATGAACAACATCGATTTGGAGTAAAGCAAAGAGCATCCCTTTCTCCTAAGGGTAAGATTGCCCACTTATTATCAATGACAGCAACCCCTATCCCCCGAACACTAACTTTAACTATTTGGGGAGATTTAGATTTATCAGTTATAGATAAACTTCCAAAAGGAAGGAAGAAAATAAAGACTAATATAATTGAAGACGAAAAGAAAGCCTACTCTTTAATTAAAAAAGAGGTTAAAAAAGGAAATCAGGCTTTCGTAATATGCCCAAGAATAGAATCTGTTGAAGATGATAAATCAACAGTAAAAGCCGTTACAGATGAATACGAAAAATTATCCCAAAATATCTTTCCTGATTTAAAGGTGGAGATGCTTCACGGTAAAATGACTCCTAAAGAAAAAGGTAAAATAATGAATGACTTTAAGAAGAAAAAATTTAATATACTTGTTTCAACATCAGTTGTTGAGGTAGGGATAGATATTCCTAATGCAACTGTGATGATGATTGAAGGTGCTGATAGGTTTGGCTTAGCACAATTACATCAGTTTAGAGGAAGAGTAGGAAGAGGAAAAAAACAATCATATTGTTTTCTTTTAACCGAATCAAAAAGCAAGGCAACAATTGAAAGAATTAATGCTATGAAAAAATATGATAGTGGGTTTAAATTATCTGAAATAGATTTAAAATTAAGAGGGCCTGGAGATTTTCTTGGAAAAAGACAATGGGGTCTACCTGACTATGTAATGTCATCATTAGATAATATTGAACTCCTTAAGGAAACTCGCGAAGCATCAGAAATAATATTCCCTAAATTAAATAGTTATCCTAAATTAAAACAAAGACTTGAAGCCTTTGAAGAAGCACTACACCTAGAATAATTACTTTCTAACCTTTGGTGTTACCCAAAAACCCATATACCTTCCAAAAAGCCAGTGCATTTGTGCATGAAATGCAGGTAAAGCGCTAAAGAAAATCATTACAAAAGGAATCATTACCCACTCGATTGCAGTCAAAAAGTGCTTGAATTTGCCGTATTTTGCCGGTCTGGGAGGTAAAAGAAGCATACTTACCCATATAGACATAATTAAAGAAGACATCGTTACGGTCAATATAGCCCCTGTAACCTTCGGTAGATTATATGACAATAAAGTTTGAGAAAACTCAGCTCCACCTAATATTAAAGGCAACCATCCTAAAAGGAAAATAAGGATTGCCGATACAGCCCAAGAAACATGTCCTTCTATTAAATCAAATCCCATTGCAAGCTTTTTCCTAAAGCTAATTTTTTTGTTCTTTAGAGAAGCAAAAAGAAAGAATGGAACTTCCCCTACTCCATAAGCCCACCTCTTCTGTTGCTTATAAATATTTTTTAATGTTTCAAAAAGGTTTTCGGCACAATTAGCATCCATAGAAATTGGATAGTAAATTGGCTCTACCCTATAATCTCCATCGTATTCAAAAAAACATTGCCAAAATATTCTTGAATCATCGGAAACAACATTTCTTTGTTTGAAACCAACATCATTCAGTGCTTTAAATGGCATAGAGTGAGATGAAAAAGTTACTAACTTCTCTGGTCTCTCTTGATTCATTGTGTGCCAATAAGTAGAGGTAAAAGAAAAAACTCTTGATAGTGCATGCGTTTCCCAAACATTGTTTAGATATAGTGGAATTGGCTGAAAACTTGTCCTTAGAGGAGATTTAACAGTTAAGTAATAATAAGTTAAACAGCTAAAGTATTTTGGATAAACACAAGCATCTATATCAAAAGAAGAAACTAAGATATTCTTGTAAGGAATCTTCATTTCATCTATTAATTTCTTAGCTTCCTTCGTCGCCCATGCATCATTAGCGCCATGACCTGCAACCTCCCCTTCTAAATTACTTGGATGAAAAGTTACTAAAAACTTAAAGAACTTATCTCCATAATTTTCTTTTATCTCTTCAGCAATTATTTCCGCATTCTCTCTATCGGCTTCCTCACAAGCAAAAACTACAATCATCTTATCTTTAGGATAATCTGTTTTCAAAAGGTTTTCCATCGTTGTTCTAGCCACCTCAATAGGCTCTCTAAAGGTAGGAAGGATAACTAAGTGATAAATATCTCTAAAAGAATCTATATTCAGTCCATTTGTCGGGCTACCTAATTCTTCAAGTTTTTTAAGCCAATCTTCTTTTTCGTTCTTCTTCATTTTAGAATATCCTGCCTTTAGGTAAAAAGCAAAATATATTGTTCTTAGAAGCCAATAGATATCATAAATGATAATAAAGAAGGCGATTATAATAGGAAATTTCCAAGAGAAAAATATCGCTAAAAATAATACCGATAAGCTCATCAAAGGAACAAGCATTTCAAAGAAGCGATATAGCCTTTTCTCTTTGATATTCTCTAGATCAACTGCTCTTCCAATCTTTAGATAATATTTTTCATTCATTGTGACCCCACAGGGAATCGAACCCTGATTTCCAGATTGAAAATCTGGCGTCCTAACCGTTAGACGATGGGGCCATAAGACAATGTCTTTATACCAAAAAATAGCTGAAAAGGCAAGAAATGATTTAAAACTTAATCACCTCCCCTGGATTAATGTTACCACCCTTATCATCTTTATTATCCTTTGCTTTTTTGATAATATCTCTTAAACCTACTGTATCTATTTTCT
>JBBABL010000031.1:0-7048 GCA_041657645.1 Minisyncoccota bacterium
TTAATCTAGACCCAGCTACTAGAGTAGCTGCCTCTGGTGCCGGAGCTCCTGGTTCAGAAACCACTTATTTTGGTTCTTTGACCTTAGCTGCTGTCAAGGCTTTTCAAGCCAAACACGGTATAATCACCACAGGCTATGTTGGTCCTTTAACAAGGGCACAGTTGAATGCATTATATTGCACACCAACTACAACAACCACAGCTCCTGGTGAAACTACAACTACTACAGTTGCTGCTACAGAAGGCTATTTCACTTACAAACTTCTTCCTACTCCAACTAATGGTACTGATGTAAAGAAAGGAGATACCAATAAAGCAGTTATGGCTTTTACCTTAAAAGCAAATAATTCTAATATAAACGTTCAGTCTGTAAGGCTTAACTTTAACAAGAGGCCTTGGTTGAGCGTTAACAAAATTGCTTTATATGAAGGTAACAACCTTCTTAAAGAGGTAGATGCTGTTTCTTCTGCTTTTGAAGAAGCAGCAGTTGGAAGCAGCTACAATCTTTATCTGACAGGATTAAATACATCTATTCCTAGCGGTGAAACAAAAACATTTACTGTTAAAATAGATGTTCCTTCTAGTCCTGTAAATACTGATTTAAGTCAAGTTCAATTAGCTGGGAATTCCATTCGTGGAGTTGATACAGCTGGTTTGAATGTTTATAGTCCATCCGAACCATCTACTCGAATATTTAGCATTGCTACTGCTACTAAAGGGTATATCAATGTTAGCTTAAATGAGGCAAGTCCTGTAGAAGGAACAGCTCTTATAAGTAATACTGAGACTACCGAAGATGTAACATTGGGCTTATTTGATCTTGAGGCTGAATATAGAAATGTAAGAGTAACAGATTTAATTTTTGATTTTACTGGATTAACTAGAAATAATATGGATGATGTTTTATCTGCAGCTAAACTTTATGATGGAAGCACTCTTTTAGCTACTGCAGCCTTAGGAAGTGACGCTAGCACAACTACAGGTACAGTAAATTTTGCTGATCTTGATATTTCTATTGCTAAAGATAGTACAAAGACATTAACTTTGAAAGCAAATGTAGCTAAAATAGATAGTTCCTACACTACGGCTGGTGACCATGTTATTGCTGAGTTAGATGGAACTGATTATACGAATATTACTGCTGAAGATGATCTTTATAACACTTTAGGAAATACCGAACTTGACGGAACAGCTACAGCAGAAAAGCAGTACTTCTATAAAGAAGGTCCTACTTTTGCTTTAATTCAAGCCACTGAAGCTCGTTCAGATAGCTCTTCTAGCTCTCCTAGAGACGTTGGTGATTTTAGTATTAAGTTCAGTATTACAGCTAATGGTAGTGATATTTATCTTCCTACTGTAGATCATGCTACTTATAGTTCTACTAATACCGATGATAATGGTATTCTTCAAGCAATTACACCAGCTGGTGATACCGCCAGCGCTACTACTACTTACTGGAGTTGTGAAGGAACTAACAGTCTCGATGATCTTAGTGATAAAAAAGTATGGGGTATTCCAAGAGGAAGTACAAGAAATTGTACTTTTGAGTTAAATATAGTAAATACTAATGCTAGGGCTTATTATAGTGTTGGTATTGAAGATATAAAATGGAGTACAACTGGTTCAAAAACAGTAGATTTCGAGATACAAGATTGGGGTATTAGTGCTCTAAAAACTGGAGCCATACTTTTGGAAGATAATTCCTAATAGCCTTTCCTTGCAGGTTTAATTACTTATTTCTTTTTAGGAGGAGATTAGTAATTTCAAAAACCGCCTATTTAGGCGGTTTTTGATTTGATGCGTTTTTGTAAAACATAGGTTGTATATTTTGAATTTTTGTTGTTTTTTTGATATGATATTCTTATGTTTAATTTAAAGAAAAAAGAATTCTTTATAGGAATAACGGTTTATTTAATATCGTTAGGAGTTTTAATATTTCCTAGTATTTCTTTGGCAAAATGGGAGCAAACAGCTAGTTTTTTTGTTGATTCAGGTTATGATTTGCATGGACGTAATCAAATAGAATCTCAGTTGTTGAAAACCACTAATAAGTTTTATTTTTATGCTGACAAGCAATGGTATCAAGCTTTTGATAAAAAAACAGAATTAGATAGTAAACTATATAATTTAGCAACTAATTTTGAATACAAAACTTACCCGATTTTAACTAATTTATTAGGTTCAGAAGATAACCCAGGGATAGATAATGATCCACGGATTATTATTGTTTTAAAGCCTTTAAAAGATAGGTTTGGCGGTTATATAAGAATTATTGATAGCTATTCAAAGTCCGTGGTTGAATATTCAAATGAGGGACAAATTATTTATTTGAACAGTAATTTGATTTTAAAGTCTTCACAAGAAATTTTAGATTATCAATTGGCTCATGAATTTACTCATTTAATTACTTTGCATCAGAAGCCAGGAGCAGAAACTTGGTTTTATGAGTTAATATCAGAATTTGCTGGACAAATAATAGGAACTGATATTAATTCAATAACACAACAAAGGGCTCAAAGCTTGTTGTATTCTACAGATATTAATTTAATTAAATGGGAAAATGCTGACAAAGATTATGGCAAAGTTTATCTTTTTGCTCTTTATCTTAGAGAACAATTTGGTAATCAATTCTTTGGTGAAGTGTTGAAATATCCTTCAAAAAATGGGTTAGTGTCTTTTGTAGAAGTTTTTAAAAAACATCAAGCTAATTTTGAACAAGTATATTTAGATTGGTTAGTTGCCAATATTGTTAATGATTGCTTTTTAGGAAAACAATATTGTTATCAAGGCACTTCTTTAAAAAATTATTCCATACTTGCTCATTCTTATTATTTACCAATTCAATCAAGAAGCTCTCTTTCAGTTACTGATTCAATCAAATCTTGGGAAGCAAAATGGCAAAAAATTACTGGTGGCTCAGGGATAATAAAATTAAAGTTCACAATTCCAGAAAATACGCCGATAGAAAAAATTCCTTATATTATTGAAGACATTGATGGTAAAAAAACTATTGGCTTTATTGATTTTTCCGCAGCAAATATTCAAGAAATATATATTGAAGAAATGGGAACTAAGAATAAAGCAGTTTATTTTATTCCTTTTGTTGGGTCTTTTGGAAAGCAAGGAAAAACTTATTATTATTCTTGGGAAGTGACAAATGTAGAGTCGAGCGACAATCAAGAGAAACAAATTATTGAATCTTTATTAAGACAGATTGATGAGTTAAAAAGACAAGTAGTAATGCTGCAAACTCAATTAGCAATGCAAAAGACTTATCAGAGCGGTTTAAGTTGTTCGATTTTTTCCCAAGATTTATATTATGGGATGACTTCTTCTGATGAAGTAAAATGTTTACAGCAATTTTTAGCTAATTTAGAAAACGATATTTATCCAGAGAAATTAGTAACAGGTTATTTTGGCCCTTTGACTCAAGCAGCAGTTCAAAGATATCAGAAATTTAAAGGGATAATTACCACTGGTTATTTTGGGCCCTTGACGAGATCGGTAGCAAATCAAAGTTTATAGATAATATTTTAAAAATTTATTGAGTTTATTCTGGTTTTTATTACAAAATAATATGAAAGTTAATCTAAAAATAATACTTTTTTATCTCACAATTATGACTTTATTGACGCCTTTTTTTGTTGATATTCAAAGTTATTTTCCTTTTGTTATTGGTAAGGCAACTGTTTTTCGGATAATTGTTGGATTAATGTTGATGATTTGGTCTTTATGGTTGATTAGAAGTCGAACTTCCAAAGGAAGTTCGACTTCTTTGATTTTTTTAACTCCTTTAACTAAAGCAATACTTATTTTTGGGATTATTATATTTATTTCTGCGCTTTTTGGCGTAGATTTTTATTACAGTTTTTTTTCAGGTAATGAAAGAATGGAAGGGGTATTAGGGATTTGGTATTTTATGGCTTTCTTTTTAATTATTGCTACTACTTTTAAATATTTAGAAATAGAGAAGATTCTTAAGACCCAAGTTTTTATTAGTTTATTCTACTCTTTTTTAGCTTTATTGCCTTTTTTAGGTATAGGGCAAGTATTTGTTCGAATTACAAGTGATCGATTAGTTGGCTACACTGGCAATCCTTCTTATTTTGGTGCTTATCTACTTTTTAACGCTTTTTTAGCATTATATTTTTATTTTCGTCAATACAATTATGATAAAAAACTATTTAACTGGTGGTCAATTGCTTTTATAGTTCAAAGTTTGTTGCTTTTTGTGACTTTAACTAGAGGAGCAATGATGGGTTATCTAGCAAGCGTTGTATTGATTGCTTTGGCAATAATTTTTCTTTCTAAAGATAAAATTTTACTGCCTTTTAAAAAAATAGCCATTGTTTTTTTGATTAGTATTGCAGTTCTGTCTATTTTTACTTTTGCAGGGAAAAATACTGATTTTGTGAAAAATAATGTAATTTTAAGCAGGTTTTCTTCTATTTCCTTAACAGACCCAACAGCCAAGTCTCGTATTTTCTCAGCAGGAACTGCCTGGCAAAGCTTTCTACAAAAACCTCTTTTTGGCTGGGGTCAGGAAAATTATGAGGCCGCTTATATAAAGAATTTTAATCCTGAAGTTTTGAAATATCTGCCAGAAGATTTTTATTTTGATCGAGCACACAACAAACCGATGGAGGTTTTAGCCACTAATGGTATTTTTGGATTTTTGTCTTATTTGTCTATTTTCGGAATCGCTTTTTATTTTTTAAACCAATTAAGAAAAAAACAAGAATGGTGTTTGCCCTCATTAGCTATAATTGGTTGTTTGGCAGGTTATTTTATCCAAAATATTTTTATTTTTGATTTTCATGAAAGTTATTTGATGTTTTTTTTGGTCTTAGCGTTTATAGCGTCGCTTTCAGAAACAATACCTTCATATTCATCTAAAAATTCATCAAAAATAACAGAAAATGATAATCAACATGAAATTAAAGTAACCAAACAATCAAATTATGCTGCAAGAATGGGTAGTTGCTTAATAATAATTATAATTATTTGTTTAGTTAGTTTTTCAACAATTCAATGGGTAATTAAGCCTTATTTTGTTAGCAAGGGGATTACGAGAGTTAGTTTTTTGATGAAACAGGGCGAAGGAGAAGAAGCATTTCAAGAATTGAGAAAAATAATTAATAATCCATTTTTTCTTGAGCATGATATTATTGTTGGAGTAAAAAAGATTTATTCTTTATATAGTTTTAGAATAGAAGATAAAGATAGAAAAAATATAGTAGAGGCATTAGTTTTACAAACAGATAAAGTTGTTCAAAAAACTCCTTGGCGTTTTAGTTTAGTAACTGCAAAGATAGATTTAGAAACAATATATTCTCAATGGGACAGAGATTATCTTTTAAAAGCAGAAGAATCAGTGGAAATGATTTTATCTCGATTCCTTCATTTTCCAAGCTCTCATTTATTTGCCTCAAAATTTTTTATTTTAAATGGAGAAATTGAAAAAGGCATTCAAGAAGCAAAAAAAGTTATTGAAGTGGATCCAAAAGTTTCTTCTGTTTATTATATACTAGGCTCAGCATATTATGAGCTAGAAGATTTGGAAAAGGCAAATATGAATTTTATTAAAGCAGCAGAATTAAATTATCCTTTTAACGATAAAGATCAAATTTTATTCATTATAAATCTTCTAGTTAAAGAAAAAGATTATTCAACAATAGAAAAACTTTATTTACGGGCTATTCAGATAGATCCTCAGGACGTTTCTTTATATACTAGTTTGGCAGCGACTTATGCAAAAATGCAAAACAAAGAGAAAGCAATAGAATATGCAAAAAAAGTAATAGGATTAAATCCAGCCGCCCAAGAAGCAGCTGAAGGATTTATTGAATTAGTGGAAAATGAGCAATGGGACATGATAGAAGATTAAGAAGCATGACTTGACAAAATGGTAAATGTATATTATAATGCTTGTTAGGGTTTAATAAAAAGGACTTATTAATCTGTGGGCACGCAAGCTCAAGCTTGTCAGGGGGTTTTCTGCAGATGGGTATTTTGGACGCTTTAGCGCCTGGAATATACCTCGGGTTAATCTTTTATCTCCTTGTTTCGGAGGATTCTGCCTGCAGATTAATGGGTCTTTTTTTATACTCCTAAAACTCTTCTTATTTCTTCCCAAGAGGTGATGCCTTGAATGACTTTGATAGTGGCATCATCTATTAATTTGGGAAAATCTATTTTAGCAAGATCTTTTGTTTCTGAAGGAGGAATTAATGTTTCAAATATTCCAATTTGCCCTTTATATCCAGTAAAGCTACATTTGGGGCATCCTTTAGCTTGGTAAATGTATTCTGGTTGCTTATATTCAGGGAACTTTTTTATAGTTTTTTTAATAGAAGGAATAATTTCTTTTGGAGTTTTTATTTTCTCTTTACAATGAGGGCAGAGACAGCGAATTAGTCTTTGAGCAATAATAGCATTAATAGAGGGAATAAGCTCTTGTGAGGGGATTCCTAGGCCCTGGAGACGCGATAATACTCCTAAAGCATCATTTGTATGAATAGTTGAAAGAACAAGGTGGCCTGTTGAAGATGCTTCCCAGACAAGTTGGGCTGTTTCTTTATCTCTAATTTCTCCAATTAAGAAAATGTTAGGGTTTTGGCGAAGTAAGCTGCGAAGGGCTTTGGCAAAAGTATAGTTTTTTTCTTCGTCAACTTGAGTTTGAATAACACCTGGCAATCGATATTCAATTGGGTCTTCAACCGTAATAATCTTAACATCAGGGCTGGATAATTTTTTGAGTAAAGAGAATAAGGTTGTGGTTTTTCCAGATGAAGTAGGCCCGGCAGCTAAAATTAAGCCAATCTTTTTTTCTAGAACTTTTTCTATTTTTTCTTTTTGAGTTGGAAGGAATCCTAATTTTTCTAAATCTAATAAAGAAGTTTCTCCTCCTAAGATTCTTAAAGAAGCGCTTTCTCCATATCCTCCGGGAATAATTGAAAGCCTTAAATCAAATGATTGGTCAGGAAGAATTAAACGGAATCTGCTTTCTTGGACTCTTTGTGTTTCTTCTGTTTTTAATCCACTAATTG
>JBBABL010000032.1:0-6417 GCA_041657645.1 Minisyncoccota bacterium
AATTATTTCTTTAAAGTATTTATTTTTTGTCTGATCTCCCAATGCTTAAACAGCTTCTGCTGGAGGAACATTAGACTCTATCATGATTGATAATTGACGAGAGAATATAGCCACATCTTTCATTGAAACCCCTTTAAAAAGAGAAATATTCCTTTTAGTTAAATCTTTCTCTCCCTCATCTTTTATTTTAATAACTTCGATAGGAAAAAGCTCTTCCGCATCTAAAAAATCTAAAACTGTCTCTTTTGATCGAGCATCTATTATCCCTGACTTTTTAGTACCATCTCTTGTTTTTGCTTGATAAGAATATTTCATATTAATTTTTTAAGTTCTCTTGGATTATTGGAAAATTTAACTGCGTCTTCGAAGCTTACCATTCCTTTCCTTGTCAATTCTGCTAGCGCTCTATCTAAAGAGACCATTCCTTGGTCAAAAGAAGTTTCTATTACTAATGGTATTTCATATATCTTATTATCTCTAATTAGATTAGAAATTGCTGGACTATTAAATAATATTTCGCACGCAGGAAGAACGCTATTACTTGAAGAAGGAATTAATCGTTGAGATATGACACCAACTAAAGAACTTGCTAGTTGTATTCTAATCTGAGACTGTTGAGCCCCCTGAAAACTATCTACTATCCTATGAATAGTTTGAGCTGCTGAATTAGTGTGTAGTGTTGCAAAAACAAGATGCCCAGTTTCAGCAGCAGTAATCGCTGCAGAAATAGTTTCTGCATCTCTCATTTCTCCAACCATAATAACGTCTGGGTCTTCTCTTAATGATGATTTCAAAGCTCTAGAAAAAGAAAATGTGTCAGAATGAAGCTCTCTTTGACTAATAATTGACTTACCTTTTTTAAAGACATACTCTATCGGATCTTCTATGGTAATAATATGACAAGCTTTTCTAAGATTAATTTCTTCTATCATCGCCGCTAAAGTAGAACTTTTTCCATGACTAGAAGGTCCAACAACTAAAACTAGTCCTTGTGAATAATCAAGAAACTTACGTATTCCTAATGGTAAATTTAAATCATCTATTGACCTTATTTTTTCTGGGATTAATCTTAATGATGCGCTAACTTTCCCCATCTGATGAAAAATGTTAACCCTAAATCTTGCCCTCCCTTCAAAACTATATGAAAAATCTATTTCTTTTTCTTTTAAAAATAGTTCTATTTGTTCCTCGGTCATTAAGGCAAAAGAAAGACCATTAGTATCTTCTGCAGTTAAAATATTTTCTTTATTAAAAAACAATAATTCCCTATTAACTCTTATGACAGGAGGATAACCTTCAGAAAAATGCAAATCTGAAGCATTATTCTTTATTGTTGAATCCAATAATTGTCTTAAATATGTCTGATAATTCATTTTATGTTTGTTGTTCTTCTGTAATTCTAAATACTTCTTCAGCAGAGATAACCCCATCAAGAGCTTTGATTAAAGCATCTTGCCTCATTGTTATCATTCCTTGCTTCTTCGCTTCTTCTGCTATTTTTGAAAGAGAATAATCATTAATAATTACTTCTTCAAGGCCCTTAGTCATCTTTAAAATTTCAAACACCCCTATTCTTCCTTTTTCACCTTTCATATTACACTTAGGACATCCTTTTGGCTTGTAAACAAATATTTCTTTTGGTATTTTAAAATATTTTTTAGCTTCTTCAGGTAAGTCATTCAATTGTCTGATTATTTCTTTCTCGACTTCTTTAACGGGTCTCACTTTTTCCTTACAATAAGGACAAAGAGTATGGGCAAGTCTTTGAGCAACAGCGACATTTAAAGTGGCAGGTATAAGGAATGATTTAACTTTCATATCTATTAATCTTGATATAGAACCAATAGCATTATTTGTATGTAGGGTTGATAAAACAATATGTCCAGTTAAAGCAGCATGAGTTACTAAGGAAGCCGACTCTTCATCTCTTATTTCTCCAACCATAATTATATCTGGGTCTTGCCTAACAACCGATCTTAATCCATGACTAAAATTATAACCAATTTCTGGTCTAATTTGAGATTGGTTTACTCCACTTATAAAATATTCTACTGGGTCTTCTAACGTTACTATATTAACATCAGGCTTATTTAATTCTTTTAATATTGAATAAAGAGTGGTTGTTTTACCAGAACCAGTTGGACCCGTTGTTAGTATTAATCCAAAAGGCTTACTAATAGATTCTTTAAGAATTTTTAAGTTATAATTAGAAAGTCCAACCTGCTCAAAAGTTTTCAAATTTTCACTTGGGTCAAGAACCCTAATAACTACTTTTTCTCCTAGCTTTGTTGGAAAAGTTGAAACTCTGAAATCAATTGATTTATTATCTATTTTTGCAGAAAATCTTCCATCTTGAGGAATTCTTGTTTCATCAATCCTTAAATTAGAAAGAATTTTAATTCTAGTAACAATTGATGCGTGTGTATGTATAGGTAAAAATAAAGAAGAGAAAAGATTTCCATCCATTCTGAAACGAACCCTTAATTGCTTTTCTTCTGGTTCAATATGAATATCAGAAGCACCACCATCAACAGCATGCCTTAAAACAACAGCCACCATTTTAATAATTGGCGCATCTTCGGAAAGTTTATCGGCTTTTGGTTTTTCATTAGCATTTATGAAGTCTATTTTCTTATTTTCTCCTCCTAATTCTTTTTCAAGGTTACTTAATGCCTTCCCTACTTCTTCTTGAATATCCCTATATTTTTTAAGAAAATTTTTAAAAGAGTTTTCGCTTATTATATAAGGATTATAACTTATTTTATGCTGTCGCACTAAAAAGTTAAGAGCCTCTTTCGCTTTGATATCATCAGGATTAACTAAACCAACATCCAAAACATCTCCATTGAAGGAAATTGGAACTATCTTATAAAATCTAGCTGAATCTTCGGGAATTAAAGAAAGTGCTTCATTTCCTACCTCAAGTATGTCTGTTTTTTCAAAATAAGGTATACCGTAGATTTCCGACTTAATAGCATTAATTTCTTTTTCGGTTAAGTATTTTTTACTAAATAAAAAACTTTCTTCAGTTCCTTGGAACTCATCAAATTCTTCTTTTATCTTATTAGCTTCTTCTTCGCCTATTTTCTTTTTCTCAATGAATTTTTCTAATAACATTTATTTATTAATTTAATGAATTATTTTCTCCTGTAATTATGTTAACATTTTCTACTTGATCAAAGATAGAAGGGTCAGGAACAAAAACTAATTTTGTAAAGATTTCTGAATTAATAAAGTCTATTAAAGCTTGGACTTCAACTTGTTCGCTAGATTGATTGTCACCGCTTAAGTTTTCACTAGTATTGCTATCTTTAATAAAATATCCTTTGAACATCCACACTGCATAAATTATTACAATAATTAAAACTAATGGAGCAATTTTCTCTAAAAAACTTTTCTTACTTTTTGGTTTTTCGTTTTCTATATTAATCATATTAATAAGAATAAAGGTCTGCTATTATATTAAACTTAAAGGTTGATACTAATGAATCGTTTTTTGTTACAGATGAAACGCTTACACTTTTAATATTTGTTATTCTTGTTTGACCCTCTAGTGCTGATAAAAAGTTTTGAAAAGTAGTATAGGTTCCTTCAAGAGAAAAATTAAAAGTTGTTTTCTTCACTTCCCCTTTTAATTGGTCCTTAAAAGTTTCTTGTGTCTTGCTTAACAGAACAGAAGAAGAATTAGTTATACTAGACATAGTCATCCCATTCTGCGAAGCAACCATTCTCAAAAAATATGTTGTCTTTGGAAAGAAAAATGGAGAAGATGTAAAATTAACCTCCATATACTCTTTCTTTTCTTCCCAGTTTGATTCTTTTAATTTGTTAAAGCTACTTTCTGAAAACAAGAAATAATTTTGCGTAGTTTCTATTTGTTTTTTTACTTCACTATATTCAATATTTTTGGTTTGAAAATTTTCGTATGCAGGAATTACTAATAATTTAAAAACTCCAAATATAAGGATGGTTATTAGAAGGTAAATTAATAATTTTAATTGCTTTGTGTCCATATTATTTTAGTAAAGAGGCCTTAATAAATATATTTACATTAAAAGAAACTAATCCACTCTCATCAATAGTAATACCGGACAATTCATAGCTGTCTATTGAAGATTCTTCTTGCCAAATTGCTATTTGCTCCATCAAATAAGGGTTACTTGCAGTTTTTCCCGACATCGTGACTTTTCTTGAAGTAGAATCTAATTTAATATTTGAATAAATTATATTTGGGTGAGCCCATAACCCAAAACTTGCAAAAAAGTTAGATATTTTAGGACTACTAGCATAAAGAACCTTAAAATCATTAATATACTTGGTGGCAATATTAAGCTCATTAATATTAGCCCTTACTGAGTCATTGTTTAAATTAGATAATTCCTGGTTGAGTCCAGATATTTCAGATTCTTTCTGAGGAACAAGCATAAAAGAAAGTAATGCATAAAGACCAAAAGAAATAATAAGTAAAGTAATCAAAATAATTAAAATATTATCCTTGTTTCGATGAGTTTCTTTTTTTATAGGGCTAATTTCAATTGCCATAAATATTTTTACTAATTATAATTTATTACTCAAATTTTCTCAAGGCTTCCCCTAGCGCAACCGCATAGTTAGCATTAATTTCTTTCATCTTTCCCTCCAATGCTTGAGGATATATTAATCTTTTAAATGGCTCCCCCATTTCCACAATAATAGGTGTGTCAGTGTTTCTATTTATAGTATTATTAAAATATTCTAAAATACCAGGCATCAAAGAACTTCCTCCTGATAATAATATCTTATTAACTTGAGACTCTTCTGACCTTTCAAAATCATGAATTATTTTTTTTACTTTTTCAAAGATAATAGACATTATTGGATCCAATACTCCGATTAAAGAAATTTCTTCGCTATCTACTAATCCATATTTTCTTTTTGCTTTTTCAGCTTCAGCAAGATCAACATTAAAAGATTCTGAAATAGCATTAGTCAAATCTTTTCCTGCTGTATCAAAACTAAAACTAGCATTCATAAACCCTTGCTTTATAATACTAACGTTTGTACTTTGGAAACCTATCTCTACTAGGCAAATATTTTCTATGCTATTTTTTTCAACTAATGCTCTTTTAAGTGCCATTGCTTCTGCTTCAAGAGAAACTAAATTCAAATCAGATTTTTCTGCAATTTCTTTGTAGTGCCCTATTGCAGTTTTGGAAACCGCCATAACTAAAACTCTGTTTGCTTCTTTTTCTGATAAATTATTATTCATTAACTGCCAATCCAATACCACCTCTGATAATGGTAATGGTATATACTTTCTTGCTTCAAAACCTACAGCACTATCCATTTCTTTTTTAGACATAGGAGGTATTTCAAAAGAAGAAAAGAAAGTCGAAAAATCAGGCAAAGAAAAGCTTGCGCTTTTAGTTTTAACATCTGCTTCTAAAATTAATCCCCTAAGAGCTTTGTATATATTTTCAATATCAGGATTTAAAGTATTTTGGTCAAATGATCTAAAAAAATCTCGACAAGCATGGTCTAAATTTACTTCGCCATAATTATCTAAAAGAAAATTGTTTTTCTTTCGAGAAACCTCAACAAATCTAATAGATTTTGTACCAACGTCTACTCCCAATCCCGCTGAATTTTTTTTATTTGTGAAAAACATGATAAAATGTTTAATAGTAATTATTATATTTCTATTATAGCAATTATAAAATTATTAGCAAGTATTCTAACAATATGAAAAATATTATTGATATACTTTTTCCTAAAAGGTGTATAAATTGTAATAAAGAAGGAAATTATCTTTGTGATGATTGTCTTTCTTTGATTGATGTTAATCCATTTATATATTGTCTTTGCGAAAAGATGGATAAAAATCATAAATGTGAAAAATGTAAAAATAGATATCTCGACAGAATATATTCAGCTTGTTCTTTTAATAATAAAATTGTTCAAAGTGCTATCCATAAATTAAAATATTCATATATAAAGGAACTATCAGCCCCTTTTGCTTTTTTAATTATTAAACATCTTCAAGAAGTTAATTGTCCTATAGATAAAGATTTTATCCTTGTTCCTATTCCCCTATCAAATAAAAGAAAAAGAATGCGTGGATTTAATCAATCAGAAGAAATAGCAAAAATAATATCAGAAGTGACAGGAATAAAATTATTAACAGATTGTATTATAAAAGTGAAAGATAATAAACCTCAAATGGAATTAAAAAGAGAAGAACGACTTAAGAATATTTTAGATGCATACAAAATCAATAAAAATGTTTCGGGGTTAAAAATTATTTTAATTGATGATGTCTATACCACAGGAGCAACTATGGAGGAATGTGCTAAAACATTAAAGAACGCAGGAGCAAATACAGTCTGGGGAATAACTATTGCCAGAGAAATAGTTGACCTTTAACGTTATTTTGTATAG
>JBBABL010000032.1:6427-6756 GCA_041657645.1 Minisyncoccota bacterium
TCGTTGGAGAGGTGCCAGAGCGGTCGAATGGGGCACCCTGCTAAGGTGTTAGCTGTGAAAACGGCTCGAGGGTTCGAATCCCTCCCTCTCCGCCAGAAATCGAAATCGCATTTTGAAGCCGAATCGGGGTCGACACGAAGTGCCGACACAAATGTATTCCCCCCAAAAAATCCTGAATCTGAAAGGGTTCGCCTTGCCTCGGCTGATTTCCCGCCCGCAGGAGGGGTCTGGGGAGGAATGCGGGCGGGATTTTGAACCTTTCCTTTTTCGCTTCCGAATTTCGTGCCAGTTGAAAACTGGCGCGCCACCTAAATTAAAATTCCAAATCT
>JBBABL010000033.1:0-6745 GCA_041657645.1 Minisyncoccota bacterium
CAATTCAAATATTATTGAAACAAAGTCCAGCAACAATTGATTTAATTCAACATACTTTCACTTTAACTGAACAAGAGAAATTCTTACTATTAGAGACTCCTGTAGGGGAGGGCATCTTTTTTGCAGGACAAAAACACGTTGCCATTAGAATTATGGCTTCATATACTGAAGACCAAATTATTACAACAAGCCCTGAAGAAATATCAAAAATTAAAGAAGCAAAAAACCTGCTTACTTAGCAGGCCTTACAACTATCTTTCTTTCTTCTCCCTCTCCGACGCTTTCTGTGAAGACGTCGTTTCTTTGTTCTAGTTCAATATGTATTATTCTTCTATCAAATGAAGACACAAGGGGAATCTCTCTTTCTTTGCCAGTCTTTAGAACTTCATCAGCAATATTCCAAGCAAGATCTTTTAAGTAATTTTCTTTATTCTTTTTATAGTTATCTATATCAATATTGATATAGAAGTCTTCGTCTATTTTCCTCTTTATTATCTTCCTTAAGATAAGCTGAATATCTGCTAAAACAAGTCCTTGCTTTCCTATTAAATTATTAGCTTCACTTGTTTTAATGTTTACAGTTAAAAGATCATCTTCTGTTTTTATTTCTGATTCAATATCAAACCCTCCTTTGTTAAAAAACTTGCTAACAATTTCTTCGATTATTTTTAGTTCTTCTTGATTAATCATTTTTCTCTTTTAATATTTGCTTTTGTTGATATATTGTCATTACTGTTGTAACTATCCAATAAAGTCCTAGAGCAGAAGGTAAATACGATAAAACAAATAATGTTACAATTGGAAGCATAAACACCATTTGTTTCTGCATCATTTCTGTAATCTGAGTTGCCTGATCTTTTGGCTCTTTAGTTTCTACTTTCTTGTTTTTAACAAATCCTGTTTTTGCCTGGAAGAACTGTGCGATAGCTGCTATTACAGCTAAAATCATATTAGGAGAAGATAAATCAATTCCTAAGAAATACGGGTTGATAGCTTCTGGAAGGGAAATAAAGGAATATATATATTGAGGATCCATTATAATTCCTCCTTTAAATATTTGGAATAGAGCAATAATAATAGGAATTTGTATTAAGAGTAAAAATATACTAGAAAAAGGATTAAACTTTTTATCCTTATACAGCGCCATCATTTCTTGAGCTTGTTTTTCAGGTTCACTTTTATATTTTGTTTGAATCTCCTTTAATCTTGGCTGAATCTCAGACATCATTTTTTGAGACTCTAAAGCTTTTTTATTTAAAGGATTCATTGCTAGCCTTACTAAGAAAGTAAGTATAATCACAGCAATACCAAAATTATTGGTATATACATATATCAAAATTAAAAAGTTCAGCATTGGCTGATAAAGTAGGGTATAATAAATTGTTAAAAAAATATTCATATCTTTAACACACTTTTAATATCATTATTTATTTCACTATAAGGGACCTCTTTACTCGATGGCAAAGCAATAATTATAATACTTACTCCTTTGTCTATCTTCTCTTTATTCTCCCTTACAGATTCTCTTAACCTTCTTTTTACCTTATTCCTTTCTACTGCTTTCTTAGAAACTTTCTTGCTGACAATAAATCCTATCTTTGTTTTACCATCTTCGCTTTTAAAATATCTAGCAATAATGTTTTTACCTCTTAATGTCTTCCCATTCTTAAAAACTGTCTCAAATTCTTTCTTTTTTTTAAGCCTGTTTTCTTTTGGCAACATATTAAACTAAACAGAAAGCTTTGCTCTGCCTTTTTTTCTTCTATTTGCTAAAATCTTCCTTCCACTAGGAGTGCTAGATCTCTCTAGAAAGCCGTGGGTGGTTTGTCTTTTCTTTTTTTTAGGCTGATATGTTTTACTCATATTATTATTTATATATTAGTTTATATAGGAAACTATAACAAAAAATGGCTCTCTGGTCAATTATATCCTAATTGGCATAATCACATATAGGTAGCTAGCATCTCCTACTGGCCTAATTACCGCTGGACCATCATTCCCTTGAAATTCAAATGATATCTCTGAACTTTTGATATTTGTTAATCCATCTAAGATAAATTTGTAATTAAATGATATTTTTGAAAAATCTCCCTCGGTAATTGCTGGCATATTTAATTCACTTTCTCCTATCTCAGAATCCTGACTTTTAATCTCAATTCCTTTTTCTTCTATCTTTATAATTACTTCGTTGGTTTTTCCTCCAAAAAGTCCTGCTGTTTTAATTTGCTTATTAAAATCATCCTTATTAACAACTATTTTTGTTTTAGAAGTTTTAGGAATAATTTCTTCATATGTTGGGTATTCTCCGTCTATTTGTCTAGAAACAATATTTATTTCTGAGTGAGTTGAATTTGGTAAAAAAGTTTCGAACATTACTTGAGAATCAGAAAAATATATTCTGATATTTTTTCCTTCTTCTTCTGGTAGAATATTAATTAATTCTTTAACTGTTTTTTGTGGAAGAATAAAAATAATGTCTTTATTAAATAGATTCTTATATTCTCCATGAATTGTTTTTTCTGCTAATCTGAAGCTATCAGTAGCAACTAATTTAATATTTGCTTTAGTAAAAGAAAAATATACTCCTGATATTTCTGGTTTTATTTGTGAAAGACTTGTAACGTCAACAACACTAGATAGTCCATCTTTTAATTTCTTTCCGTCCATTTCTATATATATATCTTTTAAGAATGTTGGAATAATAGGGAATTCTTCAGTAGGGAAGCCTTTAATTTGAGTTTTAATATTTTTTCCTTCAAGAATTAGATTAGCTCCTTTTCCTTTTATTTCTATTTTATCTTCTCCTAGTGTTCCCGCTAATTGACTTATAAACTTAGCTGGGACAACAACACTCCCTTCTTTTTCTGTTTTACAAGGTCCCCACCATTGCATACCAACTTCTAAATCAGTAGAAGATATTTTTAAAAAATTTGGCAATGCTTCTATTAATAAATTATTTAAAATTGGAAGGGTTAAATTTTTACCCGTAATTTTTTCTGTAAAACCTAATCCTTTTTTTAATTCTTTTGCAAGTATTGTGAAGTTCATGTTTTTCTTATAATAATTCTTATTATTTTATTATTACTATTAATCTTTGATTTTTTGTGGATAATATTTAATATACTTATCTTTTCTTTTAATTATAAAGCTTTTTAATATTTACTCTTGTGGATAATTAGGGTAGGAATAAATGGATAATGTCGGGGTTTAATTTGATAACTTTTTTTACTCTTATTTTACTAATACTATCTTAACATTTTTTCCACACTATTTACTATAGATTCTCTGTAAAATTAAATCGATTTCTTGTCTCATTTTTTCATTTTCTTCGTATTCTTTTTCAATTAATTGGCAAGCATGAATTACGGTTGTGTGATCTTTTCCTTCAAATTTTCTTCCTATTTCTGAATATGACATCTTTAATTCTTTTTTAAGTAAATACATTGCAATTTGTCTTGGTCTGGCGTATTCTTTTTTTCTAGAAGTTAGGAACATATTACCAGCAGAGATATCATAAAAGCTTGTGATGGATTCGATAATTTTTTTATGGTTAGTTATTTTACTAGGGGAGACGATAATATTTTTAAGTAACTTCTTAGCATCTTCAATGGAAATAATTTTACTATTATTAGTTTTCTTATATATTAACAGCCTACTAATTGAACTTTCTAATTCCCTAACGTTTTTTTGAATATTATTAGCAATGTATTCTAAAACTTCAGCGGGAACAGAGAGGTTTTTTTCTTCTGCTTTTTGGCTTAAAATAGCAAGGCGAGTTTCATAATCAGGCATTGTTATATCAGCAATCATTCCTCCGTTAAAGCGAGACTTTAGTCTTTCGGTAATAGCAGGGATATTGTCAGGGTGCCTATCAGAAGAAAGAATAATTTGTTTGTTTTTTTGATAAAGAGAATTAAAAGTGTGAAAGAATTCTTCTTGAGTTTTATCTTTTCCTGCTATAAATTGAATATCATCAACAATTAAAACATCAATTTCTCTCATTTTTTTCTTTAACTCTTCAATGCTTTGGTTTCTAATTGCATTAACAATATTAGAAATCATTCTTTCTGCGGGGATATATTTTATTTTCTTTTCAGGAAAATCTTCTTTTATTTTATTTCCAATTGCTTGCATTAAATGAGTTTTTCCTAGTCCTACTCCTCCATAAATAAAAAATGGATTGTAGTTCTTGCCGGGTTCTTCTACGACAGACATAGCCGCGGCATAAGCAATTTCATTAAATGGTCCAATTATAAAATTAGAAAAAGTATATTTAGGGTTTAGGTTAGTTTCTTTGTTTACTTCTAATTCAGAAAATCCTAATTGTTCAACTGGTTCCTCCTTCTTATTAGTGGATGATTTTTTAGTTACGATTTTTGTATTTATTGGATTAACAGAATATTTTATTTCTTTAATGCTTTCGTCAATGCTTTTTATAATCTTTAAAATATCTTTATTATATTTTTGTTCTAACCACTCTTTTGAAAAAGAATTTGGGACAGAAATAACAACAGAACTTTCTTCAACAGAAGATATAGCAGTGTTGGCAAACCATGTTGCAAAATTTGCTGGAGAAATATTCAACTGTATCTGAGATAATACGGATTGCCAAAGTTCTTCGTTAGTCATAATTTTTTTATTTTAATCTTAATAACATTATATATGATATTCCCAGCAAAGCAAAAAAGCTTATAAATAAAGGGCTTAAAATTAGGGTGTGGAAAGAGTGTGGGAAACTAGTTGAGTAATTCAACACTTTTTTCGATGATTTCTCTCCATGCTGGACCAGAAGCAGACTCTCCAACTCCTCCAACCATAGGAGTGTTATCATTGTTTCCTGACCATACTCCAACACAAGTTTTGTCTGTGCATCCGATTGTCCATCCATCAACATTTTTTTGAGTAGTTCCTGTTTTCACAAAAACCTTATAATTATCAAAACGAAGATTAGAATAGTATCCAAAAATTGGAGCACGAGCATCGTTGTCAGATAAAATATCAGTTATCGTTTCACAGGCATTTGTTTCTAATACCTTTCTAGGAGTGTTTTCATTCTTGTAAATTATATTTCCATTAGCATCCTCTATTTTTAAAATAGAAGAAGGAGCGATTCTATATCCTCCGTTAGCAAAGACGCTATAAGCAGAAACCATGTCTATTAAGTGAACATCTCCACCCCCTAAAACTAAAGATAGTCCATAAAAAGAAGCGGGTTGAGTAAGAGTGGTTATTCCCATTTTTTTAGCTAGGGCGATACTATCACTTAGTCCAGCCAAGTCATTTAATACTTTAACAGCAGGAACATTTAAAGACTGAGCAAGGGCACTTCTCAGGGTAACAGGGCCTCTAAATTTACCATCATAGTTTTGAGGTGTATATTCTTCTCCTCCCCAGATTCCAAAACTTGTATATTCATCTATAACAATAGTTTGGTCAGTATATCCTTTAACAAAAGCCTCTGCATAAACGATTGGTTTAAAAGAAGAACCTGGTTGCCTTTCTCCTGATGTAGCAACATTAAAATCAGGAACAAATTTACAATTAGTAGTAGGGTCGCATCCTTCAGGAAGAGACTCTCCCCAAACATCGGCAGAACCAACCATAGATAATATTTCGCCTGTTTGATGATCAATTGCAATTAAGGCTGAATTATATGCACCAAAACGGATAACATTATTTGCTACGTTTTCCTTAATTGTGTCTTCAGCCTCTTGCTGTAAATCCCAATTTAGAGTTGTGTATATTTTTAGTCCTTTTGTTTCTAAGAATGTTGGGCCATAAAGTTCTTCTATCTGTTGTTTTACATAATTAACAAAATGAACTGCTAGTGTTTGTGGGCGAGAGCTAAAAACTATTTCTATCTCCTTTAATTCATCTCTTTCTTCTTCGGATATATATCCAGTGATAGCCATTCTATCTAAAACATAATCTTTCCTTTCTAATAGTTCTTCAACATTTCTTCCATAGGGAGAATAATAGCTTGGAGCTTGTATCATTGCCGCCAAAGCAGCAGACTCTTCAATAGTTAAATCTTTAGCAGGCTTCTGAAAATATGTTTGGGAAGCTTCTTCAATTCCATAAATATTTACTCCGAAGGGAACTTGATTTAGATACCACTCAAGAATCTGGTCCTTTGAATATTTTCTGTCTAACTCAAGAGAAAGAACAATCTCTTTTATTTTTCTTTCAATTCTTTTTTCAGGATTCAAAAAAGTACTTCTTATTAATTGTTGAGTAAGGGTTGACCCTCCGGGCACATTAAGACTTAAGTTAGTAATACTTAATTTAATTGCTCTTAATATTCCGTTTAAGTCAATTCCTAGATGATTATAGAAATCAGCATCTTCAGTTGCTATTACTGCATTAATTATATTCTCTGAAATGTCTGGTAATTTAACATAAGTTCTTTTTTCTTCTCCATATATATTTGAAAGAATAACCTTTCCATCTCTATCATATATTTTTGTAGATAAGTTCAATTGAGCCTCTGTAAAAACTTCAGGACGCGGCAAGTCTCTTACGAAATAAAAAAAGACTAAAATACCTGTTAAAAAAACAAATAATAAGGCGATCCCTAATAATTTAAATAAACTTCTTTTTCTTTTTTTCATAAGTAAATACTAACATTTCTTTTGACTTTTGGAAACATTTAATCAATAATAGAAATATGAAAATTATTACCGACGAAAACAAAATAGACGATATTTTAAATAGAGGAACAGAAGATATTATTGAAAAAGAATCT
>JBBABL010000034.1:0-6625 GCA_041657645.1 Minisyncoccota bacterium
TTCTCAAGGCCAATTTACTGTTCTGGATCATACTTTAAAATTACCTTATGAAGATAATTTTTTTGATAATCTTGTTTGTATTGCAACTTTACATCATATTCCTTCAGAAGAATTACGTCAAAAAGTCATTTTAGAATTTAAAAGAGTTTTAAAAAATAATGGAACTTTAATATTAACAGTTTGGGATTTTCATCATGGAAGAAACTTAGAATATCTTAATTCTCAATCAGAAGGGGATTTATTCATTCCTTGGAAAGATAATAATGGAAAAATATTAGCTCAAAGATATTTTCATGCTTTTACAATGGAAGGATTAGAAACCTTAATATCAAAATCAGGATTTAAAATCAAAGATTTAAAATTAATCTCTCATAATAACAAACAAGAATACTTTAATATTCTTTTAATAGCTAAAAAGGATTAATTAGAATCATTACCTTTTTAAAAATAAAGTGGTATAATAATTGTTGAAAACGGTGGGGGATAATTTAACGTAAATCAAATCTATGCCTCACCAAAAACAAAATTTTTCACAATTAAGACTTAATTATAATTTTAATAAGCAAAATATATTAACGCAAAATAACGATAAGAATCTAATGAGTGTTAATAAAAAAATATTGAATTCAATAAAACAAAAGCCTTATTTTTCTAAAGGTGATTTTGTTTTATATAAAAATGATTGCTTGAAATTATTAGCTCAGCTTCCGGAAAATTCAATTGACATGATTTTTGCTGATCCGCCTTATTTTTTATCCAGTGGCTCATTCACTTGTCAAAATGGACGAATGGTTAGTGTTAAAAAAGGAGATTGGGATTTAAGCAATGGTTTATCAAGGGATTTTGAATTTCATCTTGAATGGACACAAGCTTGTCATAGAATTTTAAAGCCAAATGGTACAATTTGGATCAGTGGGACTTATCATTCTATCTACCAATGTGGAGTTGCCTTGCAAATAAACAAATATCATATTCTTAATGATATTGCTTGGTTCAAACCAAATGCTTCTCCAAATTTAAGTTGTCGTTTCTTTACCGCTAGTCATGAAACTATTATTTGGGCTAGAAAAGATAAAAAAGGTAAGCATAAGTTCAATTATAAATTGATGAAAGAGGGTGATTGGCCAGAAGATTTTATAAAAAAACCAAAATTACAAATGCGCAGTGTTTGGTCAATTTATCCACCTAAAAAAGAAGAAAAAACTTTTGGCAAACATCCAACTCAAAAACCTATTGATTTATTATTAAGAGTTGTTTTAGCAAGTACAGATAAGGGAGATATTGTTTTAGATCCTTTTACTGGTTCGTCAACCACTGGCTTAGCTTGTGCTTTAAATAAAAGAAAATTTATTGGCATAGATACAGAAAAAAAATATTTAGATTTATCGATTAGAAGATTAAACGAACTTATTAAAAAACAAAAGAGTAAATTAAAACTTTAATTTATGAAAATTGTTACCAGGACCAATGCTATAAAAAATTTAAAAAAATATATAGGGCAAGATTTAACTAAATTAGCTAAGAAATTTAATATAACTGTATATAAAGACGGGAAACAAAACAAAGGATGGAAAGGATTATTATTAGAAAGACTGGCTGGACTTGAATCAAATGTATCAAAAGCACCAAATGGTTTATCTTATGAATTAAAATCGGTAGCTTTTTATTATGTAAAAGATAAATTAGAACCTAAGGAAACAATGGCTATTACAATGATAAATCCTCAAGAATTAAAAGAAAATGATTTTTTTCAAAGTCATTGTTGGGCTAAATTAAAATCAATTGTTTTTTGTGCTGTTATGTGGCATGGCAAGAACTCAAAAAAAGCCGAATTATTAAAAGTTGAAAGCTTAGACTTTTTAGAAGATGACAATTTAATCAAAGAAATAAAAGCTGATTATGATTTTATTAGAAAAAAGTTAATTGAACATGGTTTTAATAAATTAACTGGAAAAGATGGAAAATGGATTCAAGCTAGAACTAAAGGGCCAGGCCATGGATCAATTAGCAGAGCGTTTTATGCTCGAAAAGAATTGGTAAAAAAGATTTTTGAATTAGCGAATTAAAATATATGCCAAATTTAAGATTGCAAAATATTTTAGAACATAAAGTAAATAAGATTTGTACAAAAATGGGGTGCCAACCATCAATTGGTTTTATTCGTTTAATGCTTCAAGAAATCTTTGAATTGAGTGAAATTGACATAGATGAATCAATCACTGATGGTTCAATGGATAAGGGCATTGACGCAGTTTTTGAACAAGAGAATGAAGATGGGGAAAATATTTTATACATTGTGCAATCAAAATATTTTCAAAACCCTGATAAATCCCTTGACGAACAGACAATTAATAAAGCTATTTTAGCGATTTCAAATTATGTTCTTGGAGATTCACCTATCAACAATATAAAACACAAGCTAAAAGAAAGATTAGAAATATATAAAGAAAGACTGTCTAATGGAAAAATAGATATAGTATCGTTAATATTTATAACAAATGGACAGAAAATAAATCCAAATTTAAGATCCGCTCTTGATGAATTTAAAGATCAACAAAATGGGCAATTAAAATATGAAATTTATTATGAAGAGGATTTATCGTATATCTTTTCCCCAATTTCTGCTAGGCCAGTTAAAAAAATAGATTTAAAAATAGTTAAAGATGTTGGCGAAGGAGCAAAAACATTTATAAATTTTCCTGATATTGATTTTGTACAAGGAAAAGTAACAAAAATTGATGTTTATGACTTAGCAGAAATTATTAAAAATAATCCTAATATCTTCCATTCAAATGTTAGGGCGTATCAATCAATACGTAATAAAGTAAATGAAGGAATAGCAAAAACGCTTTGTGACGAGGAAGCCACAAAGCAATTTATTTATCTTAATAATGGCATTACATTTCTTTGCGATGATTGGGAAATAAAGCCGGGTAATGAAAGAGTATTTATAGATAATCCAGCTATTATTAATGGATGCCAAACTGCCAGTACTATTTTAGAGGTTTATAATGATGGAAAGATTAAACCAAATACTACTTTTATCTTAGCTAGAATTATAAAATCAAAAGATGAAGAAGTTAAGCGAAAAATTATTATTTCTAGTAATACTCAGACTGCAATAAAAAATAGAGATTTAATTAGCGAGGATATAATTCAAAAACAACTTGAATCTCAATTCTTAAACCTTGGGTACTACTATGAGAGGAAAAAAGGACTTCATGCTGATAAACCTCAAGATAAAATTATTGATTTAGAAAAAGCCGCTCAATATTATTTAGCTCTTTATTTACAAAAACCAGCTGAAGCTAAAAATAAAAAAAGTGAAATATATAAAAGCTACAAAGAACAAATATTTAATAAAAATATTACAGCGCAACAATTATTAGTTGGTTATATTTTATTTAATAAAATTAGCGAAAAAATAAAAATATTAAGAAAATCAACAAAAAATGAAAGTACAAAAAGTATCTTGGGAAATAGTCTTTTACATTTATTACCATTATTTCGTAGCTGGGCTATAGAAAATTCAGGAAAATTTCTATCAGATTTGGAAGATGATTTAACAGTAACAAATGATTTATTTAACGAAAAAATAGACAGTATTATTCTAAAAATGAAGAAAGCTATAAAAGACATTTCGAAAAAAGAAAGAGATAAATTTAACCCTCAATATTTTTTCAAAGGGTCTGATTCATTAGAAAGGATCCTAACAAGAAAAGAGTCAAGAAAAGAATTAATAGATAAAAAAACAAAAAACCATTTGGAATTAAATTCTAATAATTTTAATCGGCAGAAAGATTTAAGATACTATAAACCAGATGAATATTCTTTTGATGGTATAAACTATAAGAGAATTACTTATTGGAATGATTTATTTGTAAAGTTAATAGAATTATACAATAAAAATAATCAATTAGCTGAAGGTAATGTTGATTTTATTGATGCTGGATCAAGGACATTATTGTTAGTCAATCCTGAGGAAGCAGAAAAAAAATTAAGAAAGAAACTAAAATGTGGTCTTTGGTTGCTAACAAATTTTAATTCTAATTATCTGAGCAAATTTTCTTTTTCCATTGCTCAAGAATTAGGTATTAATTTAAGAATTAGATTAAGGCCTACTAGATTTAGAACGCAAAGAAAATATAAGAGAAGTAAAAAGAGAAAAAATTAAAATTATGATTTCCGAAAAAGATTTTAAAAAGAAATTAATAGCTAAATTAAACTTAATAAATTTAGGATGGGAAAATGGTGATTTAGACAATCAGAAAAAGAAAAAAGCTGATATTGTGAATAACCAATTAAAAATTGCCATCGAAATTAAAGATGACACTAAGCACAAAATAAATTTTTCAGAAAAATCAGGTGAAATAGTAATTAATAGTCAAAATTTAGAAACAATGAATGCAAGATTGAACGATGCAGTAAGATCAGCTAACAGAAAGTTTAAATTTTATCCTAACCATAGAACAGTTCTTCTCTTTAGAACTGAATTTTCTATAGTTGATGTTTTTTGTTATGCATTAAAGGGATTGCATAGTTATTCATTAACACAAGATGAAAATAAAAAATTAAAATATGTTGGTAGAAAAACAAAATACTCACAATATAACCAAAAGGAAATAGGGTGTTTTGTTATATGGGTTGATAATGTTTATTATTTTCCTAATGTTTTAGCTAATAAAGAACGAATTATGGAAAAAATCCAAATTGAAAAAATATTTGGATTAGAGTTTAAAAATACTCTAAAAATTTAATATATAATAAAAATTTGCTTAAAATAAACCAATTGAATTAATTGGCAGAAAAGTATAAATAAAAAACATAATAGATTGGTTAAATATCTAAAGAAAAAACTTGGAATCCGTGGGATTATTTTGTTATTTTTGAGAGTTATTTTTCAACTATTTGAGCAATTTTTATGAAATTTAATTAACCAAATTATAATTTGATTAACAAAAAACTTAATTAAAAATAAAATTATGAAAAACCAAAAAAACACTGTGGAAATGTATATAATAGATACAAAAAACTTAAAGGGAAAATTACATTACCCGGTTTTCGTAAACAATTGGGAAGGAAGTGTCAATCTTATCAAGTGACCGCTCAATATATAAAGGACATAGAAGAAATAAAAAAAGTAAAAAAGGAATTAGAAGAGAAAAAATGTTTAGATTATTTATCAGATAATCAATTAATAGAACTTTATGAAGATAAAGAATTTTCTTCTAAAGTAGCAAAAATTATAGCAGAAAGAAAAATTAATTAAACATTAAAAGTCTATGGCTGATCCAATGGTTACAGAATTATTTAATACATTCTTTTCAAGTATTTTTAAGGTATTGACTATGGGGATATTATTAATAATGCTTTTAAGCATTCTGGTTTTATTTATTAAACGAGGAAGAAATAAACTAATTGGAGGAATGGGAGAAAAATTTGTTTCTAAAAAATTAAATAGATTTGGCTCATCAAAGTATCAAATGCCAGATAATGCAGTTATTGGAGAAAAAACTATTTCTAGAAAATTATATAGCCCAGATTCTGTACAATATAAATCATTAAATAATTTAGTGCTTCTTTCTAGAGGAAATACTAAAGTAACACAAATAGATCATGTGATTGTTTCAAATTATGGAATTTTCGTTATTGAGACTAAGGCATATAAAGGGTGGATCTTTGGAAATGCTAGTCAAGAATATTGGACCCAAATTATTTTTAAATACAAAAAAAGATTTTATAATCCATTACGTCAGAATTTTGCTCATATAAAGGCAATTGAAGATTTATTAGGATCAAAATTAAAAGCTCCGATTATTTCTCTGATAGCTTTTCCATATGCAGATAAATTAAAGATTTCTGGTACTGCTTCAGTTGGATATACATGTGATACTATAAAAAAAATAGAAAGCTATAAAAGCATTATTTATTCAGACACAGAACGGGATGAAATATTTAATTTGCTTTCAAATGCAAATATTGTTGATGCGGAAGTAAATAAACAACATCGTAGGGAAGTTAGAGGATTAAAGGATGCTAAAAAAAGAGAAGCAATACAAAAAGAACTGAAAAAGCTTGAGGAAATAATTAAAAGTTAATATAATTCTTGAAATGATCATTTTCTGATGATATAATACGAATAATTGAATATTGTTAGTTATCAAGAGTCCGGGGAGGGAACTGGCCCTAAGATCCGGCAGCAACCCTTTAAGGTAATTCCTTAAAGAAGGTGCTAAATCCAGTCCCTAAAAGGGAGGGATAACAGTCGAATAACTCTTTCTTTTTAGGAAAGGGTTTTTTAATTTTAATAAATAAAAATATGAACATTAAAACAGCAGAATTTGTTTCTCCAAAGCATCCTGATAAAATCTGTGATCAAATTGCAGATAGAATTTTAGATTATTATCTTAAAAAAGATAAATACAGCCGAACAGCTATAGAAGTAATGGGCGGCCATAATCAAATCATTATTATTGGAGAAGTAAGAAGTAAAGCTAAGATAAATAAAAAGGAAATAGCTAATCTTGTGTATAACTTAACAGGTAAAAAATACAACTTAACTATTAATTTAGTAGAACAAAGTCCAGAAATTGCACAAGGAGTAGAAATTGGCGGAGCTGGAGAT
>JBBABL010000035.1:0-6566 GCA_041657645.1 Minisyncoccota bacterium
TGGGCAGTTGGTTTTGCTGGATTTATTCCATATATGCTAGGTACTATTTTTGGTATTTGGGTTGCTCGTAAAATGTTGGGTAGTGAGAAATCATACATAAAGATAGTTTTTTGGATTTTATTCATATTGATATTTATGGGTGGAGCAATAAGTCATGGAATACGTTCAGATGTAGGATATTCTCCATCCCCAAAAACAGAAGATATTTCTCTTTTAGAAGTAGACAAAAGCTCGGAGAATTCTGAAATTTTGGGAAATATGTATCGAAATACAAAATATCATTTTCGAATTAAATTTCCTGAAGGTTGGAAAATAGAAGTAGGTGATGGAATTCATATCGTTCAAAAAGCAAGTTATGAAAATAGCACAATCAGTGTAATCGTCCAACAATTTGACTTAGGAGAAAGTGAAGGATTCTCTTCCGTTAGGGATATTGGCACCTTAAAAGAAGTTATTGATTCCGCTGTCGAGCCTATAAAAACAAAATTTTCCGACGTGAAGATTATAAATCAAGGGGAAACTAAGGTTGATAACCAACCAGTTTATTGGGTTGAAGTTTCTTTTACGTCACAAGTTTTAGATTATAAATTTAAGATGACTAATCTTATATATATCCTTGCCAAGGAAGATGTTTTTTATTCTATAAGTGCTGGAACAGATTCTGACGACTATGAACAAATAAAACCAAAATTTTATCAAACGGTTTCCACCTTTGTTTTAGAGAATTAGTTTAAAATAGTACTAGATATATCGAAGGGATGAAGTGGAACAATAGTATCAAGGCAAATAAATAAATTAAAAAATATGAGCATACATTTCCGATTACCAGAATACGAATGTAAAAATTGTAAGACTACATTTATAGCTTATTCAAGGGGGATAAAGTGTCCAAAATGTAAACAGCCGGAGGAATCACAGGGTGAATGCTATGACTTTGTTGTTACGCAGGTAGGTACGATGCTTCATCATAAAGATGAATATGGGAGATTTTTCCCCAATGGTTGGTTTATCGGGTCATACTGTGAACAGGTTCAAGGTACTATTTTTAAAGTTTTTGATTATATCGAACAAAACCCCGAGGTTGGCTGGGACGAATTTCTTAAACAAAAGATGATTGATGGTGATGGTAATGAATTTACAAATGAGGAATATATTCGTGATTTATTTATAGCTGTTGATAAAGAACTTCATTCATTGACTCCCGAAGAAAGAAGACTAGAATACGAAGCTGGCTTTAAAAAGTTTGAAGAAGAATTACGAATAGAAGAAGAGGAGAAAAATAGTAAGAAATTAGTAAATAGAATAAAGAAATCTTTTATTAGTTTTATCAGTAAAATAAGATAAAAATATATGGACCACGAAAATTTGGTAGAGCTTGAGAAACAAGGAAAAATTTTAATAGGTGTAGATCGTGCAATAGCGAGAAAATTCTACACGGATATTCCGATGAAAGAAATAGAAGAGGAGACAGGTGAAGCTCCATATTTTGAGAAAATAATTATTTTTACTTTATTTTTACTGAATCCATTATTACTATTGATTAGTATCGTGCTCGGCTTCTGGTTTTTTAGTTGGTGGGGCATAGTTTGTCTTATTCTTCTTCCGCTAATTTATTTTGCATACTTTTCTTTTTCTTCAATGGGGAACTCAGGAATGGGCGGGATTAGCCTATTGCTTCTTATCATGATCGTCGGTTATTTTTTTAAAATAATACTATCTCCTCAAATTTTTATTTTTATAATCATTTTTCTTTTTTCATTGTGGTGTGCAAGGTCTTTATATTGTTTTTCAACTCTTTTCTTCCGTAATTTTATTATTAGAAATGAGAAAGCCTATCAGTATTTATTAGAACATTTAACAATAAGATATGTTGAATAAATTAAATATGGAATTGATACTATTTACGGTAAAGAATGGAAAAATATATATTAAGAGGAGTGGTTTAACCAAACAAGCTGTATTTGTCCCAAAAAGCCAATCATCTTATAGCAAAAAGATTACTATTGGTCTTTCTTGATTTATCTCGTTTTTAGGTATATATTCAAACAAATGAAAGAAATAAGAATAAACAACTTAATGGTTAATAATGGCACATCTTTTTGATGTGTTTTAATTTAATTAAATAATATGTTTTGTGAACATTGTGGAAGTAAAATAGAAGAGTCGTACAAGTTCTGTACAAAGTGTGGTAGCTCCGCTATTTCTTTGGTTGAGAATCATAATTTAAAGAAAGGCAGCTTTTCTATTCTCGATGATCGATGGTGGCATAGATTACTGAAGGTTTTTTATATATTTTTATATATTCAGATTTTATGGATTGTTCCAGCGGTTTGGAGTTCAAATAGTTCTGTTTATGTTGGTTCTTATCGTGGTGGGTATCATTATGAAAATACTTATTGGTCTGCATTTTGGTGTTCGCTTCTTGCGATAGCGATTTTTATGGTTGCTGTGAGGTTAATTAAAATTACAGTGTTGTATATAGTAATAGGTCGAAAACCGGAGTGGAAAAAAGAATTTAAGAAATTTTTTTAATAATACATAGATGATTTGTAAAAATTGTAATAACAAAGTCTCTGAAGGTGAAAAATTTTGTGGTAAATGTGGCAAAGAAATTGTGGCTGAAGAAAAAAATATCAATAATCAAAAACTAGAAAAGAAATCTCCACTTATCGGTATTGTTTCTTTTATCGTTTTGATATTAGCAATTGGAACTGGCCGTTATTTAACACAGGGAGATTTTTTATTATCTAAAAATCAAAGCATACAAAGCGACTCAACAGTGGAGCTTGTCAGAAAAACTGTTAAGGAGGTGAAGGATAGCATGGTATTGCCAAATCAGATTGATGATGTGACGAGATTAGTTGATATTACAGCAGAATTAAGTGCAATTCGTTACCATTATATTCTTACTGGTATTGATGAAAGCAATCTTTCAAACGACTATTTAAAGAATTATTTAACTTCAGGTGTTTGTGAAAATAAAGACACGAAGAATTTACTGAATCGAGGAATAAATATGGAGTATTCGTATCTTGTCGAAGATACGACATCGAATTATTTTGTATCTATTACTAAAGAAGATTGTTTATAATAATTATGTTTTGCAAAAATTGTGGTAATAAAATTAAAGAAGGATCTAAGTTTTGTTCATCTTGTGGATTAGAAATAGAAGTTATTCCTGAGACAAAAAAAGAAAAATTTGAAGTGGCTGTTGATAAAAAAACAGATACTCCAAAAATTATTATTGATCAAGTTGTTACATTCGTAAGCGTTATTATAGGTTTTATTATTGGTAAATATCTTGGTTTAGTTTTATTTATTTTTATTTTCGCTTTTCTTATTGGACAGTGGTTTCCGAAATGGTATATGAAAAGAGGTAAAATAAATATCACTTTAGTTAAGTTGATTGTATGGTCAAATGTTTTAACTTGGCTACTTCCTCCTCTTGGAATCATGACTGGTTTTGCCGCTTTGGAATTTGGTAATCACTTTCCAGAAGATAGTAAAAAATATAAAACAATTGCCATTATTGGTATAGTTGTTTCGCTTTTCAATGTTCTTGCTGGCATATTGATGAACATTTAATTTAAATAATAAAAATAAATGGTAAAACCAGAACCAAAAATTAGTCCATTTACAGAAGCAGTGTCTGGTGGTAATTTTTCGAAAATAAGAGGTGTGACAGAACACTATTTTCCTATTAAATACGATAATTTTGAATGTGAGATAAAATTCTTTAATGTCGAGATTAAAAATTTTTGCCAAATGGAAGCTAAGATTAAATTTAGTATAAATGGTGATTCAAAAATAATAGAAACCCTTTATGATGACGAGAGATGGAAATTCGCGAGAACGCGCTATTTATTAGAACAGTTTCCGGAAGAAAGAAAGAATCTTGCAACTCCTGCACCATTATTTTGTTTAATGTTGAATAAGTATTTGCAAGTGATTAAAGTGTCTGGTGTTTGTGGAGGTGAAAAAGTATCGTTAATTATTGATTCTAGTGCTGATATCGTAATACTTCCTGTAAGTTATCCACCATTAACAGAATTACCTTCAGATGAACAATACATTTATTATGATAAAAAGTCTGCTGTCATTTATGGCGATATAAAATTAAATGTTGATTATGAGGTTACTCTACTATTAGAGGCGAACGCTGCTACATTTGAGTTTGCACCTTTATTTCCATTTGGAAAAACGACTTACCAATCCATCAAGTTTATAAATTCTAGTGAGTATGGAATAGAACCAATGGTAGTGAAAGTAGATCCTACTGTTGGTAATGAATTCCCAGAATGGTTTCAGTATCAATTAAATAAACTTACATCAATAGAACCAAAAATGCCACATTTTCGTCCCGCAATTCCTTATCGTGGAACAATGCCATTATTTGATTTAACCGAAGGTCTTGATTCATCATCTATGACGAAGAAAGATTTTTTGCGTCTATTTGACGAAAAAATAATTGATATGGATAAGCCAATTTCATTAACAGGCTACCAAACAATTCGTTTTGGCTTCGCTATTACTATTCCGCCAGATAAAAATGTAGAGGTATTAGTAAGAACTATAGAGCGCCCTCTTCCACCAAGAATTTATGAACAAATGCAACGATTGCCAAATTATCGAGATGCTTTGGTTGAATACGATATATTTAATTTATCTCATAAAAAACTTCGTCTAAGGGTTGAAACAGAAATTTTAGATTATACAGAAAAAGAAACTAAGACTATATTTGTTCACGCACTCAATAATAAAAGTAATCAAAGAGCGCGCGAAATTATTACACAGTGCCCAAGATTAAAACGAAGGATATTAGAACAATTAGCAAGGCCAGAAAAAGCAGTAATGCGATGTAAGATTACTGACGAAGACAGCAAGTCAATTCTTTTTGAGGAAACTTATAATGTAGATTTGCTTGCGCAAGATGAAATAATTTGGGAATTAAATGATTTAAGAAGCAACCAAATTTATAACCTCAAAGATTTTATTTGTGCTTGGATTACTCCGACAGATAATGAGGGATTGTTTGATAAGGTAAGAAGCGAAGCGAGAAAATTTCATCCAGATAATACTCTTGGTCATAAGCTCGAGACTCTAGAAGATATATATAATCATGTAAAAGCTATATATGATTATTTGTCGGAATACGGAGTTAATTATTTGAATCAGCCATTCTCAGCAAAAATATCTGCCAATAGTCAAAGAGTTGTTTTGCCAGAAGTTGTCTTGAAGAATAAGGCTGGGAATTGCATAGATTTAGTTGTTTTATTTGCAAGTATTCTTGAAGGCTTCGGGATTTATTCGTTAATTTTTCTTACTCCGAATCATGCCTTTATTGGTTGGGGAAATAAAAATAATTCAGAAGAACTAATTATACTTGAGACAACGTTAATAGGGAGAAAAACTTTTGAAGAAGCAATTACAAAAGGGAAGGAGGAGTTTAGAGATAATTTTTTATTAAATAATAGTCTAAACCCAATTTTTATGTCAGATATTATTGCTTATACGAAAAGTTGTTTTATTGTTGATCTTCAGGCGGTTCGTTATGCCGGTTTAATTTCAAAAAGATTTTAAAAGTATATAAATAGTAATTTAAACCTCATGAAAACATTAAAAGAAAACATCCTAGATAAAATTATTTTTGATATATTAGCATGTTTACAACCGAAGATAATAAAAGAAACTATTTCTGGGATAAACACGGGATCTTTTGATGAGGAAAAATTAAAAAAGTATTATACTTTACTTTCTGGTATTAGCTTTGCTCACAAGAAAGTTTTACGTTATGGAGTCTATTTTGATAAATTTTATCCAGACAAGACAATAATTAAAGAAAATGAAGCTCTTGAGCATCATGTTCATGCTTACTTGGAGGATCTTACCATTCTTTGTAATAAGATAGTGGTTTTTTTAAGTTCACTTAAAAACGATCTTAAGAAAAGAGTAAAAGATAAAAAAGGAATGGAAGAGTCATATGAATTTTTAATTAAAAAAGTAGGAGATAATTTTGCTAAAATAGCAAAAGCAAGAAACCCTCATCATCACAAAGGAATTAAATTTATTGATAGCAATATAATTGAATCTCAATTAGCTAGTACGATGCTTGAAAATGGTAAAAAGCTAGGACTTAATTTTAATGAAGAGTATTTTAAAAGTAAAGAAAAAGAATCTTTCGAAAAAGCCAAAAATAAATGGATTAAAATAGCAATAAAAAATGGAGAGCAGATATCATTGCTTATCGGAAACATTTTAGAAAAAAATGAAGATATTCTTTATGATTTATTGGGGATAGAATCATTTGTTGATGAAATAAAAAAGAAATAATTGTCTCTTTTTATATTACAAGGCTCTAAGTAGTCAGCAAGTTTTAAGCGTTAGCACAAGTTTTGCTTTTAAAAAAACAAAAACTAGTAATATAATAAGAAAAAGGTAGGTTATAATTAAACCAATAACAGCAGGTGATCAATTTCTTTAGTTGTGGTCTCTAGATCTCCAACCGCTTCTATCCAGTCAAAGGTTCGAAAGCTGTTCTGCCAAGCGAGCCAGTTAGGACAGTCGGC
>JBBABL010000036.1:0-6479 GCA_041657645.1 Minisyncoccota bacterium
AATTATCGGTTCGTGCAATAATGGGATTGTAATCCCATAATTTAAGGAATATGTTAAAAAGGAGAATACAAAAATCAATACAAGATAATCTCTTTAAGGGTAAAGCAATTATTGTTTATGGTCCTAGGCAGGTAGGAAAAACAACTTTAATGAAGCAAATTATTGAGGAGAATAAAGACAAGAACTGTTTGTATTTGAACTGTGAGAACTTTTCGGTTCAGGAAAACTTAGAAATATTAGAAGCAGAGAAAATAAAAAAGTATTTTAATAACGCAAAGCTGGTAGTATTAGATGAGGCGCAAGTCCTTAAAAATCCCGGAGGGATTATTAAGCTAATGGTTGATACTTATCCTAAGATACAAATTTTAGCTACGGGCTCATCTTCGTTTGACTTAGGGAATAAACTAGGAGAACCCTTAGTGGGAAGGGCTTATCATTACAAGCTTTATCCCTTATCAGTTGAAGAAGTTCTATTAAATAAAAAAGGATTAGACATTGAGGAGATAATGAAATTTGGTCTTTATCCCGAAGTTTTTTTTAGTAAAGACAAAGAGGAAGACATTAATAATATCTCTTCAGGATACTTACTTAAAGATATCCTATCTTTTGAGGGTGTTAAAAAATCAGACATTGTAATTAAGTTATTAAAACTTTTATCCCTACAAGTTGGTAATGAAGTTTCTTTTACTGAGTTAGCTAGGAATCTTTCTGTTGATAAAAAAACAGTAGAAAAATACATTGATATATTAGAAAAATGTTTCATTGTCTTTAAAATTCAAGGACTAAGCAGGAACCTAAGAAAAGAGATATCAAAAAATGTAAAAATATACTTTTATGATTTAGGAATTAGGAATAGCTTAATCTTGAATTATAATAAAATGGATATAAGAAATGACGCTGGAGCACTTTGGGAAAACTTTTGCATTTTAGAAAGAATGAAGCACAGGGAATATAACAACATTAAAGCAAATATTTATTTTTGGAGAACATATACTCAAAAGGAAATAGATTATATTGAAGAAAGAGAGGGAAAGATGTTTGCTTATGAAATAAAGTGGGGCAAGGGAAAAGTCGTTAATCCTACAAGCTTTATTAATATGTATAGCAACTCACAATTTGAGGTTATTAATAAAGAGAATTATCTTCGTTTTATTATTTAATCATTTGCTAAATTTTAAATTATTAGCACAGCATATTGCTAGGGCTAGGGCATCAGCGGCATCGTCTGGTTTTGGAATATCTTCTAAATTCAAAATATTCTTAACCATTTCTTGAACTTGAATTTTTTGTGCCTTGCCATATCCAGTTACAGCAACTTTTGCCTGCATTGGTGTATATTCAACAAAAGGAATGTTGTTTTTTGAAACAGTAAAAAGAATAACGCCTCTTGCTTGACTAACAGGCATAGCGGTCTTAAGGTTCTTGAAAAAAAACAAGCTCTCAATGGCAACAAGAGCTGGTTTGTGTTTTTTAATAATATAGTTAAGGTCAAAGTTTATTTGTTTTAGTCTTTCTCCCGGGCATTCTGTTGATAGAGTTTCAATTACTCCATAATCAATACAAGAAAAAGAGTTCTTGTCATAATCAATTATCCCAAAACCAGTTGTTGCTGTCCCTGGGTCAATTCCTAATATGATCATATATTAGTATATATATTTGAAACATCTTCGTGTTCGTCTATTGCTTCAATAAATTTTGAACACTTTTCTTCGTCAGCAGAAACATTTTCTTTAGGAACCCATTCTAAATTAGAAAATTCAATCTTAAAATTACTTTCTTCTAATTCTTTTCTTACTTTTTCCAAATCCTCGGGCTTGGTATAGATTATAGGATGTTCATCTTCATAGGAAATATCATCAGCGCCTGCTTCAATTGCAATTAATTCAAAATCATCACGAGGCAGGGAACTTGTTCCTCCAATAACACCACGCCTTTCAAACATCCATTTAATAGCTCCTTCGTTAACGGTTTTTCCTCCTTTTTGAGAAATCAAAAGCTTTATTTCATTAATACTCCTATTTTTATTATCTGTTATTCCTTCAATTAGAACTGCTATACCGTCTGGACCATATGCTTCCATTAAAAACTCTTCAAATGTTGCTCCTTCTAATTCTCCGGAGCCTCTTTTAATTGCTTTATCAATACTATCATTAGGCATATTAAGAGCTTTTGCTTTATCAACAATACTTCTTAATTTTGGATTAAAAGCAATATCGGTTCCGCCGTCCTTAACAGCTACAGATATTTCTTTAGATAGTTTAGAAAAGAGCTTGCTTTTTTTAGCATCTTCGGCTCCTTTCTTTAATTTAATATTGTGAAAATGACTGTGTCCACTCATATAGTTAAATAATACAAAAAAAAGAAGAATTAGTCAAAGTTGACTATTGACTATTGACAGTCAACAGTCAATAAGATAAAATCATAATAATGACAACAAAAGAAAAAATTATTAAGTATATAGAAAAAAGAGGTTCTGTATCTGCAAAAGAGATTATTGATTATATTGAAATTTCTAAACAGGCAACATTTCTTCATCTTAAAGGATTAATTGAAGAAGGGCTAATTTCTAAAGTTGGAACACCACCTAATGTTTTTTATATTCCTAGTCAAAAAAAAGATATAAAAAATTATATTGATTTTAGTGATGACATAGAAAAAATTATTAACGATAATTTTTTATTTATTACTTCTATGGGAGAAGCTAAAGGAGGAACTGAGGGTTTTATTTATTGGTGTAATCGCAATAATTTAGATCCAATCAAAACAGCTATGGAGTATAAAAAAACTTTAGAGAAGTATAATAAATATAAATTGAAGTCAGGGTTGATTGATGGAACTGATAAAATAAAAACATCTTTCAAAGAAGCTTATTTAGACAAAGTTTTTTATGTTGACTTTTATGCAATTGAAAGATTTGGGAAAACAAAACTTGGACAGCTTTTGCTTTACAGTAAACAAAGTCAAGACAAAAAGATGATTAAGAATCTCTCTTTAACTATAAAGGACAAAGTTGATTTTTTGATTAAAGAATACGAAATAGATGCTATTTGTTTTATTCCCCCAACAGTTAAAAGAGAAGTTCAGCTTATGAAAGAATTAGAAAAGAACTTGAAGTTGTCTGTCAAAAAAATTAATATAGTAAAAATTAAGTCAGATATTGTCGTTCCTCAAAAAACTTTAAATAAAATTGAAGATAGAATTGAGAATGCAGAAAAGACATTTTATCTAAACGATAATGGAGGACACAATAATATTTTGATTATTGATGATGCTGTTGGTTCTGGATCTACACTGAACGTAGTTGCTCAAAAAATTAAAAAAGCAAACATTAATAAAGGGAAGATAATAGGATTAGCGATTACTAGTAGCTATAAAGGGTTTGATGTTATCAGCGAAGTTTAGATATCAATTTTTAAATGTTCATACGCCGCCTTAGTAGCAATTCTTCCTTTAGAAGTTCTCTTGATTAATCCTAATTGAATAAGATAGGGCTCATAAACATCAAGGATAGTATTTTTTTCCTCAGACGTTGCTGAAGATAATGCTTGAAGTCCAACAGGACCCCCTTCAAATTTATTAATAATTGCTTCTAATATCTTTATGTCTCCTGTTTCTAATCCTAATTCATCAACTTCTAAAAAGCTTAAACTGTTAATAACAATTTCTTTAGTGATGGCATTTTTATTTTCCATCTGTGCGAAGTCACGGACTCTTTTTAATAATTTATTAGCTATTCTTGGAGTAAAGCGAGAACGTTTTGATAATTCTTTTGCTGCATCATCATTAATTTTAATATCTAATATCTTAGCCGATCTTCTTATAATCTCTTCTATTTCTTTTGGTTCATAAAAGTTTAATTGAAATATCGCTCCAAATCTGCCCCTTAGGGGAGAGGAAAGCATATCTAATTTTGTGGTTGCTCCTATTAGAGTAAAATGAGGCAAAGTTAAATCTAATGTTTTTGCCATAGGTCCTTTTCCTAAAATTAAATTAAGTTTAAAGTCTTCCATAGCAGAATAAAGATATTCTTCAACTTGCTTGTTTAACCTATGACATTCATCAATAAAAAGAAAGTCTCCTTCGTTTAAGCTAGTTAGCAATGCAACTAAATCACCGGGCTTTTCAATAATCGGTGCCGCTATAGTTCTAATGTTTCCTTCTGCTTCTTTAGCTATTAAATATGCGAGAGTAGTTTTTCCTAACCCAGCAGGACCATAAAAAAGTAAATGATCAGGAGAATCATTTCTTTTTTTTGCTGCACCAATAATAATTTTCAAATTATTTTTAATTCTTTCTTGTCCAATATAATTTGACCACTTTTGTGGACGAAGTGTATTCTCTATGATTTCTTCAGAATTATTTAATTGTGGAGAAAAAGACTTGACAGACATTTTATGCTATGTTATATTATTTTCACGAACTAATAGAACGATTCCTGAACTGGGGGGAAGGGAATTTTTTTAGTTAATGGTTAACTTGGTTTCGACTGGGTTATACCTCGAAAAATTTCTTAGCTTAGCCCTACCGCTAACGAGGACCCCCAGTTTAGGAATTGTTCAAAAAGCCTTTTAGAGGCTTTTTTTGTTATCCCGCAACCCTTCTTACTTCTTCAATTGTTGTTACTCCTCTTAACACTTTAATCAATCCATCCTGTTTCATTGTCGTCATCCCTTTTTTAATAGCTATTTTCTGCAAGGCAGATGTTGATGGAGAGGTAAGGATAAAATCTTCTATTTCGTCATCAATAATCATTGCTTCAAATATACCAATTCTTCCTTTGTATCCAGTAAAATTACAATATTCACATCCTTTTATATCAGCGACTTCCATATCTTCACTAATTTCTGGCATATCAATATTTTTAGGAATGCCAGCTAAACCCGTCTGGATTTCATCAAAAAGTTCTTTAGACATTTTTTTCTTCTCGGTACATTTTGGACAAACTGTTCTTACAAGTCTTTGTGCAATAGCAGCATTAATAGCAGGGGCTATATTAGTTGCAACTTCTCCTAATGCTTGGAATCTAGCAATTGTTCCTGCTGCTTCGTTTGCATGAAGTGTGCTTAACACTAGGTGTCCAGTCAGTGCTGCTTGAAGAGCAATAGAAGCAGTTTCTAAATCTCTAATTTCTCCAACTAATATTGCATCAGGATCTTGTCTAACAATAGACTTTAATCCTGCGGCAAAATTATACCCCTTCTTAGGCTTTACTTGTGTTTGAGAAATTCCGTCTAGGTGGTATTCAATAGGATCCTCAATAGTAATAACTTTAATTTCTGGGTTTCTAATTTTCTTTAGGAAAGCATAAAGGGTAGTTGTTTTACCTGAACCAGTCGGACCAGTAACAACGATCATTCCATTTGGTTTCTTTGCTTCCTTAGAAAATATTTCATATATATCTTTTCTTAGTCCTAGGCCTTCAAGGTCAATTAGATTTTTAGGATTAAGAACCCTCATAACAATTGTTTCTCCATACTCTGTCGGAAGGGTAGAGACTCTAATTTCTATCTCTTCACTTGATTCAAAAATAATAGAAAACCTTCCATCTTGAGGCTTATCATCAACATTTAATTTTAATCCACTTAGAAGCTTTATCCTCGAAACAATTCTTTGGTGCTTTAGAGGGTCAAAAGTAAAAACTTCTTGTAATATTCCATCAATTCTTGCTCTTAGAGTTGAACCATCGGGAATAGCTTCAATATGTAAATCAGAACAATTAAGTAAAATTGAACCAGACATCAGTGTTTTAAGAAGAACAGATATATCTTTTCCTAGCGATTCTTCGATCTGTTTTTTAAAATCAGGGATAGTATGAATATTCTCTTTCAAAATATCCTGAAGCTCTTTCTCTATTTCAATCTTGCTTGTAATATTGTCCATTATTTTAAATATGATAATAATTTATTTTTTGCCTTATTTATTGTAGTTTCTCCCGTTAAGAATATTCCGCCTTTTTCTTTGAAGGAACCTTTGAAAAAAATACGGGTTTTTTCAACAAGATATCTTTTGTCAGAATAAAGGAGTCCTTTTATTGTATTTTTGTCTTCCCATAAAATAAAGAAAGAGGAAATGTTTAAGAAATTTTTCAGTCTTTCTACGGTAAAACCTAAATTTTTTGAACTAGCATTAATTTCTAAAAAATCATTCTTAGAAACAAAAGACAGATAAACATCTTCTTCTAAGGTAAGATTTTTTAAAACTAGCTCTAATAATTTATTGTCTTCAAATGATCCAGAAAAAAGGCTTAAATCTCCACCATTTTTTAATATCCATTTAACAGTAGAAACCTTTTTTATATTGTCCGTCTTTTTTCCTGAAAAAGCAAGACCATAAAGAAGAAAATTAAGGGCATCTCTATTATTATATTCTCCAAATTCTTTTAATAGACAAGCAATTGTTTGGGATAGCGATTGACTTTCTTTTATGATATTAACCTCTCCGTAGTTTTGATTATTTAAGCCTTTATCAATATTTATAAA
>JBBABL010000037.1:0-6422 GCA_041657645.1 Minisyncoccota bacterium
TTTTTTAATTTTTCTTAAGCATATAGAGAAGAATAAGAAAACTACTAAAACAAGAACAAAAGAGGGAAGTATTGATCCTGTTTCTTTGATTATAGACGATTCTAAGAAAAAGTTAAAGCTGGCATGGAGAGATATTGCTAAAATGAATCCAATAATCAATAATATCCTTCTTTGTTTGAGATGATAAAATGATTGAGCTAGGAAATATCCAATTATTCCAGAGCATAAAACATGAAGAAGGGTTGCTCCTAAAAACCTACTAAATACAAGAACAAAAGGACTGTCTAAAAGCATAGTGCTTTGATTGTAAAAAAGGATAATATTTTCAATTGTTGCGAATCCGAGTGCGGCAACTATCATATATAAGGGGACATCAATTGGTTCGTCTATTGAAGATGTTTTCAAAATAGAAAATCTTACTGTTAAGTATTTAAACATTTCTTCAATTAATGCGACAACAAAAATACACTTTATTACTAAAAAAGTTTTAGACTCCATATTTATTCTTTCAAGATCTCCTAATAGCCAAATTTCAAAAATAAGAACAGGAATAGATATTATCATTCCAGCGAGAAAAACTCTCATTATTTTTCTTTTTGGCTCGGGCAAAACATCTTTTCTTAGAAAATATATTAACCAAGCAAAGCCAGGTATTAAAGCTAATGAAAATGCAATTATTGTATTAATCATTTATTTTTAAATTAGATTTTGGTTTTATTATCTTTTTAATATTTGGTGAGTAAATTGATACTAATCCAATCATTGAAGCATTGTCCCCTGAGAACGATTGTTTTGGTATAAATATGTCAACAGGAGAATTCTTTTTGAATTCTTTAATTAGTTTTTTGTTGGCAGAAACCCCACCTCCTAATATTAATGATTTAACCTTAAACTCTTTGACTGCTTTTAGCGTTTTAGAAAGAAGAACATCAATAACGGCAGATTCTATTCCATAAGACATTTCTTTTACATAATCATCATCTATTTTTACTTTCTTAGAATGATAAAGAACGGCAGTTTTAAGTCCAGAGAAGCTAAAATCATAGTTTTTTTCATGTTTCATCGGACGAGGTAGAACAATATTATATTTATTTGTTTTACATTCCTTAGCCTTCTTATATATTTCTGGTCCTCCGGGGTAAGTTAATCCTAACATTCTAGCTGTTTTGTCTAAGCATTCTCCTGCGGCATCGTCTCTTGTTTCTCCAATTATTTTATACTTCCCAATTTTTTCTACAAGAATAATTTGAGTGTTTCCTCCTGAAATGATTAAAGCAATAGCCGGGAAACTAATCTTGGAAGTAGGGGAGAGAAAGCTTGAAAGAATATGACCTTCAATATGATTAACTCCAACAATAGGAATGTTCCAATAAAAAGAAAGAGACTTGGCAAGATTTATTCCTGTGTATAGACAGGGTTCAAGTCCAGGACCAATAGTTACAGCAATTCTATTTATTTCCGAAGCGTCATATTTTTTGAGAAATTCTCTTAGTTCTCCGAAAAGCAATTCGTTCTTTTCTAGATTCTTTTTTATTTTCGATAATTTTTTACTGTCTACTTCTTTTTTTCTTTCTTTTAATAACCCAGCCTTTTTCAATGATTTTGTTAATAAAGGAATAAGTGCTTTTTGGTGTTCTCTTTTGGCAACAGCAGGAAAAACTCCTCCATATTCTTTATGAATATCAACTTGTGAAGAAGTTAAATCAGAAAGGATTTCAAAATTATTAAAATCTAATCTTTTAGAACCCTTGGCTTTAATTATACTTATTCCTGTGTCGTCACAGCTTGTTTCTATTGCTAAAACTATCATCTTAATAGCTATTGTAAATGAAAAGGATTGTTTCCGCAACTAGGGGGTTGACTAAAATCAATTTTAAGTTTATATTATAAACATACTTTAAACTATATGAGCAATAAAAAAACATCATTTTATCTGATTCTGGTAATTATCTTAGCAGCTGTTGCTGGCCTTTTTTGTTATCCGAATCCTTATAACAATTTAGTTGATAATATCAATTCAAAATACAATCTAAGTATTTGGCACTTTCCACAAACAGATTTTAAACTAGGACTTGATTTGAAAGGTGGCGTGCACTTGGAATACGAGGCTGACTTAAGTCAAATTGAAGAAGGGGAGAGAGATAATGTAATGGAAGGATTAAGAGATATTATTGAAAGAAGAGTTAATATATACGGAGTTGCTGAGCCAGTTATTCAAATATATGGTTCAGATAGATTGGGTGTTGATCTTCCAGGAGTAGAAAGTATTGACAGTGCGATAGAATGGATAGGGGCTACACCTCTATTAGAGTTTGCGGAAGAAAAATCAGAAGAGGATATTAAAAAGATAGATGACAAAAGGCAAGAAATATCAGGAATGACGGTAGAAGAGATGCAAGAGGTTGAAGATTGGTATTTAGCCTTTCAAAGCTATTATACGGTAACTGAATTAACAGGAAGATATTTAGAAAAAGCAGCATTATCTTTCAATGATACAACTTATGCTCCTGTGATAGAGCTTCAATTTGATGATGAAGGAACTCAATTATTTGAAGAAATAACAGAAAGGAATGTTGGTAAAACATTAGCTATTTATTTAGATGGAGAATCAATAATTGATATTGGTGGAGGAGTATATGCTCCTCAGGTTGAAGAAAAGATTAGTGGAGGAAAAGCAGTAATTAATGGGCAAACAGATATTGATACTGCAAAGTTAATTGTTCAAAGATTAAATCAGGGTTCTTTACCCGTCCCATTAGGAGACCCTATTGTTCAGAAAAAAGTTGGGCCAACGTTAGGTTCAATATCATTGAATAATGCGGTATTGGCAGGCATTTATGGATTAATTGCAATTATTATATTCTTAATCATTTTCTATAGACTGCCTGGTTTAATGGCTTCATTGTCATTAATAATTTATTGTTTGATATTATTAGCCTTAATTAAATTAATTCCTGTAACACTAACATTAGCAGGTATTGGAGGAATTATTTTATCGATTGGTATGGCAGTTGATGCGAATATTTTAATATTCTCAAGAATGAAAGAAGAGTTATTACAGAATAAAGATATTCCTACAAGCTTAGAAGAAGCCTTTAGCCGAGCATGGGCATCTATTAGAGATGGTAATTTTACAACACTTATTGTTGCCTTTATTTTATACTTCCTAGGAACTAGTTTTATTAAGGCATTTGCTTTTACCTTAATACTAGGAATATTAATTAGTATTTTTTCTGCAATGGTTATTTCAAAACTTTTCCTATTATTTATAGGAAGAAGTAGATTAGGAAAGATTAAATGGTTATGGTCATAAAAATATGAACTTTTTAAAACATTCAAAAATATTTTTCATAATAGCAATTATCGCTGTTGGAGCAAGTATATTCTCCTTATTTTCTTTTGGACTTAATTTGGGCATAGACTTTGAAGGGGGAAGTATGGTCACTGTGAGTTATAGTGATAATATCCCTAGTATAGATGAAATCAGAGATTCTTTGTCAGGCATCGATGAATTAAGTGGTTTGCAAGTTCAAGCGCTAGGAGAGAAAGAAATATCATTAAAGATAAAAGAAAAAGATGTTTCTAATGAAACTTTATCTTTGATGATCGAAAGTCTTCCAGAAGGAGTAGATGAGTCAAGCGTTTCAATTGAAACAATTAGTCCAGTAATAGGAAAAGAGTTAAAAGAAAAAACATTGATAGTTGTTGTAGTTGCATTATTAGCGATGCTTTCATATATAGCATTAGCCTTTAAGAGTGTGACAAGACCAATAACTTCACTACAGTATGGATTATCTTCAACCTTAATGTTGTTCCATGACGTTATTATTCCTTTGGGTCTTATGGCTTTCTTGGGACATTACTATGGAATACAATTAAGTATCCCAATTGTTACAGCATTTTTAGCAATTATTGGTTATTCAATCAATAATAATATTGTTATTTTTGATAGAATTAGAGAAAACCTTAAAAGAGGAAATGCCTCTTATGCCGAAGTAGTAAATAAAAGCTTGAATGAAACTTTTGTTCGTTGTCTTAACACTTCATTTACCGTTTTAATAGTTTTAGTCCCTCTATATTATTTCTTTGCCACCGAGGAAAGTTTAAAATACTTTAGTTTAATTATGGGAACAGGTATTATTATCGGATTTTTCTCATCATTATTTTTAGCAAGTCCATTATTAGTTTCTTGGAATAATTTCAAGAATAGAAAAAAATAATATGAATTGTAAAAAAACATCACAAGATATTTTGAAAATGATTCCTGAGAGAGCAAGAGAAGTAGTCTCTCGTAGATTTGCTTTAGGAAAAAATAAGAAACAAGAAACCCTTGAATCTATTGGAAAAAGTTTTAAAATTACAAGAGAAAGAGTTAGACAAATTGAAAGTGACGGAATTAAAAAAGCCCAAAAAGCTTTAGAGAATCCTGAAATAAAAGAAAATTATGATGAAATAATATCATCATTTGAAAAGGAAATAAATAATAGTGGAGGAATTAAGAAAGAAGACGATGTTATTGACGAAAATAATTTAAAGGAAGAAAAAAATCATGCTCTTTTTATTATTTCATTGTCTAAAAAAATATTAAAAGAAAAAGAAAGCGATGCTTTTAATTGTTTTTGGGCAACAGATAAGGAAAAGGTTGCAACCATTAAAAAAGTTATATCTACCTTTAAAAAAACATTGAAAGAAAAAGGTTCTACTGAAACGATAGATAATCTTTACTCATTATATGAAGGAAAAGAAAGTAAAGAAGTTTTCTGTAATTATTTAGAAATATCCAAAGATATTTTAAAGACATTAGATGGAGATAAAATGGGTCTAAGTTCTTGGCCTGAAGTCAATCCTAAAACAGTTAAAGATAAAATAAAGATTATTCTTAAAAAAGAAGAAAAGCCAATCCACTTTAAAGATATAGCTGATATGGTTAAAGGACTTCCTCAAAAAAGAAATCTACATCCTCAAACAGTTCACAACGAACTTATTAGAAATCAAGAATTTGTTCTAGTAGGTAGGGGATATTATGCTCTTAAAGATTGGGGATATAACCCAGGACAAGTTAAAGATGTTATATACCAAGTGCTTAGTGTTTCTGAAAACGGACTCCATAAAGAAGATGTTGTTAATTCTGTTTTGGACCAAAGGATGGTTAAAGAATCAACTATTTTACTTAATTTACAAAATAAAAAGTTTTTCAAAAGAGACGAAGAAGGAAATTATAAAATTAAAGAAGCATAATAATGTTAGAAACGGCATTAATAATAGAAAAAGTCTTACCTTACTTTTTGATATTAAAGGCCCTCATAATACAATTTTGGTGGATAGTTCCTCCTTTTTTGCTTTATGATAAAATGAAGTTCTTTTTTCTCTTACATATGGGAATGAGTTGGGCAGGAGAAAGTTTAAGGGAGCCTATATTATTAGAAATTAAAATTCCTCACAACTTAACAAGGCCAATAAAAGCGATGGAAAATGTAATGAACTCTATTTGGGGAGGTTATGATCCACCTAAAGATTGGAGAGCTTCATATTTTGAAGGAAAGGTTATTTTATCTACTTCTTTTGAAATAGCAGGAATTGATGGAGTTCCACATTTCTTTGTAAGGATACCGAAAAGTAATAGGAAGTTAATTGAATCAGCAATATATTCACAATATCCAGAAGTAGAAATAATTGAAGCTCCAGACTATACTAAACAAATTCCAATGGATATTCCAAATAATGAATGGGATATGTGGGGAACGGACTTTGAATTGATTAAACCTGATGTTTATCCGATTAAAACATACGAACAATTTTTTGAAGAAAGACCTGATTCTCCAAGCGAAGAAAAAAGAATAGACCCTTTATCTTCTTTATTTGAAACAATATCAAGAATGAATAAGGGGGAGCAAATGTGGATTCAGCTTACTATGTGGCCAATATCTCCTAAGGAGAATGATTATGTTGGAAGAGGAAAGAAAGAAGTTGATAAATTAGTTAGTAGGCCAGGGGCATTAGAAAAGAAATCTATTATTTCAGATTTTTTCACGGTTCTTTTTACAGGTAAAATGCCAGAGCCACCGCAGGAAAAAGAAAACTTTTTACCACCCGAAATGAAATTAACACCAGGGGAGAGGGAGATTGTTGGAGCAATTGAAAAGAAGATAGCTAAGCCATGTTTTCAAGGATTTATTAGGTATATTTATGTTGCAAAAAGAGACGTATTTTTCGGGGGGGCAAAAGGTTTTGGAGTGAGCTTCTTTTCTCAATTTGCCACACAAAATCTTAATAATTTAAAACCTTGGGGAGATGTTACAACTAAAATTCAATCACCCGATATTTTTTCTGCAAGAAGGCTTTATTTAAGAAAAAGAGATATACTTGATAAATACAGAAGAAGAGATCCTTCGTTTGATCCTTATCCTAAGGAGGGGGCGATA
>JBBABL010000038.1:0-6327 GCA_041657645.1 Minisyncoccota bacterium
TTTTTTACCAGGAGAATTATGAGAATGATTTTCCTTAATAACTAATTCGCCATTCGTCACATGTGAATAAAAATTGCGGTTCCATCCTGCCTGACCAGAATATATATACATACTTTCCTCCTTAGTCTTGAGGTATTGGGTGGATGTCTTTGAAAATCATCCACCCTCTTGCTCTTTACTCTTAATCTCTTACCCAACGAGCCTTTTCTTCATCATATTCCCGTTGTGACCGGATATAGTAAGTCCCTTCGGGAAGATGAAGGTCTTTATGGTCCGGATGTTTGATTTTGGTTCCTTTTTCGGTCTGAAGAATCTTGTGAAAATTGTTCAGCCTCAGATTCTGATGATCGATCCAAATAAATTCATTTTCCACATCTACCAGAATAGCACTATCTGGATCTGCCAATTCATGCTTATGTCCGGTTTCCTCCCCCTCTGCAACTACAGTAGTTCTTCTACCTTCTGACAATGCTCTTTTAAAACCTTCTCCATCCTTAATCTCCTGGGGAATAAACAATAATTCTCCCTGCCTATAAGCTTTCATTTTTCCATCTCCTTTCCTTTTTAAAATACCTTAATTAAGCAATAAATTTAGTATTCACTGGGCAATAATATGACTTTACACTCACTATCATCAATGCAATACAGTTGCAAACTGCCTTCCGGAAAATCGGTAAATGGTATTTGCTGTCTTACTAAAACAGGCTGGTCTATATCTTGACGCATTTCAATAACTACCTTGCCTTCTGTTGAATTTATTCTCCATATTTGAAAAGGTATGCATTTGATACGTTTCGTCATTTGGTAGGAAACAACAACATCTATCAACCAATAGGCTTGGTATTGATCAGCCATTGCTTTTACACCATCTGTAAAAACGCAGGTTCTTATTAAATGAGAATAATAATGCTCCGTGCCAGCAAAATGACTGAAACGATCATTCAAATCTGTCAATGAGCCTTTCATTCTTAAAAACCTCCTATCTCTTTCTTTAATTTTCAAAGTTCTGTATCTATTTTCTCAATTGTGATAAATAGAAAAAAGAGAGGTAAAAAGGGGCTAAAAAGCAATTTAGATGGTCTTTTTTATACTTTCTATTTTGTTATCTTTAAAAAAGGTTTTCATATTACTTAGGTTTAACAATTAAAAAATAAGCCTAAATTATTACGTTTTTAGGTTAGACCATATTATCTATTAAACCGTTACTCAAAATTAATACATAACAAACTAATTTGTGTATCTGCGCAAATAATTTTTTATTACTAATATGTTGGATGATAATAAAATAACCTTTTTTGCCCAGACTAACTTTCGGAATGAAATAAGAAAGTTTGGTATTAGGAAAAAGGATAGAAGATATCACATGTATCTGGTGGGAAAAACGGGGATGGGTAAATCCACCCTGATTTATAATATGGTTTTTTCGGATCTAAAAAATAAAGAAGGATTATGTCTTTTAGATCCGCACGGAGATTTAGTGGAAAAAGTACTTCAAGATTCTCTTGCTTATCGAAAAGAGGATCTGATTTATTTTAATCCTCAGGACCAAAACAGAACGCTTGGCTTCAATCCCCTCGAGATAACAGATCCCTCACAATCACATTTAGTCGTCTCTGCCTTGATCAGTGTCTTTAAAAAAATCTGGTTTGACTCCTGGGGACCTCGATTGGAGTACATCTTAAGAAATTCTTTACTAACCTTAACTGAGTTCCCAAATTCTACACTGTTTCATCTACATAAACTTCTCTCTGAGGAAAGATTTCGAAAGATGGTTGTATCCAGAGTAAAAGACGACCTTTTGAGGTATTTCTGGATGAATGAATTTGACAGATATTCTGAACGTTTTCGCCAGGAGGCCATTGCCCCTATTCAGAATAAGATAGGCCAGTTTCTGGCTAATAATATAATAAGAAAAATAATTGGACAGCCGAAAAGCAGCTTTGATTTAAGAAATATTATGGATCATGGGAAAATCCTGCTGGTCAATTTATCAAAAGGTAAAATAGGAGAAGATGCCGCTTCTTTACTTGGAGCCATGTTAACAGCCAAAATTGGATTGACTGCACTAAGCAGACAAAATATGTCGGAAACAGAAAGAAAGGATTTCTATCTTTATGTGGATGAGTTTCAAAGTTTTGCCACCAATTCATTTATTGATATTCTTTCTGAAGCAAGGAAGTACAGGTTAAACCTTATACTAAGTAATCAATACTTAGGTCAGATGGATGAGAGAATAAGAATGGCCATTTTGGGAAATGTAGGAACTTTGATTTCTTTTAGGGTGGGAGCAGAAGACGCAAAATACCTTGCACAGGAGTTTTATCCGGTATTCAGCCAGGATCATCTGGTCAATCTGCCAGCTTACAATATTTATCTTAAGCTTATGATAGATAAAAAAACGTCCCAGCCTTTTAGTGCTGAGACATTACCTCCAATCAATTATTTATAAATAGAATTAACAAAAAAGTAAATTCTTTAAAAAAGAAATTGAATTTGATTCAATTCTTATAATACATTCTCTTGTCCTCTATATGCTTTTTTAAAATCTCAATGATTTCTTTTAAATTTCTCTCGCTATTTTCTTTATAAAGACTAAAGCTATAAAATTCTGAATGATTAGTCTTAGTTGATTTTATCATGCCAATAATCCTTGCGATAGAACTCAGAAGTTCTTCTACTTGTACTCCTTTAATTGGATAGGATTTGTAAAAATCCTTGATATTATAAGCAACAATCTTATCCTGGTGGGCCAAAATTTTATTTCTCCACTTCCTAAAATTATCTAAAATAGGCTTTTGGTTTTCAATTTCCCTTCTTATTTTTTCCTTATCTTCTCCTTCAGGAATAAATTTTAGTAAAAATGGTATCGAAACAACGTCTTTTTTACATCCTTTAGATTCTTCAAAAAGTTTTGGAATTCCTAGCAGCCAATTTAATTGCACACTAGTTATAGTTATTCCCCAAAAATATTTGTATCTATTATATATTTGATTATACTTTGAGTTTTGCAGATTTTTCCAAAGATAAAATGCATTAAATATGTTGTTAATATTGTTTGTTATTTTTTCAATATAATAGTCAAAATCCTTATCTTTCATAATCTATGTAAACCTCATTTCTGTTTATAGTTGGATATATTCTTTTTGAGTTCATTAAGTTGCAATAACCTAGGGCTTGTATTAAGCAAGGCTAAAAACAAATTTTCTCCGGAAATTATTGTAGGTATTAGTTACATTATTTACTTGCTCGTCCTTTACTGGCTCTCTTTTATATTGATATGACATATTGTCTTTTCAGCTTTTTCAATTTATAAAATATCTATTTGTGTTTAGGAATTTTGACGTCTTCAGTTCCAAGCGGAAGCATTGAATACCCACTAAATCCAGGATAACCCTGGTACTCAGGATAGCCGGGATAACCACGATATGGCTTGTTCTTAAAATAATAGAGAATAACTCTCCATAAATTCTACCCCATATTATTTTAAATATTAAACTCAAATTACTTCAAAAGATTTTCTTTTTCTAGTGTCTCAAAATTTGGTGTATATACTGACAAAACATCCTGATTATTTCCCTGAATATAATTAACTACTTGGCTATCATCTCTTAATTTAGTTATTGAAATAATATTTTCTTTATTTATTTCCATTTTATCTGATGGACCAAATATTGTATTACTGTATTTAAGTAAATCAATATCACCTTCCTCTTTAATGCTTGGCTGTAAATACCAAATATCAGAAATGGTAAATTTTGGGAATCGTGATATTTTCCCAAAATATAAATCACCAGTTCGCAAATAGACCGCATAATAAGGATTTTTAATCTCATTAGTCTTATCTATAAACGACAAATAAACTACAATCATCGAGAGAGTTATGACAGCAATTAAAGCTATCCTAAAGAATTTATCTTTTAACATGATTATTAATTTGATTTATTAATATTTCCTTCTAAGTCCTCTATCCTTTCCTGCTGATCTTTGACAATCTCTAATAAATAGACTGAGATAAGTTCATAATTGATAAAATCTGGCTCTCCATCTTTATAACCTACTAAATATTCTAAACCTAATTCATCTAATTCTTCAGCAATATATCCAATATTTCTTTCACCAGTAACCTTATCAATAAATGATTTTGGCTCCATTTGCATAACCTTATAAAAATGATCTTCTAATGGCTTAATATCGTCCTTGTATTTTTCAGAAGAGCTATAATAATACATTCGTCCAGTACCATCAGTAAGGTATCTCATATAACTTCCACTTGTAGTGCCAGTAAGTCCAACAACTGCTAATTTAGTTCCTGGTGTTTTTACTCCAATACCAATATTTCCAGTAGAAATTGTAGTACCTGTTCCATTAAGATTAGTACCATAAATAAGATTTCCAATAGTAAGCTGATAATTAGCTGTAGCAGTCGGAACATCAACCAGATATCCAATCGCAATATTTCGAGAGCCAGAAGTCATATTAACCCCTGCTTGAGAACCTAATCCTAAGTTATTTGATCCTGTCGCATTGCGAAGAGCCATATAACCCATTGCTGTATTACCATTTCCACTAACGTTATACTGAAGAGCATTCCTTCCCATTACTGTATTTTGACTTCCTACCGTATTGCCATTAAAAGTAGCACCAGAACCCACTGATACATTGTCGCTTCCTGTAGTGTTGCTTCGACTACTGCCATAGCCAATTGCTGTATTGAACATTCCTGAGGTATTTTTTTCGAGAGCATAGCCACCTATTGCTACATTGTCGTATCCTAAGTTGTTAGAGTAAAGAGCAGTGTTGCCTATTGCTACATTGTGAGATCCATCAGTGTTGGAATAAAGAGCATTATACCCCACTGCTATATTGTTTTTCCCTGAGGTGTTAGAATAAAGAGCAAAAACGCCCACTCCTGTATTCCATCCTCCCGTATAGGTATAGCGAAGAGCCTGATAACCCATTGCTGTATTATAACTAGTGAAGTTATCGTGAAGAGCTTCATAGCCTACTGCTGTATTATAGGTGCCAGTAGAATTTGAATAAAGAGCCCTATACCCCACCGCTGTACTGCCTGCTGCTCTGTTTGACCTGAGAGCTGCCGTTCCCAATGCTGTATTATAGCTATTGGTCGTATTGCTTCTAAGAGCCTCATAGCCTAATGCTGTATTATTGATGCCGGAAGTATTTGCATAGAGAGCATAAGAACCCACAGCCGTGTTTGCATTTGCTGTGTTAGAGTAGAGAGCTTTATATCCAGCTGCCATGTTGTAGTCGCCAGTGGTGTTAGAGTAAAGAGCTTGATATCCAAAAGCAGAATTTTGGTTGTTAATTAAATCATCATTTTTACCTGCTTCATAACCAATAAAGGTGGAATTACCTAAATTTGATATGTAAATTCTTCCTCCTACCTGAAGCTTTGCTTCGGGTTGCGTTGTCCCAATGCCAAGATATTTATTTGTATTATCCCAGAACAGATTAGAATCTGCACCAAGATTACCACTATCATTAAACTGAATGTATCCAGTAGAACCTGCTGGAGTAGCACCAGTTTCAAGAACTATATTTCCTCCTGGCGGATTTTGTGATGGAATTGTCCAGCCATAAACATAATTAGTTATCAAAAGTAGGACTAATCCCCAAGCAAATAAGTTTGAATATAAATATTGTTTTTTGTTCATAGTTTTATTTAATATTATATTTTTAAGTTTAATTTTTTGGGAATTGTATTCTAATTTATGAAGGTAATTAGAAGAAATTATCTTAAATTGATTTCAACTAAAGTATAACAAATTTTTAAATGTCAAGTAAAGTACCTTTATTATCCAGTTGTAATATACAAGATCAATTGAGCAAACAAATTTAATATCACTTTTATTCTATAACAAATAATTTTAGATAAATTAAAATATTGGTGTCCATATGGTGTCCATGACATAGCTAAATTGGTCTAAATCATTGGGATAGAAACTAAGACAGAAACAATGTGAAATGATTATTATTAAAGGGTTTTAATTGGTTTTGTGGGGATTGATGGGGGTTAGCGAAAACCCCCTTAATCGGATTACGATTCCGTTGCTCTGCCAATTGAGCTACACCGGCTCATTACTCTTTAATCCTTATTTTATTTGGCTTTCCAGCTATTACATTTTGTATATTATTCGTTTTGTTATCCCTTTGGTGTCCATATAGTGTCCATGACATTCCTAACTTTTCTACTGCATCCTGTAAATGTGACCTAGATAGATGGGAATAACGCATGGTCATTTTTATATCTTTATGTCCCATTAACTGCTGAACTGTCCGGATATCACATCCGTTCATGACTAGATG
>JBBABL010000039.1:0-6300 GCA_041657645.1 Minisyncoccota bacterium
CTGATGTTTCTTTGTCGTAGTAAATAACGTTCTTACCCTTCCTGAGCCAACCCCTACAAACATCTCGACAAAAGAAGAACCTGCGACTGAAAAGAAAGGAACATTGCTCTCCCCCGCAACAGCTCTTGCAAGTAAAGTTTTTCCACAACCGGCAGGGCCAACTAATAAAACTCCTTTAGGAATTCTTGCTCCCATTTTTAAATATTTTTGAGGGTTTTTTAAAAAATCTACTATTTCTTCAAGTTCTTGTTTTTCTTCTTTTAAGCCGGCAACATCTTTAAATGTTACCTTTTCTTTTGGATGTCCCTCTGCTCCAAAAATCTTAGCTTTAGTTTTTGTAAAATCAAATGTCTGAGCAGCGCCAGTCTTAGCATTCTTAAATATCATTGAAAAGAAAACGACAACCAATATTATAGGAAGAATAAACATCGCTAAAAATGTTATTGTTTCCATTAAAGAGTTATCTTCTTCTTCAAAAACAAACGATATTTCCTTTAGTTTGTCTTGCTCAACTCCATATCCAATTAAAGCTTGGCTTAAAGTTTCTCCTGTTTCTTTCTTGCTTGAAGCTATTGTGTCGTCAGTATATGTAATAGAAATATCATTATTTAATACTTCTATTTCTTTTATTATCCCTTGATTAACATCGTCGGCTAATTGAGTAATAGATATTTCTTCAACATCTTCGTTTGGGACGTTGAATAAACCAAAAACTGCACCGAGCACAAAAAAGATCAGTATTACTATAAAGATATTTTTAATGAGACCTTTAAATGGACTCTTCATATATTTCTATTTCATTTTTAGAGACATCCAATGTCTTTGTGGTTGAAAACTTAGTATTTGGAATTCGTATGTTTTTTTCAGTTCAAGCACGCTCTTCATTTTATCCTCAGAACCAAATTCAGAGATATGGATAAGTCCTTGTATTTTTGTTATATCGTCCTTAACTTTTTCATCAACAGCTTGAACAAATGCTCCAAAAGGATTAAATCTTGTAACTTCTCCTTTAATGATGTCCCCTGTTTTATATTCAAGATTTTGCCATGGATCATCCTTAAGGTTTTTAATAGATAGAGAAACTCTTCCTTGTGTTACTTCTATAACTTGTGCCTTTACCGTTTGTCCAACTTCAACTACTTGAGAAGGATTTTCTATTAATTGCCAATCAAGCTCAGAAATATGTATAAGGCCTTCTATTTCATTATCGTCTGGTGAAGCATCAGGTGCAGCAAATTTAATAAATGCTCCGAAATTAACGATTCCTGATATTTTACCTTCAACAATATCTCCAACTTTAAGTGTATTTACCATGTCTTGAGTTTCTCCTCCCCCTCCTGAATCTTCTGTTAGGATAACCTGTCCATTCTTTTCGTCAAAATCTAAAACCTTCACTTTAATATTTTGGCCAATAAATGATTGTAATTTCCTTAGTATCTTTGATTTGTCTCCTTCTGGTACGCGAGGATAATTATCTGGAGAAAGTTGAGATGTTGGAATAAATGCAGGAAGACCAGCTACTTCAGTAATTAAACCTCCTTTGTTGGCTTTACCAATCTTTACTTCGAATTCCTCACTTTTTTCTTTCTTATCTTTAATAGTTTGCCAAGCTAATTCTTTCTCGGCTTCTCTTAATGATAATTCAACAAAACCTTCTTCATTTTCAGGAGAAATAACTTTCACTGATATAGTATCCCCTATTTTAATACTTTTCAGAATGTTCTTAGCATTTTGGTATTCAGCTCCATATATTATACCTGTTTTTCTAGGTCCGATATCTAAATACATAGATAAATTCTCTATCGCAAGAATTTTTCCGTCGACAAGATCTCCTCCTCTAGGGATAGAAACTGAGTCTGTTAGTTTTTGTAATGTTTGATTTTCCATATAATTTCTTATAACACAAAGATTTTATATAATCAAGATTTTGTGGACAAAAACATTGACAAAATACCCATTATGATTGACAATATATTTAGTCCTGCTAAGCAGGATTAATTATATGTATATTAAAAAAATATTTTTCGTAATCCCGGCAATTGCACTTTTTTTATATCTTTCATCAGCACTAGTTGCTGATTCGAATGTGGAATTGACGGAAGACAATCAAATAGAAGAACTTTCAATGTCTTTTGACAAGAGTGAAGAACCTGAGACAAGTCTAGTAAAGGTTATAATAACAGCGTACTCTTCAACTGTTGATCAAACAGACGACACTCCCTTTATTACCGCAAGCGGTTCATATGTAAGGGACGGTATTGTAGCTAATAATATGCTTCCCTTCGGAACAGAGATTAAGATACCAGAATATTTCGGAGATAAAGTATTCGTTGTTGAAGATAGAATGAATACAAGAAAAGGATATTATTGGATAGACGTATGGTTTTCTTCAACTGAAGAAGCTAAAGAATTCGGTATAAAAGAAGCCTATATAGAAGTCAGTGAAATATAAAACACGCATTAGCGTGTTTTTTTTCTGTGCCTCGGGAGGGACTCGAACCCTCAAGGTCTAGGACCAGCGGATTTTAAGTCCGCCCTGTATACCAATTCCAGCACCGAGGCATATTATATTTTGGAGGCGTGGGCGGGAATTGCACCCGCGTATAAGAGTTTTGCAGACTCTTGCCTTACTGCTTGGCCACCACGCCACAAGGAAAGAATAGCAATTTTAATCTTTTTTTTCAATACTTGAGAGAAGTTCTTCTATTCTACCAGCTTCTGCTGTCTTTGTTTCTTTCAAGAAAGATATTTTGGGAACAGGCCTCATCTTAATCTTTTTGTTAATTATCTGTTGTATGTTATATATATTCCTATCTAATATCGCCATCACCTTCTCTGAATTATCTTCAGGAATAATTGATATGAATACTTTACATTGAAAAAGATTTGTTGAACATTCCACTCTTGTAACTGTCATTAATGTTCCTGGGAAAATATCGATTTCTCTTAAAAGTACTCCTCCTAATTCTCTCTTTATTAAATTGTTAACTTTTTCTACTCTAAACATTCTTTTATATATTCTTCCTTATAAATCACTAATTCATCTCCCTCTTTTATTCTTGTTGATCCTTGATAAAGAATTCCACTCTCTCTCCCTTTCTTAACAACATCAAAATCTTTTTTTCCTGATTGCAAGCCAACTATCTTTCCAGAGCCAACTTTTTCTCCATCTCTAAATATTTCTAACATTGAGCTTTTTTGTACCTCTCCTTCTATAACGTTTCCTCCTACAATTTGTCTATTCTTTTCTGTTCGGAAAATTGCTATAACCTCTACCCTTCCCAAATCTGTCCTTTCTTTTTCTTTAACTAGTTTTTTCTCCATTAATTCTCGAACCTTCTGAGACAATTCATAAATAATATTAAATTCGAATATTCTAGTCTTATCCTTTTCCGCTGTTATTTCTGCTATTTTATCTTTTTTAGTTCTAAATGCTAGTATTACTGCCTCGCCTCCCTTTGCTAATTTAACATCTGTCTCTGAAACATTTCCAACTTCAGCTTTAATAATTTTTATCTGCACTGTCTCTTGGGGTAAAATATTCAATATTTCTCTAATTGCTTCAATTGAACCTAAAGCATCTGATTTAATTATTAAGTTCAAACATTTTTTATCTGGATCTTCATTAAAATTCTTTTTCTCTTTAAATACTTTTTCTTTCATATTGTTCTTTGCTTCATCTATACTTCCATATACTTTCATTCTTTCCCCTACCATAGGAACATTTTCAAAACCAATAATTACTACTGGGTCAGATGGAAAAGCACTCTCTATTTCTTTTCCAGTAAAATCTCCTAGACTTTTAATTTTCCCAGTAGCCGAATTTGTTCCAATATATTCCCCTTTTTTAAGAACTCCTTTGTCAACTAAAACAGTAGAAGTAGGACCTTTTTTTGAATCCATATATGATTCAATAATTACTCCTTCTGCAACTCCATCAATATCTGATTTTAATTCCTCCATTTCCGCGACCAACTGAATAACATCTAATAAATCTGTTATTCCTTTTCCTGTCAATGCAGATATTTCTACGGACGGAATCTTTCCTCCATATGATTCAACAATCATATCTTCTTTAGATAATTGTTGTTTCACCTTCTCTGGGTCAGCTCCAGGCTTATCCATTTTATTAAAGGCGACTATTGTTATTAGCTCTGCTTTTTTAATGTGCTCGATCGCCTCTTTAGTTTGTTTCTTTATTCCTTCAACAGCATCAATAACTAAAATAGCTATATCGGCTAATTTTGAACCTCTTGATCTTATAGCTGAAAAGGACTCATGTCCTGGAGTATCTATAAAGGTTATCTTTTTATCATTATGAACTATTTGGTAAGCACCAACATGCTGGGTTATTCCTCCTGATTCTTTTTCTAATATCTTAAAATCTCTTATTGAAGTTAATAAGGATGTTTTGCCATGGTCAATGTGTCCTAGGATTACCACTACTGGCGGACGATAAATTGTTTCAGCTTTCTTTTCCATAAGTTTTTAAAATATTTTCCTCTTCCTTGCTCAACGCATGAGTTGATTTACCTTTTACTATTTGTTTTCCGAATACTCTGCTTTTCTCTTGATTAAATATGGAGGTAATAATTACGCCATCATCTTTTTTATTCAAAAGTGCAATGGTAAAACTTTGATCTCCACCCATATCATTAAATGGGTTATATCTTAACAATTTTACTTTCTGAATATTACTTTCATTCTCCTTCTTTATTTTTTCAACTTCAGAAAAAAGCTCTTCTATCTTAGCCTCTAAAGCTTCTATTTTTTCTACTGCCTCTTTAACGTTTTCTACTTTTTTATTTTTTTTAGTAAATGAAAACATAGTATTTTGAGCGGAGGAAGTGAGATTCGAACTCACGGTAGAGATTAATCTACAATGGTTTTCGAAACCATCCCCTTAAACCGCTCAGGCACTCCTCCGAGTTATTATGTCTAAAGACTATCACTTTTTACTCCTAAAGGCAACCGAAAAATCATTATCATAGTCTATTTTTTTAGGAATAATATATGGGAAATATCTTCCAAAAAAATGAACTAAATTGTTTAGAATCTTCCCTATTAATATTTTCCACCAAAAGAACCTTATTACTTCTTTCTTATACCTTTTAAAGTCAGGAAAGTTTTTAATTAATATATCGGCAGAATAAAGCCCCCAAATTATACCTCCTCCACTCCATGGTTTTGTCAGCCCCATCGCATCGCCACATAAAGCAACATTATCTTTATTAGAAAAAATTAGTCCTGCGTTAATAAATGGACAGCCAGGAATAGGTATCAATGCTCCTCTCATATCCTCTCCCCTTTCTTCGCTATCTCCAAAGAAACCACACTCTATTTTTTCACCTCTTGGTATCCTCCACGCAAAACCTCCTTTTCTTAAAAATGTTTCTGTTGTTTTAGAAGAATCTTTTTGATTTAAAAACCACTGAACCCCTATTCTCATTTTAGGATTTTTCAATCCTAATATTTTCCTTACCGTAGAGTCTGCTCCATCACATCCAACAATTAAGTCGAATCCTTTTGGGATTCTTTTAATTTTTGTCTCAAAGAAAAACCTGGTTCCACTTTTCTTATTTAATTCTAAAAGAGTATTCATTAGCTTTTCTTTGTCTAAGGCTAAATGTTTTGGATTAAACTTAAGTGTAGTTTTTCTTCTAGGGAAATTGATATCACAAAACTCTATTGTGTTTTCTATAGTATCATCAGTTATTGGTATAAAGTCTTTAATTCTTTCTGAAACTAAAACTGAGCAAGACTTATCTTTTAGATATTCTTTTTTCCTATAATCAAAAACAGAAACATCATAACCTGCCTCGCTTAATTTCCAAGATATATATTGACCTATTACTCCCCCGCCGATTACAGCAATTTTTTTCATTGGAGCGAGTGAAGGGAATCGAACCCTCATGTACAGCTTGGAAGGCTGTCGCTCTACCATTGAGCTACACTCGCGTTTGCCTTCGGGGTACTGAGATTCGAACTCAGAATAAATCCTCCCAAAGGACTCGTGATAGCCGTTTCACTATACCCCGTTATACATTTCACTTATATCACTTTTCCCTTTCTTCGTCAAAAGATTTCTTGCTTTTTATTCATAACTTTGGTATTAAATATGTATGTCCCCGTAGCTCAATTGGATAGAGCGACAGACTTCTAATCTGTAGGTTGTGCGTTCGATTCGCGCCGGGGACACATAATAAGTATGGTGACTATGGTGTAATGGTAGCACAACACCCTGTGGAGGTGTTTGTACGGGTTCAAATCCCGTTAGCCACCCCAAGAGAGAATAAGTTG
>JBBABL010000040.1:0-5950 GCA_041657645.1 Minisyncoccota bacterium
AGAGCTCTTTTACTTCTTCGAAAGAGCCGTCTCTTTCTTTCTCTTTTATTTCTTTGATAATTTTATCACTATTTTCTCTTTTATAAATTTTCTCAAGTTGTGAAATACAGTTCTCCCACTCTTCATCAATATCAGTTCCATCTTCTTTTAATATCTCTGCACTCATTAAGATACGACTATTGTCAATATTTTTATTTTCTAAAATCTCTTTTATCTCTTTTGAAAAAATATCTTTCTGTTCATCAGATAATTTATCAACCAACGATGGATTAATAATAGCAATCGAAAGAATAATTTCTTCTAAGAGATCTTTCTTTGTTTTTTGTTTTTTTAAATCTTCCTTTTGGTTATTATTACCTACCTCAACATCTAATTTAACTTTTTTCATTTCTTTCCTAATGTCTTCTTCTTTAATTGAAAGCCTATTTGATAGATTTTCAATCCAATAGCTCTGTTCTATGGTATTATCAATTTTCTTGAAAATAGGCAATAGCTCGGCCACTATTTTCTTCTTATTCTCAATTAAATTTACATCTATATCTTTAAAGGCAAGGTCAAAATAGAATTGATTAATTGGCTTAGCTTCTTCAACTATTTTCTTCCATTCCTCTTCTCCACTAGCCAATATTATATCTGCAGGGTCTTTCTCTGAAGACATTGAAATTACTTTAACATTAAACCCATTATTAAGCGCCATATCTATTCCCTTTTTAGTCGCATTATTGCCAGCTAAATCCATATCAAAAGCTAAAACTAAATTATTTGAATATCTTTTAATAATTCCTAGATGTGTCGGAGTCAAAGCAGTTCCTGAAACAGCAATACAATTTTTAACTCCTGATTGATGTGACATTATACAATCAACATTACCCTCTACTAAAACACAATAATCTTTTTTCCTAATATCAAGTTTGGCTTTATCTATTCCAAAAAGAGCTTGGCTTTTATCATAAAGAAGAGTATTGGGTGTATTTAAATATTTTGCATCATCTTCAGTTTTGAATATCCTCCCAGTAAACCCTATAGTCTGTCCATTAAAGTCCCTTATTGGAAACATTATCCTTCCTCTAAATCTATCAAAAAACTTTTGTGATTGAATGGCTAGCCCTGCGTCAACAATATCTTGTTTGTTAAAACCTAAACCAATTAGATAATCAGATAATCCTTGCCAGTTAAGAGGAGCATAACCTATTTGCCAATCTTTAATTGTCTCATTTTTAAATCCTCTTTTTAAAAGATACTCTTTAGCTTCTTGCCCTATTTTACTTTTTTCTAATTGAGTCATGAAAAAAGATGTAGATTTATTAGATATATTTAAAAGTGTATCCCTTTTTGATTTTGTTTTTTCCCAATTTGGATTTTTCTTTAATTCTACCCCTGCCTTGTCAGCAAGTATTTTTAAGGCATCGTAAAACTCAATTCCCTCTATCTTCATAACAAATTTAAAAATATCCCCTCCTTCATTACATCCACCAAAACAATGCCAAAGTTGACGAGAAGGAGAAACAAAAAACGAAGGCGATTTCTCGTTATGGAAAGGGCATCTAGCGCGATAGTTTATTCCTGCTTTTTCAAGTTTAATATAGCTTCCTACGATATCAACTATATTAAGACGAGATTTAATTTGTTCTATTTCTGAATCCATAATGTTATTCTTCCCATTCGTCTAAGATTAAATTTATATATATTATTTCTTCGTTTCTTAGAATCTTTAAATTAATTGATTCAAAAGGATCATAATTAGATATTATTTTTGCTAAAGAATTATCTTCTGTAATTGATTCACTATTTACCTCTAATATTATATCCCCCTCTTTTATTCCTGCTTTTTCTGCTGGAGAATCAGGAACAATAGCTGGGTCCGTTCCGCTTGAATATATCCAAGCTCCATAATCAACACTAATATCATTTTCTTCTGATATTTCTTTATCTAAGCTAAAATATCTAACACCAATGTATGGATAAGAAATTTTTCCAATTGTTTTAACTTGTTCAATATCTCTTAATGCCTTATCAATTGATATAGCAAAACCGATGCCCTGTCCCTCAACAGAAACAGCGGTATTAATACCAACAACTTCACCATTTAAATTAATCAATGGCCCCCCAGAATTACCTTTATTAATAGCTGCATCAGTTTGAATAATGTCTTCTAATTTTTCAACTGTTAAGTCTGCACCTGAGGCAATAACTGTTCTCCCTAGTCCAGAAATAACTCCCACTGAAACAGTATTTTGATATCTTCCTAGGGCATTACCGATAGCAATCACTGTCTGCCCTATTTGAATTTCGTCAACAGTTCCTAATTTCAAAGCGCTAAACTTTTCTTCACCCTCTATTTTTAATATCGCCAAATCCTGTACTGGATCTTTAGCTAAAACTTTTGCATTATACTCTTCACCATCGTTCATAGTTACCACATACTCAGCTGATTCATCTGAAACAACGTGTTTATTTGTTAATATCATTCCATCTTCAGAGATTATAAATCCTGTTCCAGTACTTACCCGACTTCTTTCTTTTTTCTCTTCAACAGCATCAGATGTAGTAAATAAAAAAGTAATGTCTTTATAGGAAACAACACTCACAACTGAGGGAGAATTTTCTTTTACGACTTTGATTATTTTTTCCTCTTCTGTTGTTTGAGGAATATATTCTGTTTCTATAACTTTTTCGGAGTAAACAATTGGCGTACCTGCAAGCATTAATTCATCTTTAATTTTAAGATAGAATAAATAACTTGCACTTGAACCGCCTATGAACCCTAATATAAAAACCAAGATTAAAAATAATCCATTTGATTTTTTAAAATTAAATTCTGGCAATTTATACATGCTATTCATTCTTTTCATAATGATTAAATTCATATTTAGTATTTCTTGAAGGTCTTCCAAACATTAATTTAATGGCACAAAAAAGATACTTGAAGGCTGTCCTAAAGTATCCATCTTTCTCAAATCTTCTTAAAGGCATATATAGTTTTACTGAAGATATAACACCGAATCTACCATCTTTATCTGTTTGTTTAACAAAGTAGTGATCTTCCGCTAACGAAATTGTCTCGTCAAATCCATGAACGCTATTGAATGAATCTTTTTTAACCATAATTGCCATTGCCCCCATAGGAAACATTTTTTGAAACATCAATTGAGGGTAATTATAGAAAATATTTAAAGTAAAAGGATTCATATAAATATTATTCTTTTGAGGATAAATAGGAAAAGAAGCCACATCCAGCTCATTCTTATTAAATTGTTCAACTGCTAATTTAAGAAATTGTTCAGGAGAAAAATCTAAGTCCGCATCCATAAATAAAAGTATGTCCCCTTTAGCTATTTTTGCACCACAATTTCTTCCTCTAGCAGGAAGGCCTCCTTCAGTTATAATACAATTATTCTCTTTAGCAACTTTCACTGTATTATCTTTTGAACCAGCATCGGCAATAATAATTTCATAATCATCAAATGTATTCTTTTTGATAATTTTCAATAATCTTTCAATATTTTTTTCTTCGTTTAAAGTTGGTATAATTATGCTTAACATATTATTTTAATAATTTTTTAACTTCGTTCCAAATACTATCATCATTATTTATTGTTTTCATGTAATACCACCACTCTCCTCCCCAGAAATAAAAAGTCTTGATACCCGTCTGTTTTGCAAATGAAACATTCTTTTTAAACTGTTCTAAATCCATTGTTTTAGCTTGTTCTTCTAGTGTGGCATTATTAATGGAGTTTGGACACCATGGTTCAGCTTGCAACTCTGTTCCAATAACCTCCTTACCAAAAATACTATTTACAATATTCATTCTTCTTTCATAAAATGTTGGATTAAGAATATAACTCATATACATCTTGGCGTCACTACTCCATACTTTCCTATATGTAGTTATTCCAACAATGTCTGCATTAATTTGTGATGATTCAATCCAAAAAGATAATTCTCCGCTATCAGTAACAATTACAGGATGCTCATTGTCTAATAACTTAACAAAACTAACTTCTTTCTCAAAGAATTTTTTATCTGTCCATGGACAAGTTCCAAAATTAACAAAAACTTCATTTTCTACTTGCCATCCAGAAATATTAGGATAATCTTTGTATCTTGAAACAACCGTCTCAAGCATATCTAAAATATGCTCTTGTTGTTCTTCTTTGTCCACCCCTTCTGCCCACTCAGGAATATGACACTCTGGCCAACGGGGCACTCTCATCCCTATAGATAGAATAACTTCAACATTATTATTCTTAGCTTCTTTTAGCTCCCAATCAAGTTCTTCAAAATCATAGACTCCTTTTTCTAATTCAATTAAATCCCAATAAACTGATATTTTTACTTTTTTAAATCCTAGTTCATTAATCAACGCACTATATGTTTCCCTAGAATCAAGCTTTAAGAAGTCTATTTGTTTTTGAGAAAAAGTCACCCCCCATTCGACATCTTCATGTTCCTTAGTAATTCCAACAAAAAAATATACAAACAAAATCACAATTGCTGAAATTAAGACCCATAAAAAATACCTTATTAAGGATGTCATTATTTGCAGTATAGTAAAATTTAAGGAAAAAATCAACGAAATTAGATAATAATTGTCATAGCAAAGCCTATTCCTATAAGTACAATAGCAATAATTCTTCGGATAATAATATTTTTAGACATATCCTCTTTTAATAGTTTTGGTAAAAATATTGATATTAATATTGCAAAAATAAATATAAAGACATACTGCACTCCTTTCATTGCGTTCATTATTCCTAAATAAACTAAAGGAACTGCAAAAACTGCTATTGCTTCAAAAATATTAGCTAATCCTCCTAAAATCTGAGTAATAAAAAATATTGTTGCTGTTTTTCTATCCATTCTAGTATCAGTCTTAAAAATTTCTGTTCTAAATCCTTTGTCAAAGAAAAAGAATAAACAAAAAGCAAAACTAAAAATCTTCATCCAAATAAAGGCATCCCAGAATGTAAGATCTAAATATACTATTTTAGAAAAAACCATTTGTAGGGAAAAGAATATTGCCGTTAATAACGATAATTCTAAACTTTTTTTAGTAACTTTATAATTCTTCTCAACTGAAATTAAAACGCTTCCTAATAAAAGGATAGCAAAAGCAATAATTTCATTTTGTGACAATGATTGTCCTCCCAAAAATATGGCCGATAAAACGATAATAAAAAGTGGTTGAATGGCGCCAACAGTAGGAACTATTTTAGAAACATCAAACCTTTCTAAGGCGTAAAACATTGCATACATTGCTAAGATATAGAATAAGGCACTCAATATAATCCAAATCCATATTGTCCCCTGAGGAACGCTCAAGCCAACAAAAGGAATTATGAAAATAACTAATATACTAAAAAATCCAACAAAAAAAGTGTAGGATTTAGGTTGAGCCTTACCATCTAAAACAATCTTGTCTCCTAGCGAGGCAAGAGCATAACAAAAGTAAGCAGCAATAATCGCTAAGAGCCAAATCATTTTTCTATTTCTTCTTTAATTTTATCTGTTCCATCTCTTTCTCCTTCTATAAAGGCTTCCATTGCTAGCTCAGCTAAATATCCTGAATCTAACCAATCATAAAGCCACTCCTTAATATTATCTATATTCCCTTGATCAATTCCAAATCCAGACTTTATAAGCCATCTTCTATTAAAGTCTTCTTGGGATCCAATTGGTGGGGCAATTACTATCGGCAAACCAAGAGCAGAATAGAAAGAAAGTTCGCTGGGCTTGGTCCACAATATGTCTGTTTTTCTAAGGGCTAAATTAAACTTATCATAATAGTCAGAGAAATTATTAGCATAAACTATTTCTACTCCGTGATTGATAAAGTCTCCTAGTCCGCCATTTACAATTTCTTTCTCAAAATAATCTTTAATATTCTTTTTGGTTCCAGCTACTAAAATTATTTTAAGCCTTTTATTAAATATCTGTTTCTTGAGCT
>JBBABL010000041.1:0-5830 GCA_041657645.1 Minisyncoccota bacterium
TTCAGAGCCTAAATTAGCAGACTTTAATCCGCATCTTCTAATTCCCAAAGAAACATATTCCATTCTTTGCCATAATTGATATTTCCCTGTTTGAAATTTCTTTTCTGTTAATCCAGAGCCTTTTCCAGGAATGCCTGTAATTTCAAGCATTGGGAAGTAAGGAACGACAATATAAAATTTCTTAGTCATAATAGAGCCAGTTGAAACAATTTCTTCAATAAATGCTCTGTATTCAGAGGTCTGTATTTTTAATAATTCATTTTGTTGTTTTTCTTCTAATTCTTTAATTCTTTCAATATATCCAGTAATATTTACTTTTCTAGAATTAACAATTATTTGGCAAGAAAAATCAAGAGAGTTTAAAAAGTTTTGAAACTGATAAATAATAGCCATTTGTTCTTCTTCTGATTTTAAAGCAAAGTTTAAAGAAGAAACCAAAAGAACTCCTTTTAAGGATTTATCTTTTTGAACCATTACCCCCTCTCTTATTTGTTCAACTGGTATGAATTGTTGAGATGGAAATTTTGCCATTTTATTTCTCGAAATCAATCTGCCTAATTAAACTTTCTATTTTCCCTTCATCTTTCATTTTTAAAGGAGATTTTATTTCTTCAACGTTATCTAGTTCTCTCCTTTCTCTTTCTGTTGATAGATATATTGGTGATTGTTTTCTTCTCCAAAGATATAGATGTGGGTTAGCACTAAAATTAGTCCAATTCTTAATTACAGTTGGTAGTGATTGTCCTTCTATCTTATAAAAAGAAATTGCTAGGGCGGCGCCTGTTAATATAGCAGCTAATAAAAGGAAAAGGAAAAAGTTACTTTGTCCAACGGAAAAATAAAGGAAAAAGCAAATAACAAGTACAACACCAATCATCATGCTTTGCTTAACATTCAAAGGGCCCAATATTTTAGCCTCGTGTTCAATAAATTGAGGAACTCTATACTGCATAATTAAATTAAATTCTCTTTATAAGGGTCAGTATTATTAATTTCAGCTGGTGGTGTTTTTTCTGCCACCTTTTCTTTGTCTTTATTATCGCTTAAATTATCTTTTTCTGCAACATTTGCGTTATATAATTTATTTAAAGCAATTCTTAAATGACTAAATATTCTTCTATCAATATCATTGCTAATATCCCTTGCCCTTTTCGTATCGAGGTTCATTTCTAGCTCAAGATTAATAAAAAACTCCTTAATTGGCAATTCGCCCATTAAAGTTTTTCCTACATATTTCATTAACTGTGATTTTGATTCTTCGTCCTTAAGATTATATTTTTCACAAATCTCAGAAACAACAGTAAAATTTTCTTCGGAGAACAAAGCATCCTTTATTACGTCAGGAAGTTTTTCATACTCTTTCCAAAAGATATCTTTTGAACTTTTTTGGTCTGTCATGCTTAATATTTTATCACATATAAAAGGAGAATCAACCCCTTTACAAAAATTACAATATGTTTTATAATTATATTAACCTCGAAATGAGGGGATCTTTGAAAATTAGGTGATTAAAATGTTAGAAAACGAAAACTTAAGAAACCCTTCGTTTTGGGTAGGCATAGTTGCGGCTGTTATTTTTGTAGTAATCATATTTACCGATTTTTTTGAAATGTGGTTAGATATTTTACTATTTATAATAACAGCAATAGTGACAGAATTAATCTGTCTCGCTCCTCATAATATTTTTGGGAGTTATATTAAAGAAGGACACCTCATTCATCTTGGATGGGGAGGACAATCTTTTTATAAGACCATCATGAGATATGAAGGAAAAAGTATAGCAGATGATTACGAGATTATCGAAAACTACATTGATGAAAAAAAAATAGGCAAAGACGGAAAAATCTTTAAAACAGGAAGAAAAGTAAAAAATCCAAAAATTAAAAAAGAAAAAGACTTAATGGATTATATACTAAATATTCGTATGTTTGGAATGAATATTAACCCATTTTGGCCATTTTTAAGACCAATAATTATTAAAGATTTTGAATGGACAGAGACATACAAATACGGGAAGAAAGAGGATAAGAAAAAAGATGTAACACAAAGGTTGCTTCCATATTTCTTGTATTATGTCCGAGCCAATAATGTAGATACTTATGGAAAAATTCCGTTATATCTAGATATTATTGTCGAGATGAGAGTCATTAATGCTTACAAGCCTTTCTATAATCCAGAAAACTATATTGCCACTATGGAAAAGATGGTACTGGATAAAGTAAGAAGCTTTGTTAATAAAAAGTATTATGATGATCTTGTCCGAGGGACTAACGAAGATATATCAAAAGGTCTGCAAAATGAGCTCAAGGAAGTCATATCTCAATTAAGAGAAGTGTACGGAGTTGATTTTAAGCAGATATCTGTTATCGATATAGGCCCATCTGACGAAAGATTTGCGAAAGCAACTAAAGATGCTGAGATTGCAAAAAAGCAAGGAGAAGGAAAAGTTGCTGCTGCGGAATTTGAAGCAAAGGCAAAAATTATTGCTTCCGAAGCTGAGGCGACAGCATTTACTCAGAAAGTAATTGGAGTAGCAATGAAGTCACTTGCCAGATATACTGGTAAAAACGAAGAAGAGCTCATTAATCTTCGAGAGAAAAATCCAGAAGTCTTTAACAATCTTTACGGAGATATTTATAAAGAATCTTATGGAGCAGCCTTTAATGGAATTGCTATGGAAAAAGATAGCTATTTCAAATTAGATGGCTCTTCGTCTGGTGGTGGCTCTGTAGACATGCTTACTTCAGTAATAGTTGCTGATAAAATCATCAACAAAAACAAAGGAAACAAAGAAAATACCAAAGGGAATAAAAAATCTCCGTACATAACGGACGAAGAAGTGGATGAAATCCTTGATAGGGATGACGACTAAGGAGACTAAAAATAGTCTCCTCTTTTTATTTTAGAAGTTTATCTCCTATGCTTTTTCCTCTAGGCTTCTTCTTTTTTCTTGACAGCCTTAATGTTTTTTTAAATATCCGCACCGGACATTTTAATTATTCCACCTTTAATTTTCTTCGAAAGTTTTTTACAATCTTTTCAAAAGATATCTTTTGAACTTTTTTGGTCTGTCATGTTTAATATTTTATCACATATAAAAGGAGAATCAACCCCTTTACAAAAATTATAATATGTTTTATAATTATATTAACCTCAAAATGAGGATGTTATTTGACAATTAGGAGGAAAAAATTATGAAAGACAACGATAATGGAAAAGAAGAGAAAGAGAGTCTTAACTCTTTAGAAGTAAAACCTTTTTTCACTGGACTGTTAGTAATATTAGTAAGCTTTGCTTTATTATTTCTTTTTATAGGATGGTGGGCAATACTGTTTGTAGCTCTTATTATTTTGTTTGTCCTGTATTTTATATGGGCACCTAATCAAGTATTCGGATGTTTCCCTGAAGAAGGTCATGCAGTTATTATTGTAGAAGGGTCATCTTTCCATCATGCTTATATAAGGTACGAAGGAAAAAAACTTATAGTAAATAACGTTGTGAAAGGTGAGGATAGCAAACAACATATAACTTTCTTGGGAATGTACTTGCTTCCTTTATGGCCATTTAGAAGAGTCTATAAATATAGGCAGAGATGGTCAAAACTTAATAAGGAAGGCAAAAAAGAGCTTCGTGAGGAAGTGCTTTGGCAAGTTCTTCTTATGAAGTATGTATACTTCATAGAAGTTGTTAAAGTTGAAACAAAAAACAAGGTTCCAATTAATTTAGGAATTGCTATTGAGGCTGAGATTATCAATCCTTATAAAGCAATGTTTATTGCTAAGGATTGGGTTCATGCTATGGAGAGCTGGATTGAAGACAAAGCCAGGGATTTTGTTAGAACAGAAAGCTATGAAGATATTATAGCTAAAGATGATCTAGCAATCAAAATAACTTATCATTGTGCTGGTATCGTAGAAAGGATGGAAAAGGTCTATGGTGTAAAAATTACAAAAATAGCGGTAATTAGTGTTGCACCAGCCGATGAAAGATATGCCAAAGCAACGCTTGATAAGATTATTTCTGAAAAGAGAAAGGAAGCAGTTATTGTTGATGCTGAAGCAGAGGCTCAGAAAATAGGACTCGAAACAATAGGCTCAGTTTTTTCAATGTTATCTCAATCGACAGGCGAAAGTGAAAAAGATATTAAAAATCTATTACTAACAAAGCCTGAAGAATTTAACAAGGTATATGGAAAAATTCTTCCCGAGGCCATATCTATTATGAAAATGATGGTTGCTATCAGAGGAGGAGCATATACAGAGATAGTTATTCCTGAAGGTTCACAAGGTTCAATGGCGAACTTGATGGCAACAATGGTCGCTGCAAACAAAATTAGCGAGAATAACAACAAGAAAAGCCTAAGAGAGATTAATCCTCTGCCAAAAAAAGAATTTACTGAAGAGGAACTTGACGAAATCTTTGGTGATCGATGAAGACTAAAAAAATAGTCTTCTTTTTTATTTTAATAATTCGTAACCAATACTTTTTTTATCTATGTGGTTGTCTTCACCAGGGGGCATATCATTAAATGTGAACCCATCTTTTAATTCTTTTATGTCCGCATTTTTCTCTATTAAAAGGAATATTTCGTTTGCAACTTCTGAAGAAACGTTAAGGCCTTTTTCTATTAAAGAAGGTAATGATTCGTAAGAAATGTCATTATTTATTAAAAAATCAATTATTAATCTAAGTTTGACTATTGGATTAAAATCTTCTATTTTCTCTCCCCTTTCAACTCTTTCCTCAATAATATCGTTAAAAAATAGCGCAAAAGATCTTTCTATCGTTTGAGAGTCTTTGATATCATTAAAGGTTTCGTCAACTAATTCTTTTTCTAGGTTGTATTTTACAATAATGTCAGCGAGAAAAATTAATATTTTTTCATTTACAATTTTCATTTTTTTATTTTCTTAAGTTTTTTCCTTCCTCTGTTAGTTTGGATATTTGTTCTTTTATTTTATTAGAAGCATCATTTGGCAAGTTAGGATTTTCTGCCAGCGTTTTATTAAGTTCCGTAATTTGTCCTGCGACTTCTTGAACCCTTCCTATATTAGCCATAATAGCTGTTTGCTGAGCAGGAGAGCCTTTCTCTTTAATATATTTAATGTGGGCTGGTTGAATAAAGTCAGAAAATGACCCGGCTCTGTTAATAGCTGTTGCGGTAAATTTCTTTGAGAATTCATCTCCAGACATTTTTCCTGAAACCTTTTTCAAGTCGGTAGAAAACTCAGTTTCAAAGTTTTTAATTCTTTCGTTTGAAACATTCTCGTTATTCGCCATAGCGATAAGTAAAGATTTAGAAAGCTTCTTTGTTTTTTCTTTATCTCCTCTTTTTTCTGTAACCTTAATTCTTTGTTCGGCTATCTGAATTTCTTTTTCAATATCCTTTTTACTTTCTCCCTTAAAGTAGTCTTCTGGTTTTTCAATTAAATTCTTGTCCGCTTCTAAAGATCTAGTTGCATAGTTTTGGTCTTCGCCAATATGAAGCCTTTCTTTTACATTTCTTCTTCCCCATCCTTTAACACCTTCTTTTTTTCCTTCTATGCTTCTCCTTCCTGACTCTCTTGCTTCAAAGTTCATTGTTCCTGTTAGACTTTCTCTTACTCCCTTTCCAGATTGTCGGCTTTCTAGATATGACCCAGGGGCTTTAACGGCTGCACCAGCTGTTCCAATAGCTCCTTCTTTAGTCCATCTTGCTGCACCCATTGCTCCACTTTTTGCTTTGTTAAAGGCAGAGCTACCTATCTTTTTAAGTGGAGCAGCAACAGCTCCTCCAGACGATATGGTTATAAAGAATCCACCTAGAAGGATTATAAAAGGAACAAGGAAA
>JBBABL010000042.1:0-5782 GCA_041657645.1 Minisyncoccota bacterium
AACAGTGGGAAGGTCTTTTTAATCTAATGAGAAAAGATTAATAGAAAGAGGTGTGTCTTCGTCTAGATGATATAAAGGGCTGTATTTATTTACATTAACACAGGAACCACCAGGAGCTCTAAGATAATAACATCTTCCTGCTTCATCAGCACTTGCTCCTTTGAGTAATATCCCGGTGTCATTATTTACTTTGATTGAAACAATATCCCCTTTAAAATCAGGGCAAACATCTTCAATATTCTCAAAATTAGATACGCCAATAAGACAAGTTTGCTCTTCTTCTTTTAAACAAGGGTTTTCTTCTTCTATTTCATCATCTTCAATATCTTCCCTACAATAAGCGTTGCTTCTGATTTGACAATTATAGTTATTATATATAGTAACACTTCCTCCAACTCTTCCTTTTAAAACTAAAATTGAGGCCAAACTATCTTCTCCTATTGCTGGGTTATTTTCTTTTCCATTAGCACTATTTAAACTAGATATATTATTTGATATATATGTACAAACTCCTTCATATTCAGTTCCTGAAATGGTTCTATCTTCTAGTTCTATATCTGCAAAAAGAATTGCAATATATTTAAAGCTTTCGGGCTGAACAAATTTAATAGATTTTACATTTTCAAAAAATCCAGATTTAATAATTGATGCTAGAGAATCTGTTAATATTAATTTATCCCCTTCAAAGCCTGTTTTATTATACAGATAGACTCCTTCCGCATCAGGAACTTCTACTTCAGTAATTTCTTGTTCGCTTAAGTTTTGAAAATTAAGATTTAGTATGTTTGGATCAATAACATTTAAAGCAAGATAAGAAGAAAGAAGAATAAGCAACCCACTAAAAGCAATGATTATTTTTTTCTTCGCTTTATTTATGGTGCTTGGATTACCATAAGCAGAGACCCATTCTAATCCTGCTGTAATTACCATTATAACAGCGAAAAGTGAACCTATTGCAGTTAATAAATTAAATGTATATATAATAAAATCTGCTGCAGTAGTATCAGAGCTATTGATATCAATCCCCCCTATAATCGGGTATTCTGCGGCTAAAACAGGGAAGGATATAAGAAGGCCTGCTGTAATAAAAAATATTATCTTTTTCATTTGTCGCCTGGAATAATTATTATTGATTTTGGCTTCACTCCTCCAATAGTATATACTGACGTATTATTTAAATTATTATAACAAGTTCCACTTCCCAAACTATCTAATCCAAAGTATTTACACCTCGTATCTTGGCTCGTATTGTTTAACTCAGAAGTACTTAAGACGATTCCCGCTGAACCTACTATTGAAAAAGACAGCACAGCATCACCGCTATTAAAATTAGAACACTTACTATAAATATCATATTCAGCAGGACTATTTGGAATATATATTTTACACTCTTTAATTTCCGTTGCTGATGTTCCTAAAGAATCTGTTTTTCCACAACTCTGCTTAGTGTATAGGGTAACATAACCTTTATTGAACAAATCATCATCCATATCAATAGTTGTTTTTTTAATTATTATTGATGATAATCCATTTAATCCAACCGCCATAGTGCTAAGACTCGGAACCGAATCACCAGAAAAGTCACATACTCCTTCATAGTTTTGACTTGTAAAAGCAACAAAAGAATAATGCTCTCTACCATCGTCTCCATGAATAGTCTCTATCGACTCTGCAGTATTATCAAAATCATAAGAAGAAAGACTAGATAAGCTTGATGTAAAATAGAGAGGCGTTTTTTTATCTTTTATATTGTATCCTGTTGAGTCATATATATATACTCCAGGACTATATCTTAGAAAGTAAATTGATTTAGCTCCCGATATCTCTCCATAAGGAACCTCATCGTCCTCAAAAGTCTTCTTTTGGACTGTTCCCGTGTAATCTTCTCCTGAAAATAAAAATACTGCCAAGAGTGAGCCTCTATCAAAGTTCCAAGCATCTTTATTTACCGTCTCAACAATACTATAATCTATATTCGCTGTATTTTGGTCGATACATTTTACAACTTCTCTTTGGCTTTCTCCAGTCCCAACCTTAGCCTTCATTATTATTCCATAGTCACAAACTAAATCGTCTATTTTCACTGTCGTAATCTCAGGATTTATTGTAGAAAGGATAATATAGCTTCCTAAAAGAACCCCCACTCCTACTACAGCATTCTTTATCTTTCCTTTAGAGCTTTCTATTTTACTCGGATTGCCTGATGAAGTCATCCATTCTATTGCCGCGATAACAACCATAACAACTGCAATAAAAGAGCCGATAGCTACTAACAAACTAAATGCATAAGCAATGTATTCAGCTGAAGTAGTTGTTTCCGATATTTCAATTCCTGCTATAACAGGATATTTTGATTCAGCTAAAACAGGTGAAGCTATTAATAGAGGAATGATTGAGATTAAAAGTGTTTTAATGTTCATATTTTTTTTATTGACAACAATAATAATTATCCATATATTCTTGTGTTACTAATAAACACCCGGGATTACTAGTATCTCCTTCTCTTAGAGGATTATAATAACATATTTCTCTTTGTTCTTCAGTTAATTTATCACTATTAAAAGGATAACAGTTATTATAAGGATCATCATATCCTAAATCATCATCTTCGGCAGGATAAGGGAACTCAGGTAATATTATTAAATCCTCTTCAACAATTCCTTCAATACAACTAAAAACTTGAACAACTTCTGTAGGATTAACTTTATACCCTGCGCTATATCCCTTAACACAACCTGTTAGTTTTTCTCTTGAGTATTTTAATAATTCTAATATATCGAACCTATTTTCTACCTTAATACTTTCTTCTTCGTCACATGAAGTTATTTTATCTTCAAGAGTAGTATCTCCATACTTTCTCATGCTTGTTGGGCACACTGAATCAATTAGCTGATCTGCATTAAAGTTTGCATAATAGCTAATTGCATTAATATTTGTAGCTAGCTCATAGAACGATGCTGAATATCTTTTAAACTTTTGCAAATATCCTATCTGATCCATATTTTTTGCTCTTATACTCTGTTCTCCAGTATTTTCAGTGCTCTCAAAACAAGCATCATCTATACTGCTCTCTGTCCAGTATATATTTTTAATAATATCGCAAAAATCTTCATATGGACAAACCCAGTATTGAGGAGCAGGAGTTGCTTTCTCAATTCTCCTATTTTGACTTCCATAGGAACACCTGTCAAAACAAGGGGAATACTCATATGTTCCTCCTAAAGAAGCCTTAGGAACGCAAGATTTACAGCTATACACATCCCAACTGGAAACACTGCATTGGCATTCATTATCAGAACAACTATATGATCCTGGACAATAGAATAAATCATTTCCTGATTTACACCCTCTTTGACAATTACACTTATCTGAAAGAGAAGAAATATTCTCTGCTTCTTTATATATAGAGAATGCATTCTCTATAAGTAAACTTATTCTCCTTAAAACTTCTTCGCCCCATTCTGTTGCATCATCAGCATCTTCTCCAATTGGAATAATTCCACTATATTCTCCCTCTGACATATTTCCTTCAGCCACAGCACAGGCTTTTCCTGATAAAGAAACGGATTTCTTACTATTATAATCAGCACTAAAATAGAAGGTGGCACTATCTCCATCATAAGCATATTGTCTTTCTTCATCCACAAGCTTACAAATTCCTGTATCTTTTGACCCTGAAGAATTAAAGGTGTCGCAATATCTAGAAATATCATAACCTTCAAAATTTGTTACTGCTATATTATAATCCGTTGTTTTGCTTTGAAGATTGCTAAGCTCTGCTAAAGTTAATCTTTCTCCCCAAGGAATTTTCATCTTTTGTTTTGCAGTTGCTAAATCTTCCAAGTGATCCCTATAATAATCACTATAATAATTCATTCTGTCTATCGCTATTTCTAGCGTTAAAGAAACAGAGGATTCAGCATCTACTTCACTAATCAAGCCTTCGTCGTAACAAAACTGGCTAGGCTTATCTCCTGAAATAAGCTGTTGAATTTCTTCCTTCTTACATGTAATTTCCATTCGGTTAGGACAAGGGTCATATTGATACTGGGTAAAGCCACTGCTTGTTTCAAATTCAATATCGTTAGTAATTGCTCCATTCTCAACTGGTTGTGCCTCAGGACAGCCCTCTTCATTTCCACAACACTGATTACAGTAGCTGTATGGCAATGAACAGAAATAATCATATCCAACAGTATTTTTTGCATCTGCGCAATAATAACCTCTCATATATGTTCCAAGAGTACTAGGATACTCTTGTCCAACATATCTTCCTGAATAGCACCTTGAACATGTACATTCTCTCATTAAATCATCTAATTCTTCCGTAAGATTATAAAGTTGATTTTGTATCTTTGCATTGTATGCATCGGTTAAATATTTCATGCAAGAGAATAGGTCTTCATTTAAAATAACATCGTTTTCGTCTATTTTTCCATCTTTGTTTTGATCAATTGTATCTCCAAGAACATATTTACCATTTTTATCAGTAGTCCTTGTCTCATACTTATAACAGGGCGTATTGATTGAAGAAACTCCTGCTAAAAGCTCTTCCATAATTGTTCCAATAGGAATTTCTTCAAAAGTATATGTTTCTAATTCTTTTGTGGGCTCTTTATTTATAATATTAGGAATAATAACTTCCACCTGGTCTACTATGATATCTATATTCACCAGTTCAGGATTTATTGTTGATAAAAGAACAAAAGATAATAGTAAAACTGCCAAACCCATTAAAGTTTTCTTAATTTTATCTTTTGCTTCAGAGAAAGCAGACGGGTTGCCACGAGAATTCAAAAGATTAATACCGTAATAAATTATTAATACAATCGTTAGAGTAATTCCAAGCCATATTCCATAGTTGAATAACTGTATTATATATTCTCCAAAAGTTTGGTCCATATTATTCTTTGTTTTTTAAATTAGATATTACTGACATGGTCCAAAAGAAACCTACTCCTCCTATCCAAGGTGCAAGCTCTCCCAATAGGGGAAGTGCGAATTTTGTTTTTTTATCTGTAAAAAGCTTTCTCATCTTTTCCATGTTTCCTCTTTTAGCTCTAATATCAGAAATAGATGGAGAGCTTCCTCCATTAAACAGCATCCATGGAAAAACAATGCATATCCCTAAGATATCAAGAATACCAAAATCATCTAGTCCAAAAATAACTAAACCCAAACCACATAAGTCAATGAAAATGGCAGGCACAAGTATAAACATTGTTTCTGGTGTGAATCTCATAATTTACTAAATTATACTTTATTATTAAAGGGATGGCAACTAATATAAAGCAACCTATTATTTATTAATAAATTATTATAAAGTATATCTCATCTTTACAAAATTATAATTTCAGTTTATAGTATTAATATAAGTTGAGGTGATAGAAGTGAAAAAAGTTCTTTTAATTGGGGTATTAGTTCTCGTAGCAGGACTGATATTAATTATTGGGGGAGTTACCTTTCTCGGAGAAGAGTTTAAAGGAGGTCATGCTTATAATTATGAAGACGGGACTGTGAACTGGATTCAGGCCCACACCGAAGCAAACATTCCTACAACTGTTGCTGGAATAGTAGTTCTCGTAGTCGGGGGATATCTTATCTTCACATCAGGGGAAATTTCCCCCAAAAAATTCAAAGGAGGAACATAATAGTTTTCTCCCTTTTTTTTATTTAAAAAAATTACCTTAATCATCTAGTTTCGTATAAAGAATAGGGGTGTGGATAACTTCTGATTGACAAAATTATAGTTTAAGTTTATAGTATTAACAGTAAGATCGGA
>JBBABL010000043.1:0-5590 GCA_041657645.1 Minisyncoccota bacterium
AATAATTAAGTTTTATGATTTGCGGATTTCCAAAACAGCTCTTCGGGGCTGTTTTTGAAATTTTAATACGGTATTGACAAAAATAAATTTATAGAGTATTATGTTCTAAACGATAAGGGTTCTGGTGGGGCCCTTCTCGAAGTCTAAAAAGGCTTAAAAAATTTAAAATGGTGGGATTCCTATTTTTACAAATAAACATTAGGACCTATTTGTCTCAAACAGGTTATTTAAATTGACGTTTTTTACGTTAATTTTTTAATAGTTGAACCTAAATCAAAATTAAGTAATAAAAACTAACAGGTCGATCTTTGGTAAAAAACCAAAGTAAAAGTAAAAAATTAAATTAAAAATAAACTAAAACAATAATTAAAAAAACATGAAAAAGATAATAATTAGTTTAGCAATTATTGGTGTTGTTACTGCAATCACTCTAGGAATTACTAGTGCTTGGTTTACTGATGAAGAGTCAATTGCTGGTAATAACTTTCAATCAGGGATATTGGACATTAAGCAGGGAATTAATGATTTGCCAGTTACTTTAACTGGTCTTATGCCTGGTGTTGTAACTGATCCACAAAAACTCCAAATGGGTAATAATGGTACATTAGGAGCTATTATTGATAAGATTTCAGTAACAAGTTGGAGTGATAGTGATATTGGCGATTCCAAAGTTTCTGCCGCTGATTACGCTAAAAAAGTAAATGTAACTATTTCAGATGAAGTCGGCAGACCACTTTGGAAAGATACGCTTTTCAATCTTTATGGCAACGGTTCCGGTAATGCTATAGATGGCACAGATAAAGTTTTCTTAGCTAAACAAGGTAGTGGTATAAATTACACGACACGGGACTATTGGTTTACATTTCAATTAGATTCATCTGTTGATAATAATTACCAAGGAGAAGGTATCAGCGCTACTTTAAATGTTAATGCTACTCAACTTAAGGACAACAAATTTGATGCCGCAGAGAGATTGGTAATGAATCAAAATGATGATGATGGTTGGGATTGGACAGAAGATGGTGATAAAACTACAGAATCTAGTGCAAATCAGTTTGGTGTTGTAGCTACTGGTTTGTTAAAGGCGTATGAGACAACTGGTAATTCTGATTATTTTGATGTAGCAGAAGATGTTGCCTATTCTATCTATAAGGGTGAGCGCGGAAATTCAAGTTGGGAAGGTAGCAATTTATACAATGAGGATCTTGTGTTCTTACAACAAATAGGCAAGTATTATGATGATGGCAACGCATTTAGTAGTGCGGCGGAAGATGCGATTATTGCTAGATGGAATTCTTATGACAATAATGCTCAGGAGATTTATAACTTTATAAAAGACAAAAGATCTGGATCTCCTGATTTATTTTATTGGGATTTAGAGCCATTTATGGAAGCTACCATTGATGCTGCCAATACTATTTCTGACAGTAATGAAGCAATAATTCTCCGGAATAATGCCTTAGATTTAGCTAATTTAGTGGCTAATGATCAATGGGGAGCAGGTTACTTTATTGAATCTTGGACTAATAAAGATTCTCATCTTGGTCAAGCATCTGCTATCCGGATTTTGCAATTAGCTGATGATATGACTTTTGATGTAGATTATGGCACAGCGATTGCTAACGGAATAACTGTTCTTTTGGATCAACAACAATCAGATGGTTCTTTTAAGTTTGGTGATAAAAAATCCATTCAGGCTACTGCTTATTCTGCTTTAGCTTTAGAAACAGCTGGTTATCATTCAGGTGCCAAAAATGCTGTTAGCTACATAGAATCCCAACAGCTTTCTAATGGTGGTTGGTATGAAGAAGAAGGAGAATCAGTTGAATATCCAGAAATAAATAGCGAAGCCCTTAGGGCTATGATTGTTGTAAATGAATAGATATATCTTATTGAATTCTTTTAGGTTGCCTTAAGACTTTCCTTGCAGTAATTATGGCAACCAATAAAGATTTTAATTGATAATTATGGATATTAAGAGAATTGATATCAAAAAAGTAAAAAAGATTTCTTACTGGTTAATTTTCGGATTTTTGTTTACAGTTTTAATTTTTGTTTTAATTCCTCTTTTACCGATTGAAAATAATTATTCTTTAAAAATGGTTTTGTCTGGTTCAATGAGTCCAGCAATTAAAACTGGCAGCATTGTAGCTGTAAAGCCAGCATTGTCTTATAAAATAGGAGATGTAATAACTTTTAAAACTGGTAAAACAGAAAGAGATATAGTTACTCATAGAATAATAAATCAAACAGAGCAAGGTTTTATTGTTCAAGGGGATGCAAATAATGTAGCTGATATAAGACCTGTCGAGGAAAGACAAATTATAGGAAAAGTAATTTTAACTATCCCTTATGCTGCTTATGTTATTAATGCTGTGCGTTCTAAAATAGGGCTCGTTTTATTAATCGTCATCCCGGCTCTATTAATTATTGGAGATGAAGTGCGAAAAATTTTTCAAGAAGCTCAAAAAATACAACAAAAGAAAACAGAAGTATGATTAAAAAATCTATTTCAAGGATTTTAATAGTTCTGATATTTATTGGCTTTAGCTGGGCTGGATTTTCAGCTATTGATAAAACTTTTTCTTATTTTAGTGATACTGAAAATTCCAATGGTAACATCTATCAAGCTGGAATTTTAGATTTATCTTTAAGATCTAGTCAGGGCAATTTCGTTCCAAATGCTCAAAATATACAGTCAGGGAATCAGGTTAATAGGGATATCTATATAGGTAAGACCTCTGTTAGTTCTCCTTTGCAATATAAAGTTAGTTATGAATTAATCGGAGGAAACGAAGATTTTTGTAATCAGCTACAATTAAAGATTTGGTACGACCATTATAATGGTCCAGTAAGTGGGGGATATGATAATCGTGATATGAAATTAAAATATAATGGACAATTAACTTCTTTAGCAGATTTAATAGACGAAGATTTTATTATTCCTCATCCAGATGATCAATTTGATGTAGACTCAAGTGATGGCACAGAGCAATGGTTTTATTATAGTATTGTGCTACCAAGTTCAATTGCTGAGATTTATCAAGGGCAGGTTTGTAACTTTAACTTTGTCGTTAAGGCTTGGCAAGATAATATTGGTAATTATGGAGACGGAGGATTTACTGATATTGAAAGGCTGGAAAACACTATTAAAGTCGGCTATTGGAATCCTTCAGTTGTTTTAAATGAATTTTTGCCAAATGCCGTAAATTATCCAGAATTTATTGAGATTTATAATAATACAAGCTCGCCAATTGATTTAAGTGGGTTTTATATAAAAGCGAATGATAAGATTATTCCTATAAATACCACCACTACTAATGCCTATTCAGGCGGTTCTACGACGATACTACCAAATGGTTGGTTAGTAGTAACTACAGGTGAAGACAAGATTAATAATAGTTCAGGTACTATTACTCTTTATAATGGCAATGATATTGTAGTTGATTCTTATCCTTATGGAAATCCTGATACTAATGTTGATAATACTCCTGGTTCGGCTAATAGTTTTTCTTCTGGTTCAGTCCCAGCAGATAAATCATATGCTCGTATTCCAGATGGTTCTTCTAACTGGGTTGATCCAATACCAACTCCTGGAGCTCCAAATAAATTAGATGAGGAGGACATCGAAGAATTACAATTAGAAGAAATAATAGAAGAAATACCATTGGTTATTACAACAACTGCCACATCAACAATTCCCGATGGTGATATTTTAGAGAATAGCACTAGTACAAGCATAACTATCACTGAACAAACAACAACTACCACAACTATTCCAGAAACTACTACAACAACAACTACTATACTTCCAACAACTTCTATCATCACTTCTACAATTTCTGAAATCCCTGAAGAGCCAATCACTCCTACGACTACGACTGAACCACCAATAGAAGAACCTACCACGACCACAACTATAATTCCTGAAAATCCAACTATTACAACTACCACTACTACTCAACCTCCTGTGGAAGAACTTGCAATTACCACAACGACAATTCCAGGGCCACCAGTGGTAGAATCAACCACAACAACGACAAATATTCCTGAGGAACCAATTAATATGACTACAACTACTACAACTATAATTTCTGAACAAACAACAACTACCACAACTATTTCAGAAACTACTACGACAACTCAACCTCCAATGTCTACAGATAGTGAACCCGATGATTTAACTGTAATCAATCTAATTAATATTTACTTTGTTTAAGAAACTCTATGATGAAAAATTTTAGAAAAATCATGTTGTTCACTTTATTAGCTTTATTTGGGGTGGGTTTTTTGTGTGTTAATTCTGTACAAGCAGAGGTTGTTAAGTTTGGAGATAAAAATATTTTTGCGGATTTTAATGGACTTCCTTTTAACCTAAATAATTGGGTTCCTGGAGCGAGCACTCCTTTAAAAACTATTCAAATTATTAATGATGAAAATTTTGATATTAATGTTTATTTTAAGGCAACCACAATATCTGATAATATTTTAGCTAATGCTTTAATTGTTACCATTGACAACAAATCTAATTATTTATCATATTTGTTTGATAATAATATATCCCTTACTCCAGTTAATTCTGGGAAATTTCAGGACTATGATATTATTATAAAGTTTAATGAAAATGCTGGAAATAAATATCAAGGTAAATTTATAAATTTTGATTTTATTATTACTGTTGAGGAAATAGGAGGAGGTAATGGAGGAATACTACCAGTAATTATTCCAGGTGGCTGGGGAGGAGATTATTCCACAACTACTACTGTATCTCTCACTACTACTACAACTATTCCCGGAGAAGTTGCTGGGGAAGCTATAGAAAGAGAGTTTCTTGGAGAGGGAGAAAGAGAAGAGGAAGGCTTTTTAACAACTACTACAACTATTCCTACTACTCTCCCAGGATTAGTTTTTGGAGAATTTACAAGAAGGGAACCCTCTTGTCCAACGGATTTAATAATGGCAGGCGTTAATCCTTTATTAGCTTCCTTGCTGTGTTTTGGGGAAAATATTTGTGATGATTGCATAAGTCCTTGGTTGGTTTTGTTAACAGGATTGGTAATTACGTTTGGCAGCGCTATTTTAGTGAAAAAACATTATGAATAATTTTCTTAATTCTAAAAGAGTCTTGATTATTGGATCAATTGCTACAGCAATATTGGTTTATTTGACAATGAAAATATGTTTTGGGAACTGGTTGATTGTTTTATTGGGAACTTGTAGTGCAATTGTTATTCTTTACTTATCCAGAGCTAAGCATCTTAATAATTGGATTGCTTTTATTTTTATTTTAGCAATAATTATTTATTTATTATTGCTTATTTTAGGAGCTTGCTTAAATCCTTGGTTATTGCTTACTGGCGGATTTTTAATCGCTGGAAGCACAATTTATTTATTTTTCAAAGGAAAAACAGCATAAAAAAGAGACTAAACAAAAACAGGGCTAATAATCAGCTCTGTTTTTTATTATATTGACTTAAGAGTAATATTCTGGTATTATATAAAATAGGAAAAATAAATAAATTTATTTTTTATTGTAATTTGAAAATTAGGAGGTGGAATTTAATGAATATTGGAAAGAAAGAAGTGGTTT
>JBBABL010000044.1:0-5154 GCA_041657645.1 Minisyncoccota bacterium
AAGTTTACCAGCTCTCGAATAATTAGGGTCAGCCACCATTTTTGGGTCTACTTACCCTTCTTATAACGTCTGTTCTAAACCAAATTCCTTAACAGTATTAAATAACCAATAATATTTAAGAATGAACGTGTGCACTTGCTATGTTTGACACATGGTAAAAAAGTCCACCAACATTAATCCTTTTTGTTTTTGGTACAGATAGATTTTATTATAAATAGTGGCTGACCCCAATATTTCGGCTCGCCTTATGAAGATTTTTGTTTAAGGATTTATTTTCCATAAATTTATTTTGCTTTTGCTCGCGCATCGCGAAACGCATCATCAAATATTTCGTAATAGTCGGCGTAAACATACTTTTGCCCGTAATCAGCATTACCAAGAGGCTCAAGAATTTTCAAGTCCTTAAGTCGTTCAATCATGTTATACGCCCCCTGAGGAGTAAATCCGGTCCATTTCATTATTTCCGCCACGCCGACAATCGGCTGGCTGAAAAGCTTGCGGACTATTTCCAGTGTTGACTCGGCTGATTTCCTGCCTAACTTTTGCATCTTAGTAAAGTCCTGATCGCGCAATGCAGTAATCTTTGTACACGTCTCGATAGATGCGTCGGCAATTTCGGCTACACCCTCAAGAAAGAATTCCAACCACGCATCAATATCGGCGTCCTCATCGTGGTAAGCCTGTAATTTCTGATAATACAATTTTTGATACTTCTTAAAGTAATTAGAGAGATAGAGCACCGGCAACTCCAAAAGCCCGGCGTGATGAATATACATCGCTACGAGCATTCGTCCGGTACGGCCGTTACCGTCGGTAAATGGATGGATAGTCTCAAACTGCGCATGCAAAAGCCCCGCCTTTATAAGAGATGGGTACTCGTCATTTGCGTGGATAAATTTTTCCAGATCATCAAGCGATTTGTTCATATCGTTAGGAGCAGGAGGAACAAAAGACGCATCAGCCGGAGTTTTACCGCCGATCCAGTTTTGTGAATGTCGAAACTCTCCCGGGTACGCATGCTGAGTGGCACGAGCACCCGTCATCAATCTCTCGTGGATTTCCCGTATGAGCCTCAAAGAAACTGGGAGGGTTTTTATCCTTTCGATTCCGTAATTTACCGCTTCAACATAATGAACGATGTCATCAACGTCTAGATGTAATCTTGATTTTTCTTCTGTCACCGGAGCCGCAACCGCATCTTGCAAGGTAGCCTTCGTGCCTTCGATTTGGCTGGAGTATGCGGCGTCCTTTTTTATGAACATCAAAAGAAAGAAGTTCTTATCTGGCAAGAGCCGGGTAATGCCGTCAAGCTTTCCGACCAGCCTGATCGCTTCCTCGTGTTTTTTGTATAGTCTCGGGCTTATAATAAAACCGCCCTTTGGAGGGAAATCAAAAGGGGTAAAGGACTGAAAGCCCTCTTTTTGGGTTATATAACGGCCTATTTTTGGTTTGTTGACGTTGGTCATAGTAATATCAACATTATATGCTATTTAGTTGATATTAGCAAGGCCGATATCAACTTATTATAAAATGCCTATTTTCTATAAATTTCTTCTAATGTTTTACCGCTCTCCGTTTTACACTTTTTCCAACCACTGGTTGAATTGCCTAAAATAATATCTGATGCGGCACTGGGGCTGTTAAAAAAATAATCCTTTATAAATACATATACACCGTCTTTTCTCTTTTCAAGATAATTGTTTGATAATTGGGGTCATAATTGGGGTCAGCCACTATTCTTTGGCCTTACCACCATTCTTAATGTCTGTTCTAATCCAAATTTCTTCACGGTATTATATAATCAATAGTCTTTAAAATGAGTACTTGCCTTTGCTCTGTTTAATACATGATAAACATATCCACCAACATTAGTTCTTTTTATTCTTGGCACAAATTTATTTTATTATAAATAGTGACTGACCCCAATATTTCTCATCTTGAATATTACAATAATCTTAGATATTGTCAATATAATATAGTACATAAAATAAATACTAACATTATTTCAAAATACAAATAAAAAAGTTATACCATTTAGGGTATAACTTTTATTTTTTGTTTTACAGAAAATAGTGTTTCTTTATGGTCCTGATTAATAATATTCTTGTAGTAAATATCACTAAACATTCTTTTAAAGCGACAATAATCTTCTATTTTAGGTGCTGAGCAATTTCCAATATCACCATTCCAATACCACTTAATGTTATTACAATGTTCAATCCACGGGCATTCATATTCTTCGCAATACAATTTAGGATAATTAACATTTTTTAAATGTTTTATAAAACTATTTAACTTATCCATGTAATTGGAATTATTCATTCTATGCGAATTTTCTAAATTTAAATCAAAAACATATGGATCTTTTCCGTCATATGAATATTCTGGAATGACGCTTGAAAATAAATTTAATCTAGTTTTTGGAAAGAAGTCTTTTATAATAGCAGAGAAGTTTTCTTTTAGTGCTAGCCATTCATCTTCTGTTGGTGTTATATACGAAGAGTAATTAACTTCACTAATGAGAGGGATTCTTCCTAGTTTATTATAAAACCATTCACAGATTTCATATAAGTTCTTGAAACAGTTATTTGGAACAACGCAAACTCCAGGAATTATTGGTAATTTTTCTGAATTATACTCATTTATATAATCAGCAATTTTTAATGGATTTGGAGCCCCCTTAGCTGGGTTGATAGGATTTTCGATAGAAACAAAAACATGACTAATGTTTCCATCGATTGCCTTATTTACCCAATCTCTTGTAAGACCCTTGCCATTTGTTAATATAAAGGGTTTTATTCCTGTTACTTCAAATCCAATTTTTGAAAGATTAAATAATCTATCTCCCAAAACAAGAGGCTCTCCTCCAGAAAATCGGTAAGATGTAATTCCATCCAATCTTTCACACCAATATTTTATAAATTTCATATATGAAACAAATTGCTCATCTGAAATATCATAAGCAACTGATTTTTTATTGCGATTATTATAATAGTGACAATAACTACAAGAAGCATTACACCTACCTGTAACACCTACACTAAAAGTGTAAATTTTTTCGCGATCAGATAAATCAGATAATTTTTTCTTTTTCATTTTTCACCTCCTTGTTTTTTAGGGTGTGCCAATTATTATTGGCACACCCAAGATTTAACACTAAGTTTATCTATCACATAGAATCTGTTGAGTACGCAAGTGACAAAACAGTACTACCAGCACGTTTTACTGCAGAAATTGCATTTCTAAGTTCCTGTGCTTTTGTAACATTTTGAGCTTTTTTCTTAATTCTTTTCATACATAATTAATTTTTAAAGAGTTAATAAATAATAAAGATAAATTTTAAATTTCACCTCCTTTCTTTATTTATATTTTCATAAAAATAATACATTATATAAAAATTTTTGTCAAACAAAAATTTTCGCACTAAAAAACCAAATTAAGAAAATAAATATTTTATATAACTTTTATAAAGTTAATTTTACCCTTTTGAATTACGTCGCCTATAGAAAGATTATATTCTAAATCTCTTAAAACTTCACCATTTATTTTAACACCTCCTTGCCCAACGACTCTTCTTGCTTCTGATTTGGAAGTTACCAATTGTGATTCAATTAAAAATGATACAAGATTATAATTAGTTGGCTTGAACTCTTCTATTTCTTGAGGAGTTTCCTTCTTGATAAAAGTATTAATAAAATAATTTTGAGCTTCTTCTGCCTCTTTTTCATTATGATAGAAACTCACAAGGTGATATGCCAACTTCATTTTTATATTTCGTGGATTAGCCCCTTCATCTAAAGATTTCTTATATTCATCAACCTGAGATAATGGAACTCTAGTTGTAAAAGTAAAATATTTTATAATATACTCATCTTTAAGAGACATAATCTTTCCATACATATCATTAGGTTCATCAAAAACATTTACAACATTACCCCAACTTGAACTCATTTTTCTACCATCTAATCCTTCAATAAGTGGATTTGTTAATATATCTTGAGGTTCCTGATTATAATGCTTTTGTAATTCTCTTCCTGCTAAAAGATTAAACTTCTGATCTGTGCCACCAAGCTCAACATCAGCTTTAATGGCAACAGAATCATAACCTTGCATAAGTGGATATAAAACTTCTCTTAATGAAACACGTTTACCAGCATCTAATCTTCTCTTTATATTATCTCTTGCTATAAAATTACTAACAGAAAAAACATCAGCATGTTCGCCTATTTCTCTATAACCAAGTCTTTCAAGCCACTCACTGTTATAATGAACTTCACATTTACTAATATCAAGTATTTTACTCGCTTGATTTATGTAATTTTCCATATTCTTTTTAACTTGTTCTGATTGAATCATAGGCCTTTCACTTTCCTTATCAGAAGTATCTCCAATTACACCAGTAAAGTCCCCAATTATAAATATAACCTTGTGACCAAGTTTTTGAAAATCACGCAATTTAAGTAGAGGAACAGCTCTTCCTATGTGAATATTAGGACTAGTTGGATCAATACCTAGCTTAATACGTAATTCTTTACCACTTTTAAGTCTTTTTTCTAAATTATCTTTATCTATAATTTCTTCAACTCCGCGAGTTAGTAATTCTTTTATTTTTAAATCATTGTCTTCTTCCATTATTTAATAATATCTCAATTATAGTGATTAGTCCAATATCTATAATTGAAGCCGGTAAATTACTTATTTTTAAAAAGTTATGTTTAAGTATAACTTTATATACCTTAATACTATCACTTTTCTATTGCTTTTTCTATTCTTTTATTGTCTTTTAATTATCCAAACTTTGATTAGTTTATTTAAATAATTTTATGCTTTTTAAAGGCATTACATCTTTTGCATGCAATCCTTAAATTAGATATATCATTGGAACCCAAACTTTGTGCTGGAACCTTCTTACCATTTTGGGGTTTCATTTTTCTTAACTTTTTATTTAATTCATTAGTAGAAAGTGGAATATAATGATCAACATCAAACTTCTTTTCTTTACTGCAATCTTTGTGAATGTTTAGTTGGCATTTTTCTCCATATTTAGAAACTAGTTTTTTAAAAATATCATTTCTAATTTTATTAAACTCTTCTCTTTTTATTTTAGGATCTCTAAAATCAAACATTTTACGATATTTTTTCTCAAACAAAACA
>JBBABL010000045.1:0-5101 GCA_041657645.1 Minisyncoccota bacterium
CTGTTATTGTTTTAGGAAGTGGAATCAAAGATTTTCTTTTTGGAGATTCTAGTGCTATTGGAGAAAAAGTTTATTTAAGAAATATACCCTTTAGGGTTGTTGGAGTATTAGAAAAAAAAGGTGCTAACTATGGTGTTGATATGGATTCAATAGTTTATATTCCCACCCTAACAATGCAAAAAAAATTATTAGGAACAGACTATGTTATGGGGATATCAGTAAAAGCAAGTGACTCTGAAAAAATAGATGAAACAAAAGACGATATTATTTACTTATTAAGAGATAGACACAATATTGATGACCCAATAGAAGATGATTTTGAAGTAATGACCATCGATGAAGCTATAAGTATGATGGATACAGTTCTATCGGCCATAACATTTCTTTTGACCGTTGTTGCAGCTATTTCATTGTTAGTTGGAGGAGTTGGAATAACGAATATTATGTATGTTTCAGTGGCGGAAAGAACTTTCGAAGTTGGATTAAGGAGATCGCTTGGAGCTAAAAAGAATGATATTCTATGGCAATTTTTGATAGAAGCTGGTATTTTGACTTTCCTCGGAGGCATTTTAGGTGTTATAATAGGATTGGTTATTTCTTATTTAATATATTATGTGGCAATTTCATTTGGGATAAATTGGTCATATAATGTTTCGTTATTATCAATAATATTAGCATTAGTTTTTTCTGTAGGTCTTGGAATTTTCTTTGGAGTTTATCCTGCGAAGAAGGCTTCCAACACAGATCCTATTAATGCATTAAGAAAAGATTAAAAAATATGAAAAAACTTTATCGTTCAAATAGTGAGAGAATTATATGGGGAGTTTGTGGAGGTCTTGGAAATTATTTCCAAATAGATCCCATATTAATTAGAATATTATTTGTTCTTCTGTTTTTTGCGGGGGGAACAGGTTTATTTGTTTATATTATTTTAGCAATAATGATTCCTAAGTCGCCAGAAGAAGAAAAAAAAGAAGAAATTATGAAAGTTAATAAAGGATTTAGAAGTTTTTTGGGATTACTTATCGCACTAGTAGGTCTTAATATTATACTTGCTAGTGTTTTTAGTATTAATATATTTTATTTATTAAATTGGAAAATATTTCTTGCAATTTTACTAATATTAGTAGGAATTAAAATTATTTCTGAAAATGAAAAATAATAATATATTTTTAGGGTTTTTTGTTATAGTTTTTGGAGTAATGATGATTATCGGGAAGATTAATTTATTCTTTATTTTTCCTGTTTTTCTAGTATTTATTGGTTTATCAATAATGCCTAAAAAATCATTATTTACTTTAATTTCTACAATAATACTAATGGTTGCCTGTTTTAGTTTAATAGTTATTGATTCGTTTAAAGTAGAAAACAAGGAAGTCTATTCTTTGCCTCTAGAAATTAGCGAGACTATTGAAAATCCCATCGTTAATTTATTAGTAGAATCAGGAGAGCTTAAATTATCAAGTGATAATTCTGATAAATTTATTTCGGGGAATGTTGAAACAAATTTTTCGGAATACAGTTTGACTAAAAATGAAAATAATATATTTTTATCTTTTACGGGTATAGGTTTTTGGAATGATAGCGAAAAACTCACAAATAAGGTAGATTTATTTATTAACGATAAAGTAAGTTTTAATTTAGAAAGTTTCTTATCTTCAATTGAAATTAATAATATTGATTTTGATAAGATGAAAATATACGATACGGCTTTTTCGGACATTAATCTTTCAGTAAATAATAGCTCTGAAATTGAGATAGAATCTTTTGTAAGTTCTATTAGAATAAATATTCCTCAGCAAGTGGGAGTAAAAGTAATTGATAATACTAAGCAATCATCTCTTAATTTAGGTAATATGATAAAAGTAGGAGACGATGAATATCAAACTCTTGACTACGAAGAACAAGAAGAAAAAGTTTTTATCCAAATAGATGGAGCTTTTTCTTCATTAACTATAATCAACAAATGAAAATTTCTTTTTTTGGAGCATGTCGCGAGGTAACTGGGTCTTGCGTCTTAATTGAAACAGGTGAGACTAAGTTTTTGGTTGATTGTGGAATGTTCCAAGGCAGAAGTTATTATAAAAATTTAGATGATTTCCCTTTTAACCCAGAAGATATAGATTTTGTTTTATTAACCCATGCTCACCTTGATCATTGTGGCAGGCTTCCTAAAATATTTATGGATGGCTTTAGAGGAAGAATATATTCAACAAAACCAACTAGAGATTTAGCAGAAATAATACTATTAGATGCTTTAAATATTGCTAAAATAGAAAAAAAGCCATTTGTTCATCCTTTATGTCGCGAAGAAGACATAAGGAGTTTAATTGATTTTTTTACTTGCCTTAGCTATGGAGAAGAAAGGGACATTAATAGTAATATAAGAATAAGATTAAGGGATGCAGGGCATATATTAGGTTCTTCAATATTCGAAGTTTGGGTTAGGGAAGATGGAGTAACTAAAAAAATGGTATTTTCAGGTGACTTAGGAAATCGTCCAAATCCTATAGTTAATGACCCTGAATTTATAGATAATTCAGATATTCTCTTTGTAGAATCTACTTACGGGAATAGGCTTCATGAGTCTAAAGAAGAAGGTGAGAAAGTTTTAATTCAAAAAATAAGAGAGACAATAGATAAAAAAGGGATACTAATGATTCCTGTTTTTGCACTAGAAAGAACTCAAGAAATTCTATATAGACTTAATAATTTTTTTGAAACCGAAAATATTAAAGGGGTGTCAGTTTTTCTTGATAGTCCGTTAGCATCAAAAGCAACTCAGATATATAAAAAATATCCTGAATTCTATGATGAAGAAGCTAAAGATTTAATTAAATCTGGAGATGAAATATTTGATTTTAATGGTCTAACAATAATTAGGAATAATTCTTCAAAAGTTTTAGAAAGTGGCAATCCAAAAATAATTCTTGCTGGCAGTGGGATGTTTGAAGGGGGGAAAATTGGTAGATACCTTAAAAAATATTTAGGAAACCCTTTAGCTAATCTTCTTATTGTTTCATTTCAAGTAGATGGTTCAATTGGCCGAAAAATGATTAATGGAGACAAAGTTATAAAAATTGATGGGAAAAAGGTTGATATTCGTGCAGACATATCAACAATATTTTCTTTTTCTTCTCATGCTGATTATGCAATGCTCTTGGACTGGACAAAAAAGATGTCTCCTAAAAAAATATTTGTTATTCACGGTGAAGAAGAGGCAAGTATTTATTTTGCAAATTCTGTCGGAGGCATTGTTCCAAAATATAATACTATTTACAATTTTTAATAATAGTAATATAATGAAAATATAAAGAAAATAATAACATAATAAAAGCATATGGAAAATAAAAATATATTAAATGGTTCTATAATTCTTGGAATATCATTTATTATAGGATTAATAATCGTTTCTTGTTCGTTGATTCAAATAAAAAGTCTGGATAATGTTCTAGTTGTTACCGGTTCAGCAAAGCAATCTGTGACTTCTGATATAGTAAAATGGAATGCTAGTTTTTCTAGAACAGTTTATGACTATGAATTAAATAATGGTTATAGTCAAATGAAAAACGATGAAAACATTATTAGAAGTTTCTTATTAGAAAACGGAATTAATGAAGATGAAATTACAATTTCTTCTGTTTCAATGGATAAGATATATAATTATGAGAAGACAGGCGTTTCTGATCAATATAATTTAAATCAAAGTGTTACGATTGAATCAAAGGATATTAATAAAATTACTGAATTATCAAAAAACATTCAACCAATTATTGAAGACGGAGTTATTTTATCAGCTCGTTCACCACAATACTATTATAGCGGTCTTTCAGATGCAAGAATAGATTTATTACCAAATGCTATGGATGATGCTGAAAAAAGAGCTGAAAAAATGTCAGGCAAAAAAGTAGGATCACTTAAGTCAGTAAGCATGGGTGTCGTCCAAGTTTTACAGCCAAATTCTGTTGATGTATCTGACTACGGAATGTATGACACTTCAACAGTAGAAAAAGAAATTATGATTACAGTAAAAGCAACATTTACCTTAAAGTAATTATTTCCTCTTCTTCTGAATATTTTTATTAATAATATAGATTGATTTAGCCCCTATGTCAGCAACATTTCTAATGTTCTCCATAGGGGTTTTCATTTTACCAAGCAGGCTCTTGATAATTTTATCTCTTGGAGAAGTTACTAATTCTGAAAAGCCCATCCCAGTAACATTTTTTCCATCCATTTTTCCTTTAATCTCTATCCCACCTTCCCAATATTTTATTATTCCAAAAACCATTTCTTGGTCTTCTTTAAGGGGAGATGTTTTTATTTCCAAATCAAAAGAAGGAATTTTTATTAAATATTTAAGATGATAAGATCTCCCTGTTTTTTTGTTAGTATAAATTTCTTCTTGAGGAATTATTTCTACCTTGCTAGTAGTTTTTATTCTATTGTTTTTATCAATCATACTAGCGTGCAAAGTTTTTACTTTGTCTCCGTAAGAGAAGCAAACAATGTCGCACCCATTATTTAGTTGAATAGAGAACCATATCCATTTATCATCATCAGTTAACGGTGTTTGCGCCCATTGATGATCCATCCAAGAAACTCCTTCAACATTTAGCCACTTATTTTTATCTTTTACAAATCCGGTTGTTTTTAGTCTAGTTAATGAGTAGTAATATGTTGTTTTAACATCTAAATCTAAAAATCCATTTTTGTTTAAAAGCAGGGGCTTCTTTTCTGATTCTAAGATTAAATCAACAAAATTGTTAGTAATATTATACTTAAAAGGAGAGATTTCCTTTATTAAGCAATTATTATCATACATTGCCCATAAAAGGGGCTTAGTGAAGCTTTCTTTACTAACTAAGCACATAGGATTAGTTTCGCTCTCAAATCTATCTTTATTATTACTTAATAGAGAATGAGAAAAAAATAGATTATCTATGTTTTTGTTTAAAAAAGGGATGTTGATGTTTTTAGGATCAGCTGAAAAAAGGCAATTCATATAAGAAAAAGTTTTCTTATCTTTAGTTTTTAGGTTTCCATTAAAATACCACCATTCAATTATGTGATTATGCTTTTGTTCATCTTCAGGAAATTT
>JBBABL010000046.1:0-5090 GCA_041657645.1 Minisyncoccota bacterium
TAAAAAAACTATAGGTTTTTTTGATTTTTCTAGAACAAATATTCAAGAGATATATATTGAAGATATGGGAACTAAAAATAAAGCAATTTATTTTATTCCTTTTATTGCTTCTTTTAATGAAGAAAATAAAAATTATTATTATTCTTGGGAAGCATCAAATGTTGAATCAAGTATGCAACAAGAAGGGGAGATTATTCAGGCATTATTAAAAAAAATTGATGAATTAAAAAGACAGGTAGTTTTTTTGCAGACTCAGTTAGCGATGCAGAAAACATATCAGAATAATGCTAGTTGTTCAATTTTTTCTCAAGATTTATATTATGGGATGAATTCTTCTGAAGTAAAATGTCTTCAGCAATTTTTATCTAATTTAGGAAATGATATTTATCCGGAAAAATTAGTAACCGGTTATTTCGGACCATTAACCCAAGCAGCAGTTCAAAGGTATCAAAAATTTAAAGGAATAATTACTACTGGTTATTTTGGACCTTTAACAAGATCAGCTGCAAATCAAACTTTATAGAAGTTAATGGTATAAGAAGATTATTATGAAGATTAATTTTAAGAGTATACTTTTTTATCTTACAATTGCGGCTTTATTAACGCCTTTTTTTGTTGATACTCAAACTTATTTTCCCTATATTATTGGCAAGGCAACAATCTTTAGGATAATTGTTGGCTTGATGTTAATAATTTGGTCTTTGCAGCTATTTGAGAGGCAATCTTCTAAAAAATATATTTCTAATTTGTTGAATTCTTTGCCTTTATTGACCAAATCAATACTTATTTTTGGTCTAATTATATTCATTTCTGCAGTTTTTGGTGTAGATTTTTATTATAGTTTTTTTCCAGGGAATGAAAGAATGGAAGGGGTGTTAGGAATTTGGTATTTTATTGCTTTCTTTTTTGTGATAGCAAATACTTTTAGATCTTTAGAGATAGAAAAAATTCTGAAAACCCAAGTTTTTATTAGTTTGATTTATTCTTTTTTTGCTTTATTGCCATATTTAAATTTAGGACAATTAATTGCTCCTATTACTAGTAGTCGTTTAACTGGATATACTGGTAATCCTTCTTTTTTTGCTACATATTTATTTTTTAATACTTTTCTAGCTTTATATTTTTATTTTCGTCAATATACTTATAATAAGAAACTATTCAATTATTGGTTAATTATTTTTTTTCTACAAAGTTTTTTAATTTTTGTAACCTTAACTAGAGGAGCGATGTTAGGCTATTTGATAAGCATTGTGTTGGTTGTTTTAGCAATGATTTTTCTTTCAAAAGATAAAAATATTTTACCTTTTAGAAAAATAGGAACTATCTTTTTAATTATTATTTTAGTTTTTTCCACACTCATCTTTATTGGTAAAAATACTGATTTTGTAAAAAATAATTCAATTTTAAATAGATTTACCTCGATTTCTCTAACAGACCCAACAGCTCTTTCTCGCATTTTCTCAGCAGAAATAGCTTGGAAGAGTTTTTTACAAAAACCAATTTTCGGCTGGGGTCAGGAGAATTACGAAGCTGCTTATGTACAGAATTTTAATCCAGAGGTTTTAAAATATTTGCCTGAAGACTTTTATTTTGATAGAGCTCATAATAAACCAATGGAAGTTTTAGCTACTAACGGTATTTTTGGGTTTTTATCTTATTTGTCTATTTTTGGAATTGCTTTTTATTTTCTAAATCAACTAAGAAAAAGACAAGAATGGTTTTTGCCTTCATTGGCAATAGGTGGGTGCTTGGCAGGTTATTTTATTCAGAATATTTTTCTTTTTGACTTTCATGAAAGTTATTTAATGTTCTTTTTAGTTTTAGCATTTATAGTATCGCTTTCAGAAATAGTATCTTTACATTCGTCTAAAGCAATAGAAAAGAATAATAAAGCAAATAATTATTTAGATTATGCTTCAAAAATGGGCAGTTATCTAATAATAGTTATAATTATTTGTTCAGTTAGTTTTTCAACAATTCAATGGGTCGTTAAACCTTATTTAGTAAGTAAAGGAATTTCTAGAACTGGTTATTTTATGAAACAAGGCCAAGGAGAAAAGGCTTTTCAAGAATTAAGAAAAATAACAAGTAGACCAACTTTTTTTGAAGACGATATCGTTATTGCGGTAAAAAAAATATATTCTTTGTACAGCTTTAAGATTATGGAAGAAGATAAAAAATCCATATTAGGGTTATTATATGAGGTAGCTGAAGAAAGGGCAGCAAAAAGGCCATGGCGCTTTACTTTAATCAATACAAAGGCAGATTTAGAAACAATGCTTTCTCAATGGGATAGAGATTATCTTTTAAAAGCAGAAGAATCAGTAGAAATGATTTTGTCTCAATTTCCTTATTTTCCAAGTTCTCATTTATTTGCTTCAAAGTTCTTTGTTTTGAATGGAGAAATTGAAAGAGGTATTCAAGAAGCTGAAAAAGTTATTGAAGTAGATCCAAAAATTGCTACAGCTTATTATATTTTAGGATCAGCTTATAACGAGATAGAGGAATTAGAAAAGGCAGGGATTTATCTTATTAAAGCAGCAGAACTTAATTATCCTTTCAAAGACAAAGGCCAAATTTTATATGTTATAAATCTTTTAATAAAAGAAAAAAAATACTCGACAATAGAAAAGCTTTATTTACAAGCTATTAATATAGATCCTCAGGATGTATCTTTATATACTAGTTTAGCTGCTACTTATGCAAAGATGGAAAATAAAGAAAAAGCAATAGAATATGCCCAAAAAGCAGTAGAATTAAATCCTGCTATTCAAGAATCAGCAAATGAATTTATTCAATTAGTGGAAAATGAGCAATGGGAGATAATAGCGGATTAGGTAACAAATAATATTTTATATTATGCGACAATTAATTTTTAAAAAAGGGAAAATAGTTATTGAAGAAGTACCAGTACCAAGTTGTGGAGCTAATCGGATTTTAATAGAAAATCTTTTTTCTTTAATTTCTTCAGGAACAGAATTATCTAGTTTAAATTTCTCTGCCCAGCCTTTGCCTTTAAAGATTTTAAAGTATCCTACAAAATTAGCTAAAGGGATAAAACTAGTTAAAGAACATGGTATAGCCGATGCTTATAAAATAGTAAATGGAATGCTTCAAGCAGGAGTAACCCCTGGGTATAGTTGTTGTGGTCGAGTTGTAAAAGTTGGTAAAGACATTAGTGATATTAGAAAAGGAGATATTGTTGCCTGTGCTGGAGCTAATATTGCTTCACATGCTGAATTTGTAGCTGTGCCAAGAAATTTGGTAGTTAAAGTGCCAAATGGTTTAAATCCTGAAGAAGCTTGTTCAGCAACAGTTGGGGCAATTGCTTTGCAAGGAATAAGGCAGGCAGATTTAAGAATTGGAGAGAGCGCTGTGGTGATTGGCCTAGGTTTAGTTGGGCAATTAACTGCTCAAATGCTTTTAGCCAATGGTATTAAAGTGATTGGTATTGAATTTTCTAAAGAGAGAATAAGAAAAGCTAAAGAAAATGGCTTAAATTATGCTTTTTCTCCTGACGATAAAAATCTTTGTAACAAGATTAATTCTCTAACTAATTTTCAAGGAGCTGATTCAACTATTATTACTGCTGCTGGTTCTGATAATAATGAAATTATTAATCAAGCAATGCTTCTAACAAGAAAAAGAGGCAAGGTAATCGTTGTCGGCGATATTGGTTTAAAAATTGAAAGGTTGCCTTGGTATGAAAAAGAAATTGATTTGCGAATTTCTACTTCTTATGGTCCAGGTAGAGGCGATGATAAATATGAGCTTAGAGGAAAAGATTATCCATATGCCTATGTTCGTTGGACAGAAAATCGTAATATGCAATCTTATTTAGAATTATTAAGAAACAAGAAGATTAATTTTGCCTCTTTAGTTGGGGGAAAATATACTTTAGAGCAAGCTGATTTAGCCTACAAATTATTAAATTCTCCCAAGAAACCTTTAGCTGTATTGTTGTCTTATCCAAGTGACGTCTTGAAGGAGAAAGATTCGCAACAGTTTATTCAATTGATCCCCCCAAAAAAAATAGAAGGGAAAATAGAAATTGGTATAATTGGTGTAGGCAGCTTTGTTCAGACTGTTCATTTGCCTAATTTAATGAAATTGAAAGATCTTTATAATATAAGAGGTATTTGCACTTCTGATCAAGTAAAGGCTAAGTATTTTGCTAAGCGCTATGGAGCAAATATAGCAACAACAGATTATAAAGTTTTGCTTAGCAATCCAGATATAAATTTAGTCATTATTGCAACTAGGCATAATCTGCATGCGCCAATGGTTATTGAGTCTATTAAGGCAGGTAAAAATGTATTTGTTGAGAAGCCTTTATGTTTAAATGAAAAAGAGTTAGAAGATATTTTGAATACATTAAAAAGTCAGAATTTTGATCAGCCTTTATGTTTGGCAGTAGGATTTAACCGTCGTTTTTCGCCTTTTATCAAAAGAATAAAAGAAATTATAAATGAGCGTCACAGCCCTTTAATAATCAATTACAGAGTAAATGATTCTTACCTTGCTCCTAGCCATTGGGTCAATACTCAAGAAGGAGGCGGCAGGATTTTAGGCAATGCTTGCCATATGTTTGATTTATTTTGTTATCTTATTGGATCTGAAATAGATAAAATAGAAGCTTTTTCAATTACACCAAAAGAAAGCTTTTATTTATTAACTGATAATTTTGTAGCGACTGTCAAGTTTAAAGATGGCTCTTTGGCTAATTTAGTTTATACAACTCAGGGAGATGAAAAACTTTCAAAAGAATATTTTGAATTGTATTCGGAAGGAAGGGTTTTTATTTTAGATGATTACAAAAAATTAATAACTTATGGAATAAAGAACTCAATGAAAAGTTCAGTTCAGGAAAAAGGACTTTTAGAAGAATTTAAAGATTTAGCTGATTGTCTTCATCAAAGAAAATGTTCCCTGCCTCTTGAGGAAATAATTAATGCTACCAAAATTAGCTTAGAAGTTGATAAGCAGATTAGAGAAAAAAAATAAGAGATTTTTATATTTTAAATTAAGACTTGACAAGATGACAAATGTATATTATAATGCTTATTAGGGTTTAAAATAAAAAAGATCTA
>JBBABL010000047.1:0-4617 GCA_041657645.1 Minisyncoccota bacterium
GAAGAAATAAAATAAAAAATGAAAGTGACAGATGAAGAGATGGAAGTCATTATTTTTTCAGAAGTTAAAAAAAGGAGGGATAGTATTTCTGAATTTGAAAAAGGTGGTAGAACAGATTTAGTAGAAAAAGAAAAATCAGAAATAGATGTTTTAATGAAATATCTTCCAAAGGAATTAACTGAAGAAGAAATAAGAGAAATTGTTAAAGAAGCCGTTTCAAATAATAATGATATTGGAAGCGTAATGAAAGAAGTTGTTCCAAAGACAAAAGGAAAGGCTGATGGTAGTCTAGTTGCTAGAATTGTGAAAGAAGAGCTGAAATAGCTCTTTTCTTGCAACTAATTTTTTAATATAGTAAAATATGGTAGAAGTTAATAATCTTTCTTCAAAAAAAATAAATAAGTCTTTTATTAAAAGAACTATAGGGAGTGTTTTAAAAGAGGAAGGTAAGAATATTAAAAATATATCAGTCGCTATAGTAAATTCGGAAGAGATTAAAGCAATAAATTTGAAATATAGGAATAAAAATAAAGCAACCGATGTTCTCTCTTTTGGAGAAGGAATAATGGAAATTATTATTTGTCCTGAGGAGGTTCTTAAAAATGGAGATGATTTTGAAAAGGAATTAAAAGAAGTTGTTATCCATGGAGTGCTTCATTTATTAGGTTATGATCACGAGAACAATGAAGTATCGGCTAAAAAAATGTTTAATAAACAAAAGAAATATCTTAAAATAAACTAAAATGGCAAAAGCAAAAGCAACAATTGGTATCGATATCGGAACTAAAAAAATAAAGATTTTAGGGATAAATAAGGAAACAAAAGAAGCTTTATTTCTTGAAGTTAGAGATTCTTATGGGGTTCAAAAGGGAAGAATTAAAGAGCCAGCAGAAGTTTCTCAGATTATAAATGAAATACTTGAAACTATCGAAAGGAAGCATAGTTATCCGATTGAAAATGTTTTTGTTAATATAAATGGAACAAAACTGGAATTAATTCCAAGTCAAGCTTCTATTTCTGTTGGAAGAGCCGATCAAAAAGTATCTGAAGAAGATGTTGAGAGAGTAAAAGATGAAGTTAAGATGATAAATCTTCAGTCTAATAATAAAAAAATATTAGAAGTTATTCCCAAGGATTGGGTTATTGATGGAGATACTGAAGCAAGAAACCCAGTAGGTATGCAAGGTTTTAAACTAGAGCTTAATGCCATGCTTTTGTCTGCCTTTAGTGCTGATATAGACAGCGTATTAGATGCTTTAGAGGGAATTGATATTACTGAAGATAATATTGTTCCTAGTCCTATTGCCGATGCTGATGCTATTTTAAACCCAAGTCAAAAAGAACTAGGAGTCGCTTTGATAAATATTGGAGCAGGAACAACCAGCGTTGTTATCTATGAAGACGGAAAACTTTTGAGCATGATAGTATTTCCAATTGGTTCAGGAAATATAACAAACGATATTGCTATTGGATTTAAAACAGAAATAGAAGTTGCTGAGAAAATTAAGAAACAATACGGTTCGTGTTTAAAAAAGAAATCCTCAAAAAAGATTAACTTTCCATTAGACGAAGAAGATGATGACGATGACGAAGAGGTTAAAAAGAATAAAAATATTTTAACTTTTTCTGAAAAAGATTTAATTAAAATAATTGAAGCAAGGGTGTGTGAGATTTTTGATCTTGCAAGTCAAGAAATTAAAAAAGTTTCAAAACAGGGCCTTTTGCCTGCAGGAATAATCATCACAGGAGGAGGAGCTAATTTATCAGGTATAGTTGAATTGGCAAAAAATCAATTCAAGTTGCCAGCAAAAATTGGTTATTGCAAGGATATAAAAGGATTAGAAAAAGATTCGTCATTATCAACTGTTTGTGGAACATTATTATCTAAGGCTGATAAAGAGAACTTTTATCATTCTGATAATAAATTCTTTACAAAAGTTAAGAAAATTATTAATAATTTTATTCCTTAGTATGGATGCAACAAAAATAAAAGTTGTTGGAATAGGAGGGTCTGGTTCTAATACTATAGACAGACTTACAAGAACTAAGATTAAGGGGGTTGATTTGATAAGTATAAATACAGATATCCAAGATTTAAAGAAAAAAAATGCTCATATAAAATTAAGGATAGGAGAAAAAACAACCAAAGGTCTTGGTTCTGGAATGAAGCCAGAAATAGGCAAGCTTTCGGCTAAAGAAAGTTATAAAAAAATTGAAGAAACTTTAAAAGATAGTGATATTATTTTTTTAACCTCAGGTCTTGGTGGCGGAACTGGTTCTGGGGCTACTCCTGTTGTTTCCGAAATTGCTAAAAAACTAGGAATTTTAACGGTGGGAATATTCACCCTTCCTTTTTCGTTTGAAGGAAGGAAAAGAAAAAAAATAGCCTTGGGAAGTTTAGATGAAATAAGAAAAAAGGTTGATACATTAGTAGTGATTTCAAACGATAAATTAATTACTCCAAAAATATCAGTAGAAGAAGCTTTTTTAAAGTGTGACGATCTTTTAAGAGAAGCAGTTGAAAGTATAAGCAATGTAATTGTAAGTACGGGAATACTAAATCTTGATTTTTCAGACATTAGAGAAGTTCTTAAAGATGGGGGTTCAGCGTTTTTTGGAACAGGTAGAGCTCGAGGCAAAGATAGGGCAATTAATGCTGTATCAAAAGCTATTTATTCTCCTGTTGCTAAATTTTCTCTAGAAAAAACAAGTGGAATTTTATTTAACGTAGCATCAGGAAGTCAAAACGTTTCTCTTTTAGAGATTAAAAATATTGCTGAAATGTTAAAGAAGAAAACATCAGAAGAAGTTAAAATAATATTTGGTTCATCATTTGATGAAAGATTATTAAAAGACGAAATTAGGGTAACTGTTATAGCCACAAGCTCTGGAAAAACCATAAAATTTTAGCCAGATTTGTCAAAATTGACAGGATTTTTTTTGGAATGTAAAATACTATTATGACAATAAAAAACCACATCACTAAAGTTCAAAAAAGAAATGGAGATATCATGGAGTTTATGCCCGAAAAGGTAAAAAACGCGATATTCAAAGCAATCACAGCAACTAAGCAAGGAAATGGCAAAAAAACTGAAAAAATTGCTGAGTCAACCATTAAAATATTAAATAGAAGGTTTAAAGTAGATGAAATTCCTACTGTTGAACAGATTCAAGACATTGTTGAAGAGGTGTTAATTTTAGAAGGAGAAGCAATTGCTGCAAAAGCTTTCATTTTATATAGAGAACAAAGAAGATTTATTAGAGAATCTCAAATAGCTGCTGAAGAAGCAGTTGATAGAGTAGATGATTACTTAGACAAGCTTGATTGGGAAGTACAAGAGAATTCAAATATGACTTTTTCCCTACAAGGATTAAATCATTATGGAGTTTCATATATTGTTAAAAAATATTGGTTAAATAAAGTTTATCCAGCTCACATAAGGGAAGCCAATCAATCAGGGGATATGCATTTGCATAATTTAGATACACTTGCTTGCTATTGTGTTGGATGGGACTTATACGATCTTCTTCTTAAAGGTTTTGGAGGTGTTAACGGAAAGATTGAATCTTCTCCACCAAAACATTTTCGTGCAGCATTAGGACAAGTAGTTAACTTTATGTACACTCTTCAGGGTGAAGCAGCAGGAGCAGTTTCTTTTTCTAACTTTGATACGCTGTTAGCACCTTTTATTCGTTATGATAATTTAAGTTATCCTCAAGTTGAACAAGCAATTCAAGAATTTCTATACAATATGGCTGTTCCAACCAGAGTTGGTTTTCAGTGTCCTTTTACAAACGTAACTTTAGATTTAAAACCATCTGCATCTTTTGCTAAGCAACCAGTTATTATCGGTGGAATTCCTCAAAAAGAAAATTATTCTGAATTTGGTGAAGAAATGAAGATGTTAGATAAAGCTTTCTATACATCAATGATTAAGGGAGATAAAAGTGGAAGACCATTTTCATTTCCAATTCCTACAATCAACATTACACCTGATTTCCCATGGGACGATCCTTCGTTAGACCCATTGTTTGAAGCTTCAGCAAAATATGGAATAAATTATTTTGCTAACTATATTAATTCTGACATGAAACCGGAAGACGCTCGTTCAATGTGTTGTCGATTGAGATTAGATATGACTCAATTAGCAAATAGAGGAGGAGGAGGACTTTTTGGTTCAGGATCGTTAACTGGAAGTATTGGTGTTGTTACTATTAATTTGCCAAGAATAGGATATTTATCAAAAACTAAAAAAGAATTCTTTGAAAGATTAGAGAAGATAATGGAAATAGCTAGAGAAAGTTTAGAGATTAAAAGAAAAACAATTGAAGATTTTACATCTAAAGGACTTTATCCTTATTCCAAATATTATTTAGATGGTGTTAAGAAAAGCAAAGGACAATATTTTGCAAATCATTTCTCAACAATTGGTATATGTGGAATGAATGAGGCTTTACTTAATTTTATGGGAGAAGATGTTGGCTCTAAAAAAGGAAGACTTTTTACTTTAGAGGTAATGGATTTTATGAGAGATGTTCTTGTAAGATATCAAAAAGAAACTAATAATATATATAATTTAGAAGCTACTCCAGCAGAATCTACTTCTTATAGATTAG
>JBBABL010000048.1:0-4593 GCA_041657645.1 Minisyncoccota bacterium
ATTCTAATCCTGTTGCCACGAACCTCTATTGTCTCAAAACCGAGATAACAAATGTTCTTGTTGTATGGATGTTTTTTAATGGAAGTCTGTCTCATAGTTTGTTCCTCTGTCGTACTTGTAGATTTTCCTTCTTAAAAGTTCTGATTCTACCATCTTTTCTAAGATTTGTAATTGATATGTTTCCATATAATACAATTCTTTTTCAAGATTTTGCATAATGTCTTTCTTTACTTCTAACATTTTTGGCTCCTTTGTTAAACATTTCTACAACTCCTGTATAAAGTTCAGGATATTGTTGAAGAATAATGTTTTCTCTACGAGTAATTTCTTTCTCAATCTCATCGTGGCATCTTCTACATACATAGAAAATACGTGTTTGTGTTTCTGGCTTATCAAACCAGACGCAACTTTTAAATACGTGGTGCCGAGTTAACCTTGTAAATCTACCACATACTGGACATACTCCACTTTTCATCATTTCTACCACTTATAGTTGTAGATATAGACTACCTTTTCATTAGTCTTAATGCTATCCATAGTTTTAGAAATCCATACTGCGTCTTCTGGAAATTTTCTAATAAGCATACTTCTTAGAGTATTTTCTTGTAAGTCGGTTAACATTTTAAATCACCTTGTCTGCTCAGGACGAAACCTTCACTGCAGATTTTAAAAGAACCAGAAAATCAAATTTCTATTATATTAATTCCGTATTGTGCTTCAACTAATTTTTTCTTCAATCTATAAATATCCGTCTTAAATCCTTTAACATCTATAATCTCTATTCTTCCGTCTCCATACACAACTTTAAAATCAGCGTAATACTTACAAATCTTTTTATCGTTTAGAATAATTTGGAAAGGAACTTGTTTCTCGTAAGATATAACCCTATCAGAATCTTTGATAGCCTTTTGGAGCAGATCTAAAATACAACAATAATCAGCTTCCTTTTTAGAATCAAAAAGAAAACCATTATATTCGGTTTTCTTGTTTTTATATTTTCCACTTTTGCTATATATTTTTGAAAAGTATTGGTTCATGAATTAATTATACCACTGTGCATAAAAAATACAACTAGAACAAAAAGCTATATACTGCAAGGCATACTGCTGTGACTTGACAATTATACAGCTATAGCAGTATAATGTCATCAACGGTCGAAGAATTAGTAAATTAATAATATAAATATAATTATGGCTAAAAAGAAAAAAATATCCCAGTTGGAAATGGCCACGCTTGGAGGTAAGTCAACTTACGCTAAGTATGGAAGAGAACATTTCTCAAAAATGGGTAATATTCGTTGGAAAAACGAAAGAAAGAAAAAGAGAGAAGCTGCTAAAGCAGAGAAATTAAAGTAAAAAAAGACTCCCTGTCTAGGAGCCTTAAGAGAATCATAACTAACTATATTATAATAATATGGCTGAAAAAAATCAAGAGATAGTTAAAGTAATGAGAACGCCAAATGACTTAAAGGTGTTTTTACACAAAAACTATTTCGCTCAAATTAAAAATTTCTTTGAAGACGAAAAACAAGCTCTAAAGTTTATGTCTTCAGTAATGGCTGATGTCCAAAAGACACCAAAATTAATGGAGTGCGAGGGAACTTCTTTAATAAACTCATATATGACCATGGCTCAACTTGGTTTAATGCCCTCAGGAGTTTCTGGTGAAGCATATGTTTTACCATATAATAATAAAAATGGAATGATTGCTCAATTCCAATTAGGATATCAAGGTTTGTTAACCTTGTTTTTTCGTGCAGGTGGACAAAGTGTTCGTGCAGAAATTGTCAGAGCAAATGATTTCTTTTCTTATGAGAATGGAATCATTAAACATAAAATAGACATCTTTAAATCAAACGAAGAAAGGGGAGAAGTAATTGGAGCTTATGCTATTGCAGTAGTTAATGGCCAAGAAATTTCTAAGGCTATGAATAAAGCTGATATCTATGACATGGGAAAGAGATATTCAAAGTCTTACAGTACTAGTTTTACTCCTTGGAAGGAAGCGAATGATCCAGAAGGTTGGATGTTAAAAAAGACTGTTTTAAAACAACTTGGTAAGTTAATGCCTAAAAATGAAACTATTTATAAGGCTATTGCTGCTGATAACGAAGACGGCAACATGAATCAACTTGGAGGAGCAGTCGACAACTCTGGGTTACAAATGAAGAACTTCTTAAAAGAACCTGAAAACAATGAAGAACCAAAAACAAAAGAACCAAAGAATAAAGGCTCCAAGGAAAATGAAGAGAAATTCCCTGTTATCAATGCCGATACTGGTGAAGAAGTCTCTGAATCAGGAAAGTAAAGAATACGAAGGATTTCCAGTAGACCATTATTCTTATTCAATGTTCTCAAAATTTAGTTCAGATCCTCAAATGTTCAAAGTAGGATATATCAATGGAGATAGGATTGACACTACTGTTAAACCTACAAATGTAATAGGAAAGGCGTGCCATGAAGGATTAAAAATTTACTTTGAAGAAATTAGAGAAGGAAAAGAAGAAGGAGAGGCTATTAAATTAGCCCACCAAACGGCTAAATTATACCTTGATAGCTATTCTGACGGTTTTATCGAGTATAATACCATAGCTGAGAATAGAACTAAGCTAGAAGAAAGATTTGCCTTTGCATTCTTTGGATATATTAAAGAAATGGGATTTGCTAAAAGTATGAAAAAAATCTTACTGGTTGAAAAAATGCTCCAGTATAAGATTGAAATCAATGATAAGCTCCTCCCTATTCCTTTAAAAGGTTCTCCTGATGTAGTCGCTAGAAGCAAGGACGGAAAAATAAGAATTAGAGACCATAAATTCACTGGAAAATTTTCAGACCCTGATAGCATAGACGCTGGAAAATTATTACAAGCAGCGTTTATGTACTTCTTAGTCTGGGCTGACCTAGGAGAAAGACCTTATTCAATCGTCTTTGAAGAATTTAAGATTACTCAGAATAGAATTATTAATGGAAAAGTTCCTCCTCAGTTAAGAGAATTTGAAATAGTTTTTGAGGAAAATAGCCTAATGTTTGATTTATTCTATAGGTTCTATGAAGATGTCACGAATGCTCTTCTAGGAAAGCAGGTCTACATTCCGAACATTTACGGAATCTTTGACAGAGAAGTTTCAATTTTATCTTACATTCACAAACTTGATATCACCGAAGAAAGAGAAAAACAGTTCAAGAGAATGAAGGTAGATAATGTTACAGACTTCTTAAAGAAAAAGATTCAAAAGAACGGAGCTATGAAAAAATACTTAGATTCTGTTTCTAAAAACTTCGTCTCTGGTAAAACATTAAATTATAAAGATATGACAATCCAAGAAAAAATTAAATACAAAATGGCTGAACACGGATTAGGCCTTGAATTTGATTCAGTGGTCACCGGAGGGTCAGTTACTCTTTATCGTTACGAGCCTTCTATCGGCCTTAAAATGAGCCGTTTAGAATCATACGTTAAAGATATTGAACAAGTTGTTGAAACTTCTGGAATCCGTGTTTTAGCTCCTATAAAGGATTCTGGATTAGTAGGCTTCGAGGTTCCTAATAAAACTAGGACATTCCCTGAGATATCCCCAAAGAACGCAGGCTTTAATTTAGCGATTGGTGTTTCAGTTATGGGAGATGTTAGATATTATGATGTCAGGACTGCTCCTCATATTTTAGTCGCTGGAAGTTCTGGTTCCGGTAAGTCTGTTTTCTTAAACGGAATCATTAAGCAACTCCAAGAGATATCAAATGTTGACCTTCACCTTTTTGATCCTAAGCAAGTTGAATTATTTCAATTTGAAGGAAAGAAAAATGTTGTAGAATATCAACACAATCACTCTAAGATTATTGAATCTTTGAAGGGACTAATTAAAACTATGGAGGAAAGATATACTGAATTAAGAAAAGCTAAGGTCAGAAACATTGAAGCTGTTCCGGAAATGAAATACAAGTTTATTATTATAGACGAATTTGCTGATCTTACCTTAGAAAAAGAAACTTCGGAACTAGTTCAACTATTAGCACAAAAAGGTCGAGCTTGTGGTATCCACGTTATTATTGCTACCCAAAGAGCAAGTACTAAAATTATTTCAGGAGATATTAAAGTAAACTTTCCTACTCGTGTAGTATTCAAAATGAGTAAAAATATAGACTCAAGAGTTATGCTTGACGAAGGAGGAGCTGAAAAATTACTAGGAAAAGGAGATATGTTATTTGCTGGTAGTAATGGAATAGAAAGATTACAAGGATTCTTAAACTAAACTTATGTCAAAAATGAGATATATTAATACTAGATTCTGGGACGACAACTATATCACAGAGTTGTCTCCAGAAGAAAAATTACTTTTCTTGTACTTCCTTACTAATCCGTTAACTACGATCGCTGGAATTTATGAAATATCTCTTAAGAGAATAGAGTATGATACAGGAATTATTAAGCAGAATATCTTAAAAATTATTAGAAAATTTGAAAAAGCCAATAAGGTATTTTATATAGATAATAATTGGATATTTCTCAAGAATTTCATTAAAAATCAATCAATAAATCCTAAAATAAAAATAGGAATTCAAGAACGATTAAATGAGATTCCAACCTTCATAATTG
>JBBABL010000049.1:0-4574 GCA_041657645.1 Minisyncoccota bacterium
CCAGATGTTTCCTGAGGGGTCAGTAATACTTATGCTAAATATGTTTTCTTGGATAATGCTTGCATCGTTCCTTGTTTTTGCTGGCTCTAAGCTAGTAGGAATGGGAGCCTCGTTATTGAAGAGTCCAAAAAAGGAGGAAAAGGAATAATACACGGTGCTTACCGTGTTTTTTGTTGACAAAATACAGTATATGTTTTATATATAAGATATCATTGGGAGATGATGAAATGTTTTTTGACAAACTTTTTAGGAGAAAGAAAAGCGAAGAGATGAAGATAGAAGAGATAATTGAAGAAAAGATGAAGAAGGATGGCATACGCAGGGAAGATGCTATTATCCTCCTTTTGCATCAAAATAAGATTCCTTTTTCCTGGATTAAAAAGGAGTCCCTCACAGAGCTTGTCACCCTTTTAGAAGACGAGGAAAGTGTGGACGCTGTCCTTGAATTGGCAGTTAAAAATGGCAACCTTTCCTATTGGGTTGAAGTTTTTCAAAAAGATATTCTTCAAAAGGGTTTCTTTAATCATTATGAGAGCAAGGTAGAGGCTGTTGCCTCAGAGGAAATCAGAAAAAAGATAAAAGAGAGTGATGGGGACAATTACTTCAAATTTGCCGTTATGGTATCTATCTCAGAAAAAGATGACGATGAATTAACTAATTTTTATTATGAGAAGATAATGTCTGAAAAATTTGATTTATATAAGTGGGGTTCCTGTTATCAAAGCACGAAAGAATTTTACAGGAACACTTCTTTTAAAATCGACTTTGACTTTAAATTCTTTAAAAAAATTAGAAAAAATGCCGACTCCTTTTCTTATCAGGACTGGGTCTGGATAAGAAACAATGTCTATGATCTAAGATCATATGCATTGGGAGAAATGAAAAAAATGCAGGGATAAACAAAATGTTTATCTCTTTTTTTGACAATAGATTATAATTAGACTATAAAGACCTTAACACTTGAGGGTGATAAAAATGGAAGTTCCTTTAAAAGAAGAAGTATATTCGTTAGAGTTTAAGAGTCTTGAGATCATCATGGGATTATCCGGTGACAAAGATTCTATTCTTAAAGAAATGGAAAGTGGAGACTATCCTCTTTCTTTCTGGTTGAGTGTGTTGACTAATTATATCCGAAATTATTCTTGTTATAGTGGTTTTCCACCCATAGAAATAGTTGGTAATAAAATCCTTGAAAAAACTAAGAGTAATAAGGACTTAGTTCATGTTTACGCTAAAGTACTTTTTGCGTCTCTCTATTTTTCAAAAAACATTGACGAAGTAGAGGCATTTAAAAATAAATGCGTAGTAAGGATAAGAAAAGAAATGAGCACCGAAGAATTTATCAATCTTTTGACGAAGAAAAAGAAAGGCAGTTAGGAGGTTAAAGTAAAAAAATGATTATTTTACCTTAATGATTAATAATATGTCAGAAGGTAAGGTAAAATGATTTTTAGAGGATTGATTAAAAAAACAGCTCACAATGAGTTTGTTATAGAATGGGAAATACCATTCTTTTTTTATTGACATAAAATAATAATATGATATCTTTTAATTGGTAGTGATTGATTATGGGGTACATTAAAATAGAAGTTCCTGATGAATATCAGAAAGTTTGTCAGATGGACATGTATTTTCCTAAAGCAATTGATATTCTTTATGAGCAGGGGGAGGTCTCTTCTAGATTGTTCGACTATCTTGACTTCAGAAGTCTTGAGATGACGAGAACATATACGAAGAATCCCAAACTTGTAAATGAAATTATCAAGGCAATGTATAAGAAGGACGAAAAACTTTCTTTCTGGACAACTTGGTATGTTAACTATTGTCTTGACTATAAGTCGTTTGACGAAGTTCCGCCAATTGACCTTGTCCGGAAAAAGATTTTTGAAGGGATTGAAAGTGCGGAATCTCTTGTAAAGGTTTATGCTGATGTTGTTCACGCGGCCAGCCTTTGTACTTTTAAGGAAGGGCGACCAAGTGAGATGAAAGGTATGATGAAAGAACTGCTTTTTATCTTTAAAAGAAGATATATTCCTGAAGATGAGCCCTTGATAGACTGGTTTGAAGAATATCTTCCTGATTGTAAAAGCATTACGGAGGAAATGAAAGGCTCTCTAAGAGCAGCCATCACCAAAGACGAATAATATATTCGTCTTTTTTAGTCGTTGACTTTTGTTTTTATTTATCCTATAATCCCCCTAATGATGGAGGAAAATATTATAAGGCTAACAAATGCACTATATAGGGCGACAAGCTTCTTTCCTAAAGAGGAGCCCCTTAAATTTGCGATTAGAAAAGAAGGCCTAGACGTATTATTCTTTATAAATATCTCAAGAGGGAAATCAGTCCCATCTTCCAACCAAGAAAAGGAAGAAGCAACTAAAAAGGTCTTATCAAAAATTGAACTAATCAAGACCTATTTTTCTATTGCTAAAGAACAAGATTGGATATCCTCAGAAAACTACTCAATTTTAGAAAGAAATTATGATTCTTTGAAAGATTTTGTTTCTTCTAGAGTAGTAGTTAAAGAAGTAAAAAAAATAGTAGAAAAAGCAAAACCAGTTGAAGTTAAGAAAACGAAGGACATTAACTATGAAGAACTTTCTTCTGTCCAATTGAAAGTTTTAGAGATTCTCCAAAATAAGGGACAATTAAAGTCTGTTGAAATAAGTGAATCATTTCCGAATATGAATCCAAGAACAATTAGAAGGGAATTGAAAGGATTAAAGGATTTGAAGATAGTAGTATCGGCAGGAGGAGGGAAGACAACAATATATGAGATTAATAAATCCTACTAACCGTTCTGGACACGGTTCTGGACATTCTGGACAGCATTCTGGACATTCTGGACACGGTTCTGGACAATGTGGACAACATAGGGACAACATTTAATTATTGTGGACAACTTAATGGACAATCTGGACAGCATTCTGGACACTGACAATTTTAAAAACAATGCAAGACAATCAATTTAAAGAACAATTCTTTTCGCAGATATATGATGAGCATGTAGATAAAATCTACCGTTTTGTTTTTTTTAAGGTAAATAACGAGCTATTAGCACAGGATATAACTTCAGAAACATTTACTCGTTTATGGAGGGAAATATCACAAGATAAAGAAATAAAGAATCCTTCAGGCTTTCTTTTCCATATTGCAAGGAATTTAGTTTTTGACTACTACAGAAAGAAAGACCAGAATCCAGCCAATCTGGACAATCTGGACATTGCGGACACAAAACAAAACATTGAAAAGGACGCGATGATTAATAATGAAATGGAAGGGGTAAGGGTTGCCTTAGCAAAACTTAACGATGATCATCGTATTGCTCTTTCTATGTACTATATCGAACAAGAGCCAATCTCAGAAGTTGCCAAAGCATTGAATAAATCTCAGGGGGCAACAAGGGTTGTTATCCATAGGGGAATGACTCAATTAAAAAAGGTATTAGAAGCTTAGGCATTGCTTGTTTATTAAATAATTAGTATAATATACTTATGAATAAATTAAGTTCCGAAGCAATTAAGGATATAAATAAGTTTAGGTCTTTATTCCCAAAAGAAATAAGCGTTTTAGTTAGGCGTGGAGATAATGATAGATATTGTGCAGAAATTACTACATATGAAGGTTGTTTTACAGAAGGCAATACATTCGCTGAATTAACAGAGATGATAAATGATGCCGTTAGAACTTATCTAGATATTCCTGAAGAATACTTTCAATATATGCCTGAATACTTTCCAGCAATATCATCAATTAAGCAATTTGGTGTTTTTCCTCCAATGAATAAAGAAATAAAGGCAGACTTTAATATCTTTAGGGAAAATGAAAAAGCTTGTTGCTAAAACAACAGATTGCTCCTGTAAAGACATTTTATCTATTGCTAACAAAAGTGGATTTCTAGTTCAAGAAGGTGCTAAACATTCTAAAATAAAAAATGAAGAAGGGAACACAATAACAATAGTCCCTAGGCACAATAAACTAGATAGAGGCACGGCTAAAGGCATATTAAACAGATTAAAAGAGTTTGGAGCGGATATTGATATTATATAAATATCTTGTAACAAAATACACTTTTTTGCGTCTGTAATATATAATATTATTATGAAATATAAAAATACATTAAATAAAGGATCCGTTAGATATATAATCTTTAAGGAAGATGGTGTCTACTATGGAGTAGCCCTTGAGTTTAATATTGTAGAAGAAGGGGATAATCCTACAGAAGTAATGGCTTCTTTGTTTCAATCTATAGAAGGCTACATTGAGACAGCACGTAAGATTAAATCTAGACCAATGCCATTGAATCAAAAGACAGATGTTGAATACGAAGAAATGTGGGACAAACTAAAAAGCAACAAGAAGCTAAAACAACAAGAAGTGTATTCTTTTGGTTATAATCCTTTTGTAATGCCTGTTTTTGCTTAAAACATGAACAAAAAAGTCTTTAATTGGACATTTTCTCAAATAGTGAAGTTTCTGAATAAAAATGGCTTTGTGTATACTCATGTTAAAGGAAGTCATCATTATTACGTTGGTAAAAATAACCATGAGACAAGAATAGTTACAGTCCC
>JBBABL010000050.1:0-4559 GCA_041657645.1 Minisyncoccota bacterium
GGCATGCCCCGGAGTATCAACAATATTAATTTTTACTCCTTTATACTTTATGGCTGTATTTTTAGCTAAAATAGTTATACCTTTTTCTTTTTCTAAAGCATTGCTATCTAAAATCAAAGTCTCTTGCATCTCTGATTGATTATCCCTAAAAGTATGAGTCTGTTTTAAGAGACCATCCACTAATGTTGTTTTACCATGATCAACGTGGGCGATGATAACCACATTTCTAATATTTTTATTTTCCATATTTTCTAATACTTACTAATATAAAATAAAAGACGGCCATGTGACCATCTTGTAATTTAAGAAACGGTCTTTAAGTCTTCTATGCAATAATAACAATAAAATGAAAAATTATCAATAAAATGAGACCCTGTGGCTATAGGACGATGTTGGAACCTATTTAGCCTTGGAAATTGAATAATGTTAGTCCCTATTGAGAGTAATTTAATAGACTACAAGAGTTGATCAATTATTTGGAAAACAAACCCAAAAAAGAGAAAGATTCCTGCACAAATAGCATTATCTCTTTGTATGATTTTATCCCGAACTGCCGGTAATTTTAATTTTTCTTTATGTGTTGAACCAGAAAACCTTGAAACATTAAGTCGAATAATTTCTTCATCTGAAATTATAAAAAATTCTACTAATAATAAACTACCAATAATATTTAAAACCATACCAGTTATTGTTAATTTATTATCCATGCCAAGATAAGTTCCTATTACAATAACTACTACAATAACTATAAGTAAAATTGTTATCTTTGACCAATTTTTTTAATAAATTTCATTATTTTTGTCATAGATCTATTTGTATTATGGTTTTCCTCTTAGATTTCCACTACTAGATATTGGTATCGGGACAATGTACCACCTTGTACTACTTCTTTTTATTAATTTGTTAGCCTCATCAACCTTTAAGTTATAAAAGTTTGTACTTTCTGTATATTTGCTAAGTTGAGAATTATACTGGTTTAATAAACTATTATATTCACAAACCTTAATATTATAGGTATCTATTTAATATTCTTCTCCTAAATCTATTCTGCGTTTATAATTAATTAGAGAATCTTCCAAAGATGAAATTTTCAATTCCAAACTCTCTAATTGACTCTCTGTATTTTTGATTTTGACAGATTCGCTATTAAGCCAACTCTCAATTTTTTTTATTTGCTCAGTATCTTTTCTGTAATAAAATTCTTGCCAACTCCATAGGATAAGATTAATCACAACAAATACAATAATAATAGTTATAATTGCTTTTCCTGAATCCATATTGTTTTTTTTAATTTTTTCTTCTATAAATCATCTGTATTTCTTGACAATTTACCTTTAAGCCAAGAAAAAATATTAACAATAAAAATAATAGTAGGTATAATCAAAACTAATCCTATGCCTAACTTCCAATCGCCAGTAATAGGTTTTGACATATTATAAGTAATCTCTATAACATTAGCGGTAATAAAAAAAGATAAAATAGGAACACCAACTCCATATAATAAAAGCCACAAAAAATGCTTCCATCCTTTGGATATCTCTTGTCCATATTGCATTAATTCCCAAAATCTAATAAAAGCGAAACCCAAAAGATAAACAGCAATCATGACTAATGCAGGTACGAAAAATAAATAAATTAACCAAGAACTAAACCAAATAGAAGGGTGAACAGTATAATAAAAACCAGCCAAAGAGACTAAAATACTAGCATATATAGCAATAATAGCGGTCGATAAAAATGAGTAAATAATAAGCGGAAAAATCCAAAAGTAATGAAACCATCTAATACCAAAAATGGTTAATCTATTTTTTTCTAAATCTAGATCTATTTCTGGTGAATAGTATTTTTGCCCTAAATATCCACCCAATATACTAACAAGAATTACTGAAATAAAACTAATGGAAGTATAAAGTTGTGCTGGAATATTCCCAATATAAAGATTTTCTTTTCCAATAATAGCAAGATAAAAAACAAGACCAAGTAAAATAATCGAAAAAGAATTTGCTAATAATCCAACTAATATTCCTTTTTTTCTTGCTAAAAAACCAGCTACAACACTAGCGAGAAACATTACTAAAACAGTTAAAATTAAAGAAAGAATTGTGGAATTAGCATATATTTCATATCCTTCTTCAATGCCTACTTTTTTAATAATAGAAAATATTCTCGGGATGGTATATTCAAATGACTGAATAGAATATCTCCCTAGAAGAAATCCAAAAAATGCAGTACCAATAATTCTCCACTTTGAGGTTTTAATTTTATCTTTCTCCATGGTTTTATTTTTTCTTTATTTTAAATAGTGAAATCATAAACATTATCGCCACAATAAAATCAATTACTACCCACGTTTCTTTTACTAAATGGATGGGAACAATAGGATTAAAAAGAATAGCTATAATGGCCATTATCCAAACCCAGATTCTTTTTTCTAATTCAGAAGCTATATAGGCAATAAAAACAGCAATGCCAGCTATTAGCCATCTTAAAAGTTGATAATATCCATAAGGCCATATTGATGGAATTGCTAATAATAAAGCGATTATGCATAAAACTGTAAGTATATTTTTTATTTTAATACCATCATTCATGATATTTTTATAATAAAAAATGTCTTTAAAAAACATCTAAATTTCCAGAAAGATTATTTGATTAATAATTGCTTTTCTGTATGACATAATTATTTATTAATTAAAATTCTATACTTATTGATAAATTGAGTCAAACTATCATTTACTACTTCTATGAGACTATAGAACGACGTTGGAGCCTATTTAAAAGTTAATATATTATAATTATTAACTATCTCTATCTTGAATTTGCTTTTTTGCATTTTCTGGAAGCTCTTCGTAAAAACTATCAATTCAAAGAGCTTAAAAACTAATTTTGGGTTCTCTTCAAGGTTAATTTCTCCCGGATGAACAGCATTATTTCCACTAATTCGCAAAATATCTAATGATTTTTGAATTATAGGATTTAAACCTTTTTTAACAAGATTTTTTATACCTAAGATTGCTTATAATAAGCTGTATAGCATTAAAAGAAAGCCGATTCCCTTCCCTATAAGTACTATCATTTCTTTAAATTTATAGTTGATGATCGTTTAGTATTAATATTTGAGCTATCTATTTTTTAACCCAACGTTCCGTGTAATCTCGTATAGGGGACATAGATTCGAACCATTAGGGTTTTCCAATCTAGTTTTTTTTGAACAAAGTTCGAACTTTCTTTGATCAAAATCCGAAAAGTGAAAATTGGCGGAGAGGGAGGGATTCGAACCCTCGATACCATTACTGGTATATCTGCTTTCCAAGCAAACGCACTAGACCACTATGCGACCTCTCCAAATTCCTGTATTAATTAACACAGGAATTTAAAATTTTATTAATACTTAGTCATCATCTTCGTCATCACTATCATCATCTTCTTCTTCGTCATCATCATTCTCTTCTATCTCTCCTTCAGAAACAGGTCTTTCTTGTTCAAAACCCTGAGTTTCATTCTGCTCTTTCTTTTTACTGGGCATAAAATTAAGAACGATAAGTGAAGCTAAACCAATAACTAGAAGAGTTAAACCAACTGTTTGGTGAATAGTAAGGTAAATGATAAACCCTAGAATAGCCAAACCAATTGCATAACCAGTTTTTGTAACTTTTCTCATATATATATTTTAATTATTTACTTGTTAAAACTAACAAGTAATTCGACCTTTTTTAGATCTTAATTTCTGAAGCATATTTACCTAAAACAGGTATTTCTTTTGTTTTTCCTCCTAAAGCATTAATAATGCCAATGATTGATAAAACGAATAAAAAGATCCAAATGATTGGACCAAGAACCCAGCCCAAAACAGGAATCATCATAACAAAACTAGTTATTACTTCAGCGATAAAAAGAACTAACCCTTGCTTAGCATGAAAGAAAACAAAAGTATTGTCTTTTTTTGTTAAAAGAGTAATTAAACATAAAATACCGATATAGCTTAAAATACCAAACAACTTATTATCATCGGTCTTAGTTGAGCCTTCTGATTTTTGTTCTATAAGCTCTTTTTGAATTTCATCTTCCATATATTTTTATTTTTTAAAATTAATTAATCGACCTTTAAATATTCTAACAAATTTTTTTAAATTTGTCATTTATATATCCATCTGCCTTAAAGCTTTTACTCTTTCTTCTATTGGTGGATGAGTCATCCATAATTTACTTACCTTTTTCCCTTTTAAAGGACTAGCAATAAAAAGATGGTTAGTAGCATTAGAGGCAGCTTTTAAAGAAATTGGGTCTTGGGAAATCTTTTCTAAAGCTCGAGCAAGCCCTTCAGGATAACGAGTTAAAAGAGCTCCAGATGCATCAGCTAAAAACTCCCTTTTTCTTGAGATAGCTAACCTAAGTAATGAGGCTGCTAAAGGAGCTAAGATAGCAGCAATAACACCAATAAAAAGCATAATCATACCTAAATTACCTTTATCATCTCTCCTCCCTCTGTTAAAAAAAAGAGATCTAATTGCTAAATCTGAGAGTAAAGCAATTAATCCTACTAAAACTACAATTACAGA
>JBBABL010000051.1:0-4384 GCA_041657645.1 Minisyncoccota bacterium
TTTTTCTTTTGCTTCTCCTGAAGACAGTAAGAGAAACTTTTCAAAACCTATTTCCCTTGCTGTTTCCGAGAGTATATTTGAATTAACTAGCGATGCTCTCCAACCAGTTAGCTCCCCTTCTGGTTTGTCAGGATATTTATTATATAGATAGTTTGTTGTTACCAATTCAAGAACAGCATCTCCTAAAAATTCTAATCTTTCGTTGTGTCCGAGATAAAAATCAGGATTTTCATTCAGATATGAACGATGGCAAAATGCTTGAATTAAAAGATCTTTATTCTTAAAAGATACATTAAGAATCTTTTCTAACTCATCAAAATTATTTTTCTCCATTAGTTTCTTCATTTATCATTTCACGATATATTGTTCCAAGAACTCCGTTAACAAATTTTCTAGAATTTTCTCCACCAAAGTTTTTAGCTAGTTCAATAGATTCATTAATAGCTACTTTAGGTGGAACTTCGTCTACTTTTTCGTATAGTAACTCATATATTCCTATTCTTAAAATATTCCTATCTAAGTTGTTTATTTGATCTATTGGCCATTCAGGAGCAGTCTTTTCAATAATCTTATCAATTATATCAATATTTTTTTCAACTCCATAAATGAGAGACCAAATAAAATCGTAGCTCTCTAAGCCCTTTCCAAACTCTTCAATATTTCTTTCAGTTATTTTTTCTAGTTCTTCGCCAGATTTTTTATGAAAGTCCCATTCGTACAAACTTTGCATTGCTACTGACCTTGAAAGATGCCTTGAAGCCATATCAATTTAATTTATTTATTTTCTGACTTTTCCTCAATCTCTTTTTGTCTCTGTTTTTGTTCTTTCTTTTCCAGCTTTGCCATTACGTTTATTACCTCTCTTCCTTTGTAGAAACCGCAATATCCACATACAGTATGAGGTAAAACTGGTTTTTGACACTTAGGACACAAGACTAAATTAGGGGCCTTGATATAAATATTGCCTCTCCTTCTGTCTCTTCTTGATTGATTTTGTCTTTGTTTTGGTACTGCCATATGTTGTTATTATACATTTTTATTTGTCTTTGTCAAAAGGTTTAAAGGTTTTTCTGTGTATTTTACATCCACCGTATTTATTAATCATTGCCATGTGTTCTTTTGTCCCATAACCTTTATGTTTTTTAAAGTTATACTCTTTGTATTTATTATCATACTTTATCATTATTTCATCTCTTGTAAACTTTGCAATAATGCTTGCAGCGCTCACGGCGAAAACTTTTCTATCTGCTGAAACAATTGATTTTTGATCTATGTCTAAATCTAATTTCATTCTTCCGTCTAAGATTAAATAATCTACTTTAATATTATATTTTTTTTCTAAGTCTCTTACCGCCTTTATCATGGCAAGTTTAGTGGCTTCAAGAATATTGACTTTATCAATTATTTTCTCCGAAACAATACCTACTCCCCACTTTAAATTATTATCCACTCTTTTATATGCTTCTCTTCTTTGTTTTTCACTTAAAAGTTTAGAGTCTCTAATGAGGCTATCTTTTTTAAACTTTTTTGAGAATAAAACAGCGCCAGCAACTACTGGTCCTGCTAGTGGGCCTCTGCCTGCTTCATCTATTCCGACTATATTTATATAGCCCTTCTTTTGTATCTTTTCTTCCTCTTGTAGCATAAGCAAATTTATTATACTATATATAGTAGCATATGATTAATCTAAATAACAAAAAGAAAGTTCTTGGACAGGTTGATATTATAAGAGAAATTAATTCAGCCGAAAAAGAAGGAAGAGAAGTTAATTTTTCTAATTGCATAATATCTGACCTATCTGTTATTTCCGATAAAATAAAAGGAGGGCTTAATTTAGAAAACTCAGAAATTAAAAGCTCTGTTTTCCTAGGTGAAATAATAATTATTGGGGATTTAAATCTTAAAAATTCAGTTATTGAAGGTTCTCTTTATTTGGGCAATTGCACAATAAAAGACGACTTACTGCTTGAAAATACGATTATAAAAGGAGCTATTAATTTAGTCGGTGCAGAAATTAATGGAAACATTAATGCAAGAAATGCTACGGTCTCTGGATTCTTAGGATTAAGTAAAGCGAAAATTGGTGGAGATGTAATACTAGAAGATGTTAAGCTTAAAAGCTCTGACTATGAAGAACTAACGATAAGAGGAGATCTACTTCTAAACGATACAATAATAAATGGAGGACTTAATTTAGGAAGATTATTAACAGAAGGTTTAATTGATATGGAAAATACTATAATCAATGATAATCTTGTTTTAACAGGCATTAAAGGAGAAGTTGATATGTCTACTATAAAGCTTGGAGGAAAAAAAATAGTTTAAAATGAATAAATTTACACACTTACACTTACATTCACACTACTCACTTTTAGATGGTTTATCAAAAATAGATGACATTCTAGACAAAGTAAAAGAACTGGGCATGGACACAGTTGCTTTGACTGATCACGGAGTGATGTATGGTGCGATTGAATTTTACGAAAAAGCAAAAGCAAAAGGAATTAAACCAATTATTGGATGCGAGGTTTACGAATCGACTAGAACAATGGAAGATAAGGATGCTAATGTTGATAATAAAAGACATCATCTAATACTTCTAGTTAAAAATGAGAAAGGATATAATAATTTAGTAAAAATAGTAACCGAAGCACACCTTAGAGGATTCTACTATAAACCAAGAGTTGATTTTGAATTATTAGAAAAATATTCAGAGGGATTAATCGCCACAAGCGCTTGCTTGCAAGGAAGAATTCCTCACCTACTTTTATCAAATAAAAAAGAGGAGGCAGAAAAAATGGCTTTAAAATACCAAAGTATTTTTGGCAAAGAAAACTATTATTTAGAATTACAACATCACCCCGGAATACCAGAGCAAGAAAGAACTAATCAAATGGTAATCGAATTAGCTAGAAAATTAGATATTCCTTTAATTGCTACAAATGATTCTCATTATATAAATAAAGATGATGCTGAGGCTCAGGATATTATTATGTTGATTAATACTGGAGCTGATATAAATGACAAAGGAAGACTATCAATGATGATTGATGACTTCAGTATTAAATCAGCAGAAGAAATGATAGAAGACTTTAAAGATGTTCCTGAGGCAATAGAAAACACTAATAAGATAGCTGAAGCTTGTAATCTTGAATTAAAATTAGGAGATTTTAAACTTCCCTACTTCGATGTTCCTGACGGAAAAACAGGAGAAGAATACTTGAAAGATTTGTGCTATGCAGGAATAGAAAAGAAATACAAAATAAGCTTAGACGATAAAGATAATCCAAAGCTAAAAGAGGTTTTAGAAAGAACTGAATATGAACTATCGGTAATAAATAAAACTGGTTTTTCTGGTTATTTTTTAATTGTTCAAGATTTTGTTAATTGGGCAAAAAATAGTCGTATTGTTGTTGGTCCTGGAAGAGGTTCTGCTGGTGGTTCAATTGTTGCTTATTTAACAAATATTACTAACGTTGATCCATTGAAATATGATTTATACTTCCAAAGATTTTTAAACCCAGACAGAATATCCCCTCCTGATATTGATTTAGACTTTACTGATAAAAGAAGAGACGAAGTTATTAATTATGTTGCCCAAAAGTATGGAAGAAATAAGGTTGCACAGATTATAACTTTTGGAACAATGGCCGCCCGTGGATCAATTAGAGACGTAGGAAGAGCATTGGGATTAGAATATTCGTTCTGCGATAGGATGGCAAAAATGATTCCAGTAGGATTTAATTTAAATGACACATTAGAAAAAATTGATGAATTTAAAACATTATACGAATCTGATAATGATGCTGAAAGACTAGTTAATTTAGCATTAAAGATTGAAGGATGTGCAAGGCACGCTTCAACTCATGCTTGTGGAGTAGTGATATCAAGAAACCCCTTAGAAGACTCTGTTCCAATTCAGCACCCTGCTCAAGATGAAAATAGTGTTATTACTCAATATGAAATGCATGCAGTAGAATCAATGGGGCTTTTAAAAGTTGATTTTTTGGGTTTAAAAAACCTAACTATTATTGAAGAAACTTTAAAAAGAATTTATGCTGTTAGAGGAATGAATGTTGATATTGATAATCTTCCATTAGACGATGAAAAAACATTTAAACTTTTACAATCTGGTGATTGTGTCGGTGTTTTTCAATTAGAGTCTGAAGGAATGAGAAGATATTTAAAACAATTAAAGCCAACTGAGATAGAAGATATCATCGCAATGGTTGCCCTATATCGTCCTGGACCGATGCAACATATTCCTGAATATATTAGAGGAAAACTAGACAGGCAAAAAGTTAGATATCTTCATCCTAAGTTAGAAACTATTCTTGGAAATACTTATGGAATCCCCGTCTATCAGGAACAAATTATGCGTATA
>JBBABL010000052.1:0-4307 GCA_041657645.1 Minisyncoccota bacterium
AATGCCAAAAATATATATTCTAAACGAACCTCAACCCAATGCTTTTGCTACGGGAAGAGATGAAAAGCATGCTGTTGTTGCGGTAACAAAAGGACTACTAGGAAAATTAGAAAGAAATGAAATAGAAGGAGTTATTGCTCACGAAATATCCCATATTAAGAACAAAGATATGCTTTTACAGACCGTTGTTGTTGTTTTAGTAGGTGTAATTGCCATTCTATCGGATTTCTTTTTGAGAATAACAATGTGGAGTAGAAGTGATAATAACAATAATAATGTAATTATGATTATAGTTGCTTTGGCCGCTGCGATACTAGCTCCTATAGCTGCGTCATTAATCCAATTATCAATCTCAAGGAAAAGGGAGTTTTTAGCTGATGCTTCCGGTGCCTTATTGACTAGATACCCAGAGGGACTTGCTTCCGCTTTAGAAAAAATATCTGCTGATGGAAGTTTACTTAGAACAGCCAATAATTCCAACTCCCATCTTTTTATAGCCTCTCCTTTAAGAGGGAACATGAAAAAGAGTTGGTTTAGTAAATTATTTTTAACTCATCCTCCAGTTGAAGAAAGGGTTGCAAACTTAAGAGGAATGAAAATCTAGGAGGGGTGCTCCGAATGGTAAGGAACACGCTTGGAAAGCGTGCGCCCGTAAGGGCTTGCAGGTTCGAGTCCTGTCCCCTCCGCCAATATGTCTTGTGTAAAAATATCTAACATTTTACTTGACAGGATTAATTACATTTGATAAAATTTAAGTATGAATAAATTCTTAAAAAAGCTTCGTCAAGAACATGATATTAGTCAAGAATTTTTGGCAAAGAAAATAGGGGTTTCTCGTCCAACTTATGTCCAGATTGAGAATGGATCACGTAAAATGATTGTAGAAGAGGCACAAAAATTGGCGCATTTCTTTGGGCTATCTTTGAAAGATTTTCTTGCTGGTAAGGATACGTTATTACCAAAAGTAAAGATAGAAAAATCAAAAAAAATAAAAGTAGAAAAGCCTGAAATGCGTATTTCTGTGCCCCAAGAACAAATAGACAAGTTTAAAGAAGTTCTCTTGTATATTTTAGAGCGTATTGGTGCAAAGCCGAATATTGGTGAAGCAGTGGTATGCAAGATAATGTATTTTATTGATTTTGACTTTTATGAAAAATTTGAGGAGCAATTAATTGGTGCAAAATATATAAAGAATCACTTTGGGCCAACTCCCGTGGCTTTTCCTCAAATCGTTGAACAAATGGAGGAAGATGGTGATTTAATACATGTTACCAAAAAATATTTTCAACATGACCAAAGAAAATATCTACCTCGAAGATCTGCTGATATTTCGGTCTTTTCAGCTCAAGAGAAAGAGCTAATTGATTGGGAAATTGAACGTTTTAAGAACTTTAATGCCACAAAAATGTGCGAATATTCCCATAAAGACGTTCCATGGATTGGTGCTAATGATTTGCAGCTAATTGATTATGAAGCGGTTTTTTCTCGAACCGATGAATTTTCTGTAAGGCAATATGATGATGAATTATAATGAAACAGAAGAATTTAAACATGACATTAAGAAGCTACTGAAGAAATTTTCATCATTGAGGGAAGATTTAGAGGTTAATAAGCAATACAGAATTGAGCTTTTCCATTGCAAGGATATAAATAGTAATGGTATTTTTGAGATTGAAGGCGTCGGCAATACGAATGACTTAAGGTTTTTTAAAATTAAAAAATTTCAATGTAAAAGCTTAAAGGGAAAAGGAGCAAGAAGCGGGATACGTGTTATTTATGCCTATCTGCCAATTAATCAAACAGTAGTATTTTTAGAGATTTATTTTAAGTCTGATCAGGAAAAAGAAAAAAGGGAAAGGATATCAGATTTCATAAAAAATAAATAATACAATATAAATGTATACCATGCTTGACATTATGTAAAGTATACTATACAATTATGGCATAATAATTAATTAATAAAAATATGTCATATAATAGATACAAGTTAGCAAGATTCTTTATCGTTGTCTTTATATCAATAACGGTTTCCTTAGCTGTTTCAACTGAAAATGTATACTTAGCTGTTGCTGGAATTGTAATTGGTGGGGTTGCAATGTTTTTAGTTAAGAAAAATGTTAAAGAATTATTAGTTGATGAAATGGTTAAAAGTATCGCTGGCAAGTCAGCTTTAATGGCTTATGGTATTACTGTTCCAACCTTAGCTCTTCTCTCTATAGTATTAATGTTTTCTAATTTAGGGAATATCGATTCTTATTATTATAATCTAGGGATCATATTAAGCTATATTGTTCTTTTCAATATTGCCATTTATTCAATCTCTTATTATTTTTATAAAAAAAATGGACAATAAAATTAAAGTACTAAGAGCAGAAAAAAATATTACTCAGGAAGAATTAGCAGAAAGAGTAGGGGTAACTAGACAAACAATTATTGCCATTGAAAAGGGTAATTACGTTCCTTCACTAGAGCTTGCTTTTAAAATTTCTATATATTTTGATAAGAGAATAGAAGACATTTTTTGCTATTGACAGTAGTATATATAAAGTATATACTTTGTATATATGAAAGCTATAATAAATATTAAAACAGAAAAGGAGATTAAAGAAAACGCACAAAATATTGCCAAAGAAATGGGAATATCTTTAAGCGATATTATCAATGCATCTTTAAGAAACTTCATAAGAACTAGAGAGGTTTATTTCTCTGCTGTTCCAAGAATGACTCCAGAATTTGAAAAGATACTTGGGAAAATTGATAAAAACATAGAAGAGGGAAAGAATCTTTCTCCAGCCCTTTCTTCTCCTGAAGAAATCAACAGTTATCTTGATAATTTATGATGGTAATAATTCTAGAGAGGAGCTTTGAAAAGAAATATAAAAAACTCAAAGAAAAAGAAAAGCTCAAGCAAAAAATCAATATTTTTATTTCTGATGAATTTGATCCTACTCTTAACAACCATTCACTAAAAGGTAAGTATATTGGTTATAGAAGTATTAATATCACTGGAGACTTAAGAGCTGTATATAAGAAAAAAGATAATATATCAATTTTTGCTTATATTGATAATCATAATAACTTATATAAGTAATTTTGATTATATTTCAAAATAGTTATATAATTAATTAATGAAAAAATTTAATCAGAAGACAGAAGAAGGAATTTTAATAGGGCTAGCTTTATTTGTATTGTTATCTTCATTAATTAATCCTTCTATTTCAATTATTGTTGCTATAATTGGACTAATAATTGTCTTTGCATATAACTATTTCACAAAATGATATTTGTTACAGGAAACGAGGGAAAAATCAAAGAATTTGAAACTATTTTAGGTTATAAAATTAATAATGTAGATTTAGACTTAAAAGAAATTCAATCTGTTGACGTTAAAGAAGTAGCTCAAGAGAAAGCAAGGCAAGCATATGAAATATTAAAAGAGCCAGTTATTGTTGATGACACTGGTCTGTATTTAGAAGAACTTAATGGTTTGCCAGGGGCATTAGTTAAATTTTTTGTTAAGAACTTAACATTGAAACAAATTTGTAATCTTATCTCGGAAAATAGAAAAGCAAAAGCAATTACTTGTATTGCTTTTTTTGATGGGAAAGAAATGAAAGTGGCTGAAGCAGAAGTAAAAGGAGTTATAACGAAAGAGCCGAGGGGAGAGAATGGTTTTGGGTGGGATTCAATCTTTCTACCTGATGGATTTAATAAAACATTTGGAGAATTAACTTCTGAAGAAAAACAATCTCAATTTATGAGGCATGAGGCAATAGATAAATTAAGAGACATCTTGACAAAATAGAATACTTGTTCTATAGTAATAAAAGGAAGTGGTTCTATGACAAGTAAATCAGAATTTTTATTACTAGTATCTCAATCAATAAGACATGAGGTAGCAAATTCTCTATGCATAGCATCAGGAAACATTGATCTATATGTAGAGAAGCATGATCCGAAAAGGCTTGAGAATGTTGAAAAGTCATTAGATGATATAAATGATCTAATGGGCCTATGGAAAGATCTTGATGCTATAGGAGAGGAGCAGTTCTGGCAGGATTTGGAATCTTTACTGATGCGTAGCATTAATGGATATTCAGTCAAAATAAAGATTGAAGTTCCAGAAGTAAAGATTAACGCCAATGGTCTTTTCCTTTTGGTTTTTGAAAACTTTATTGGAAATACAATGAAGTATTCAAAAAAGGAGTTCCCAAATGTAAAAATTGGGGCGAAAGTAGAGGATAAGGAACTTTTAATCGTCTACGAAGACGATGGTGTCGGAGTTCCATTAAATGAAAAGGAGCGTA
>JBBABL010000053.1:0-4279 GCA_041657645.1 Minisyncoccota bacterium
AATTAGATGGTATTGCAGTAAGGGTTCCAACGCCAGTTGTATCTTTAGTAGATTTAACCTGTGAATTAAAAAAAGATGTTACCGTAGAGGAAGTTAATAATGTAATGTTAAAATATTCAGACAAAGGAAAGATGAAAGGAATATTTTTTGTTGAAACTAATCCATTAGTTTCATCGGACTTTATTGCTAATCCTTTTTCTTCGATATTTGACATGGAATACACGAAAGCGAATGGAAAGTTAGTAAAAGTTATGGCTTGGTATGATAATGAATGGGCATATTCACTAAGAATGGCTGAGCTTGCTTTTAAAATTATTTGATAAATAAAATAGTCCCCATTAAGGGGATTTTTTAATGAAGATTAGTTCTTTATTTGGTTCTTTTGTTTGTTGAAAAAATAATTAATTTAATAAAAAGATAAGAAAAAAGGTAATAAAGAAATAATAATATGAAAAAGAAATATATATTTATAATTATATTAGTTTTTGTTTTAGCTGTTATTGGTTTGTTTATTTTTATAATGAACAATAAGGACGACAAAAACAAAGAATATTCAATTTATGATTTTAACGTAGAAATGAAAGATGGGATTTCTTATGTTAATAATGAAAAAATAGGATTAAGTTTTGCTATTCCGAAAGGATGGAAAGCAGTTGAAGATCTTATGTCTAGTTTTTCCATCAGGACAGAAAATTTTATTCCATTTAATAGCAATATTTCTTCTAACTCAATTCCTAAAAATGGTTGTTGGATAGGGACCTCAGCTATCTTTGAAGAAGAGGGAAGCGAGGAAGATGTACATTATAGTATTACTAAATATTATATTAATAATCCAAACGAGAAAAAAAATAATCAAGAAATTATAGAAATTGACGGTACGAAAGGATTAAAGGAGCGTCTAATATCAGAAAAAGGGGAAACAGTGATGATATGGGTTCCCATAAATAATATAGTATATTTATTTCAAACTTCACTTTTTGGCGAAGATAAAGAATCTTGCCAAGAAGAATTTAATAAATTTCTAGACACAATTTCCATTAAAAAATAAATAAATGAAATACCACAATTTAATATGTGGGATAGTGCTGATTATATCAGTAATTTTTTGGGCTATACCACAACAAATTTTTGCTACAGATATTGATTATCAAACAATTTCAACATGGGAATCAAAAAAAATAATTAAAAGCGCATCATTTGAAATATATAAAAAATGGGAAATTAAGAAGACGTCCGGATATTTAAATGCTTCAGAAATGACAACGTTATCTTTTGTAAAAGAAATTTTACTTTCAGATGTTTATGATTATACTCTCAATAATCTCCCAGTGGATATTTCTATTAATTTAGTTACACAAGCTTTTGATATATCAAAATTAATAATAGCTGGGGATGTATCGGGAATGATTGGTAAAGTTGAAAAAGAAACTGTTAAAATAGCAGTAAATTATCTTATAGATTATTTTAATAAAGATAAAATCAAAGTTTCTTTTGGAGGGATTAATTTTAAAAGAGATGATTCTTATGGAAAAACAGATACAACAATTCAATATATTATTTTATTGAAAGATATCAATAAAAACAAAAGTAAAATAGTAATGAGAATTTATTCTCCTAATCCTATTCATTATATAAGAGGAAAGAGTGGATATAGCACTGGTGGATTCGTAAATGAAATGAGTGTTGGAGAAAGTATTCCTCCATTTGTCATGGAAATAAATGGAGAAATTAGAAAAACAGACCTAGGAGAATATACTTGGGATGAAAATCCTAATATAGAGGTTGCTTTTCCAAATAATGTTCCAGATTTTAATTTAAGGCCTCCATCATTTTTTGAAAAATACATTATTAATCCAATACAGGAGAAGCTAAGTGATTTAGCCGATATTTTAGATGTCTTTGGTGCAAACAGTGAATTTATAGAAATTATTTCTTCGGGAGAAGAAGATGAAGATGCAATAAATAGTCAACTCATTGAAATGGGCGCTGAAGAAGAAACGTCAGTTGTTTGTCTTAAAAGTGAATCAACAAAACCATTGCACGAGGTTATTATCAATGAAGTAGCTTGGATGGGAACTAAAGATAGTGCTAATAATGAGTGGATAGAGCTTAAGAATGTATCAGGGAAAGATATCAGCTTAAGAGGATGGAAGCTTGTTGACAAGGCAAGTCAAATTGATATTACTTTTGGAGATATAATAATGAGAAAAGATAGCATCTTATTATTGGAAAGAGGAAATGATAATGTTGTTTCCTCTAAAAAGGCAGATTTAATATATAATGGAGCACTGTCTAATACAGACGAAAAACTTTATCTTTTCAATAGTAATTGTTCTTTAGAAGACTATGTCTCTGCTGAATCTAAATGGCCTGCAGGAGATAATTCTGCTAAGAGGACCATGGAAAGGGGGAGTGATTTATCTTGGCACGAATATTTTGGTGATGGGTATAATAATATATGGGGAACACCGAGAGAAGAAAATAGCATAGAGGTTATTAAAGAGGTAATAAAAGAAGAGGAGAAAGAAATAGAAAAAGTGGAAGAAGTTGAAGAAATTAAAGAGAAGGAAGTAATAGAGGAAGAAATCAAGGAAATAACATATTGTTCTCAGATAGGAATACCAAACCATAAAGATATTATTATCAACGAAGTAGCTTGGATGGGAACTCAAGATAGTGCCAATAACGAATGGATAGAATTAAGAAATCTATCATCTTCAACAATTAATTTAAATGGTTGGCAATTACTTGATAAAGGCAATCAAATTAAAATAGTCTTTGATGAAAATGATATTATTTTGCCTAATCAATTTTATCTTCTTGAAAGAGGAGGTGATAATGTTATTCCTTCTGTTGTTGCAGATAAAATATATTCTGGAGCATTATCTAACACAAATGAATCATTAAGATTATTCGATAGTAATTGTAACTTAGTCGATGAGGCTTTAGCAGAACCTAACTGGCCTGCAGGAGATAATATTAATAAGAAGACAATGGAAAGAAATAATGACTTGTCGTGGTATTCTCAAAGTAATTCGGGAACTCCTAAAAGTAATAATAGTTATTTTGTCCAATCATATACTGGAGGAGGCAGTGAATCAGTTGTTACTGCCCCTCAAGAAGTTGAGGAGATAACATATTGTTCTCAGACGGGAATACCAAACCATAAAGATATTATTATCAACGAAGTAGCTTGGATGGGAGACGATATTAGCTTTAGTAATGAGTGGATAGAGTTAAAAAACATATCAGAAGAAGAAATAAATCTGGAAGGGTGGCAATTACTAAGTAAGGATAATAAGATAAAAATAGTCTTTGATGAAAATGATATTATTCTGCCTAATCAATTTTATCTTCTAAAAAGAGGAGACGATGAATCAGATAAAAAGTATTCTGGAGCATTATCTAACACAAATGAATCATTAAGATTATTTGATAATAATTGCAACTTAATTGACGAGGTTTTAGCAGAACCTAGTTGGCCTGCAGGAGATAATGATACTAAGAAGACTATGGAAAGAGGAAGTGATTTATCTTGGCACACTTATTTCGGAGAATTTTTGGGTACTCCTAAAGCAGAGAATTCCATCCAGGAGGAAATAATAGATGACGTTATTGAAGAAGATAATATTAATGATTTTCTCGTAATTTCAGAGATACAAACAAATGGAATAGATGGTTTAGAGTATGTTGAACTATTTAATCAAAGTGACGAAGAAATAGAACTGTGCAACGAAGAAAGTTGTTATTATCTTGCATATTTTTCTACATCAAAAGATGAAGAAGGGAATTATAATTATGATTGGAACAATCCATATTATAAATGGGATTTTCCTTTAGGAGAGACAATCCCTCCTAAAAGTTATTATTTGATATTAATTCGCGGGGATATTGAAAATAATTTTGTTGTTTTAAAGCAAGATGGACTTCCTTATTCTTCTCAATTATTAAGTAATTCAGATGGTTCAGTAGGAATATTTTTAAATGTATCGTTAGAAGAAGAATTAACCGTAGAATTGGCAAAACAATTAAAAGTAGATGTTGTTGGTTGGGGCGATAATGATTTTCAAGTAAAAGAAGAAAAATCTTTAGATGTTGGTGATGTTGGAGAATCTTTTGGTAGAAAATTAGATGAAGGAAAGTATAGAGATACGGATAATAATTTTAACGATTTTGAGCTACAAAAGCAAAGCCCAGGAGAAAAAGCGAAATATTCTCCGCAGAGAATTGAAAATATTGAAATTACTGGAATAGGTAATTCTAACACATTAACATGGGC
>JBBABL010000054.1:0-4069 GCA_041657645.1 Minisyncoccota bacterium
CAAACTATTAATATCTTTTTGATTTAATAATGCTTCCATTGCAACACCATATCTCTCAGGCATTGCATCGCCAATAACATCTAATGGATTATTTTTATTCTTAACTCCTTTTAATTTCTTATCTAAATAAGAAATTGTTTCCTTATTTAACTCTGGAATATCAATTCCATATTGGAAACAATAATCGGCGGTTAGAATACCTAATCCTCCACCATTTGTTATAATTCCAATTCCATTTTTACATTTTGGCAAAAATGCCAATGCTTTAGATATGTCTAAAAGCTCTTCAATCGTATCAACTAGTATAACTCCTGATTGTTTCATAGCTGACTTATAGACATCATAATCTCCTGCTAATGAACCAGTATGTGTTCCAACCGCTTTCTTTCCCTTTTCACTCCTTCCTGCCTTTATTAAAACAATTGGTTTAGATATTTTCTTTGCTACTTCCATAAACTTTCTTCCATCTTTAAGTCCTTCAATATATATGGAAATAACTTTTGTATCTTTGTCCTTATCTAAATATTCTAAAAAATCTACTAATCCTAAATCTGCTTCGTTTCCATATGAAACTATTTTTGAAAAACCAACCTTATCAATAACAGAGTTAATAATCGCCCCTGACTGTGAAAGAAAAGCAATTGAACCTTCCTTTGGAGTTATTGGTGCAAAAGAAGCATTCAAGTCCTTTGATATTATTCCTAAGCAATTAGGACCAATTAAGGAAATATTATTTTCTTTCAAAATGTTCTTAATTTCTTCTTCTTCTTCTTCTTTTCCTTCTTCTTTAAATCCTCCTGAAATAATAATTACCGTTCCAACTTTTTTAGAAACACAATCAATAACGGTTTCCTTAACAACTTTGGCAGGAACAGCAATAACAGCTAAATCAATTTTGCTCTTTATATCTGTTATCTTATCATAACATTTCAGACCTAAAACACTCTCTTTAAAAGGATTAACAAAAAATACATCTTTCTTGCTTTCTAATATATTCTTAGCCAATCCCAAACCAACTGAGTTTTTTTCTTCACTAGCACCAATTAAGGCAACGGATTTTGGATTAAAAATGTTTTTCATATAACTATTCTAAAGTCAGTGGCAAGAGCCCTCTTCTTATTAATAATAATTGGATTGAAATCAATTGATTTTATCTTTTCTTCCTTGATTGATAAAGTAGAAAGATTAACTAATATTTGAGCTAATTGTTTAATATTCACTTTCTCTTTACCTCTCGCACCGTCTAGTATTTTAAAACCTTTAATTTCTTTAATCATCTCTAAAGATTCTTCTAAATTAATTGGCGCAATCCTTAAAGAAAAATCTTTAATAATTTCAATAAATATTCCGCCTAAGCCGAACATAATAACAGGACCAAATTGATTATCTCTTTTCATTCCAATTGCTACCTCGCTTCCCGAAACCATCTCTTGAACTAATAGTCCTTCAATATTTCTTCCAGAAACATTTTTTATCATTTCATCCCAACTTGAAATAAAATCTTCTTTATTTTCTATTCCCACTTTCACCCCCCTTAATTCTGATTTATGAAAAACTCTTTGACCATGAACTTTTAACACAACAGGAAAACCAATCTTTTGGGCAAACAAAAGAGCCTTCTCTTTTGAGTTAAAGATTTCGGTTTTACAAAAAGGTATTTTGTATTTAGATAAAATTATTTCTGTTTCTTTAAAGCCTAATATTTCCATAACATAATTTTATCCTAAAATATCAATAATGACAAATGCTATTGTGACTGCAGTTGACAACAAACTTTTGTTTCATAGGCTGAACAATCTCCAATATGAAGATTTGTATCGCCTGGAGAGATTGAAGAGATGCAAACATAATCATCTCCTAAGGTTGAACAATCACTAGCATAAGAACATGTTATTGTTTTTAGTATTGCTGATAGACAAGCACTATTTGCATAATATCCTTGGGTGTTTTTCTCAACGTGAGCATTCGTTACACTACTTAAATTCAAAACAGCTGTTCCCGAACAACTATTTGTAAGGCTTGTTCCCTCGCAACAAACTTTATATGGATAATTCGCCTCTGTTGCTAATTCTGCATGTCCTCCTGTAAGACTATATATATTCAAAATACTTGCTGCTTGTATTGATGTGTTATCTTGATTCTCTTCTGAAACTTCACAAGTATCTGCTATAGGAATAATACTGCATGCAAGATAATTAAATTCATAATATGCTAGACAAGATGCAGTCGCTCCACTATTTTCACCAACACAATTCCATGACCATGCTGAATCTGTTTCACTATAATTTAATGTTGACGATGTTCCCGATGAACATAATCCTACTTCTGGAGCTTCAGAAAATTTTTCTAGGTTTGACGCCCCACATACTCCACCTGTTGGATACAAAGTGGTAAATTCATCAGAAGAACAACTATATTCGTATAAAGAATTATCGGAAAGAACGGCGGAAACAGTACAATCTGATCCATCAGTAGATAAATATGTATAAACACTATCGTCATCAGAAGAAGGTAATGAATTAATGTATGGATTTATTGCAGATAAAAGTGATTCTGGACAATCCACACCAATAGTACAATTAGCAATAGGCACAGAATTATAGTTATCACTTCTATACCCAATAATTCCATTCTTAAGTATCTCTATATCTGACTTTTTTTTCATATCCTGGGCTGCGTCTTCACTTCCCTGCATTTGCACAATAACAAAGCCCGAAAGTATACCTATAATTGTAATAGCCACAGTTATTTCTATTAGGGTAAAACCTTTTTTATACATATTTTATTTTATTTTAATTATTTAGTATATTTTATCATTATGAGAGAACTTGTCAACAAAATTGAGCCAGAGGCGAGAGTCGAACTCGCAGTCTCCTCTTTACGAAAGAATTGCTTTACCGTTAAGCTACTCTGGCAGACCTCGAATCCAATTAAAAATCTTCTCGAATAAACTGTATTCTTTCACTGTATTTTCATCATCATTAAACCCTTCTTTTTTAATAATATAAACCGTTTCTCCTGGTTTCTGCATACTTAAATCTTCTCTCGCTACTCTTTCTAAATATTCTTCACTATATGTCTCGCCTAAAGTAAAATTAAGGAGGTCTCTTTGTCTTGTTAAGTTTTCTAGTTCTTTATTTATTGATTCTAATTCTTTTTCAGTAGTCATCCTTTTTTGAAAAATATTGAAACAAGATATTATTAAAAGAATCAAAAGAAAAGTTATAATCAAAATATAAAAAAATCTTAATATCTTTTTCTTATTAAAATTGAATTTTTTTCTTTTTTTTGCTACCATAATTCTATGAACAAAGACTCTAAAAAATTTAGAATAATTTGGATAATTTTAGTCTCCCTAATCGCTATCTCAATGATTGCGTCTTTAATGGGCCCAGCATTATTCTAGTTACTAAAGACTTTCAAAAATACTTCCGTGGGGATTTTTAACTTTCCCCTGTCTTTCATTTCCTTTTTTCCTTTTTTCTGCTTTTCTAGAAGCTTCTTTTTTCGTGTATAGTCACCTCCATACAAAGGAGCAAGAACATCTTTTCTTCTTGCACTAATAGTTTCTCTTGCAATAAACTTTCCTCCAACTTTAGCCTGAATAGCAACCGCAAACATTTGAGGAGGCAGAACTTCTTTCAATTTTTCAGATATTCTTCTTCCTTCGGCGTTAACCTTACCCTTAGGAAGTATTCTTGAAAAAGCTTCTTCCTCTCTACCCGCAATCATAATTTCTAACTTAACTAACTCGGCATTTCTATACCCTATTTCCTTATAAGTCATAGAAGCATAACCTTGTGTTATATTCAAAAGATTTTCATAAAATACTCCGATTATTTCTCTTAGTGGAGTTTCGTAAACAATTAAATATCTATCTTTTCCAAAAGGCCTTGAATCAATATGGGTTCCGTCAATATTAGATAATAAATCAAAGACTCTACCTAAGTATGCTTCACCTATTATTAAAGTTAACTCTGTCCACGGCTCATAGTGCTCTTTAAATGAATCTGACCAATTATTTGGATTATATATCATCACCTCATTATTCTTTGAATCAATCGCCTTA
>JBBABL010000055.1:0-3911 GCA_041657645.1 Minisyncoccota bacterium
GATTATCAGCGTTCCATGATAGAGAATAAATATAGTTGTTGTCCATTTCTCCAATTCCTGATTCAGACATACTGGCTATTTTTTTAAATGAATTATTTTCCGGAACAAGGATGTCTAAACTTTTTGTATCATCATTAAAAGAACTCCAGTTGTTAACAAATAATTGTAACTCTTTTGATGAGTCAAGTTTATCAAGAACTCCAGTATTAAAAGATTGCCCTATCCCAATAGCTTTATTTTGCAGACTCATATCTGCAATTTCTTTAAAGTAATTTGAGAAAAGATAAGTATTAAAAATTAAAACCCCAGGTATAACTATTATTAAAATTATTGAATATATTACCTGTTTATTATCTTTTAAAAAACTCATCATATTAATATTCTTCTGCTCTATTCTTAATAATTAAAAGCACCGAGATTAAAATAACTATAATTGATATTCCGCCTAATAAATATAACTTAAGAATGTCATCTGATTTACTGTTGACTTGAGAAATGTCGCTTTGTAAGAATGTTTCATCAAGTGAAACTGCTTGAGCTTCTTCAATGAAAAATAGTTTTGGCACGCTTGATTCAACTATTTTTCCTTCATCATTATGAAGAACAGCATAGACTTCGTGAGTTCCATCAACCATTGATTTATCTAGAGAATAAATCCAATTACCGTCTTGGTCTGCTTGAACAGTAACTACGATTGGCATTGAACTATATATAAATAAAGTAATGACTTGATTTGGTTTTGCCTTTCCTTGAATAACTAAGTCAGAATTAATACTTTCAACTGTAGAAACTGATAGGTTATTCCCTTGGGATGTAGAAAATTTAGGTTGTTCTAACGGCTTTCCTTCAACAATTGCCTTATCTACTCCTGTTAATTCATTAGCATTAAAGTTTTCGCCGATTCTTTCAATTACATCATCAGGCAAAATATTATTTTTGCTATTCATAGAAATTCCAACAGAAGAAAGACTTTGTTGGGCTGAATTCTTATCAATAGAAACTAATATAACCGGTGTTTCTTCAGAAATAACTATTGGAAAACTACTAATATTAATTTCTTTATCTTCTGTTTTTATTACCGTCTTGGTTTCTTCTTTTTTAACAATAACTTTCTCGCCAGAGATATTTATTAATTCTTCATTTTCTTCTTCGCTTACTGCCGTATCAAGTCCAGACAAAATAACATTATTTATCAACACAAGACAATTTTCTTCGCTTAAACTATTACACTTTAATGGCTTTTCATAATTAGTTAAGAAATGTTCTCGACACTCGTTTTTACTCTTAATTCCTAAAGACAAACACTCGGAAACAATTTTCAATTGATAAAGATATGTATTGCATTCCACTTCATCTATAATTCCTGCTTTATCGCATTCATTTAATACAATTTCTTCTTTGACTTCCTCTTTTACCTCTGTCACAGGAGCCACATAACTACAGTTTCTAACTAGGATTGGCTCTCCAGCAGAACAGTTAGCTGGCATCTTAGAAAAGCTCTTTCTTGTTTGTATCCCGTTAGGCTGACAATCTGACCAATTAGAATAAGTAAATATGCATTGTATGTTTTTAACTTCCTCTTTGACTTCTTCTTTTACTTCCTCTTTGACTTCTTCTTTTACTTCCTCCTTAACTTCTTCTATTTTATTATCAACACTATCTATAATGTTTTCACCTTCTTCATTGTTTTCTGGAGGAATATATTCACATTCTTCTTTTGTAATTGAGTCATCAATAAAGCAATTTTCGGGAGAAGAGCTTAAAATCGATCTTGTTCTAAATCCATCAGACGCACATTCCGACCAATCAGAATAATTAAATGAACATTTGCAAATAATTTTATCGGTATCCCAAATTCCACCGTCTTGAACACAAACCTGTTTTTGTTGTTCATTTACGGTTTCTGTATCTAAAATATCTAAAGAAACTTCTTTTTCAACATTGAATGATTTATTAACTATATCAGAGCTGTATTTTTTAATGGATCCTAATTCATTGGCAAAAACTATTTCGCTAACACCCCAAGAACCTGTTTCAAAATCAGAAGGAATTGAGAAGCTAGCACTCCAATTTTGATCTACTTTTTTTAATTTAACCTCTGTTTTATTTAATCCTGATGGACTAGTAAGCTTAACTGAAACAGAAGAAATATCTCCTTCTGCAGAGACCGTAATTATGAAATAATTATCTGAATTAATAAAGAAAGGATTAATTTCAACACTCTTAATCACTGGTAAAAAATTAATGGTATCGGTATTAACTCCTAGAGAATGTTGGAACGAGAAAAATAAAAAGAATAAAGATGAAAGCAATATTAATACTTTTTTTGACATATAAAATTATTTAAAAAATACATTTACTATTAGATGTATTTTAAAATATATTATTAAAAAAAGCAATTAAAAAATTCGTATTTTTTAATAATAAACATTACTGTATTTTGAATATTTCTTATTCGTAACAAATAATTTTTAGATTATTCAAACTATTTTCTGTTATTGTTTGATCGTTTTCTGTGTTTATCCAATACATTATATCTTCAGGATTAGTAGAATGATCCAACCCTAAAGCATGCCCAAACTCATGTATCAAAACTTGTCTTAAATTGTCTTCATCTTCAAATTGATAGATATTAATTTCTTTTAAACCAAATCCTTTGACATAGTTGCCTTGTTCAAAATTATTTTCAAGGTTTGAAGCTACTTCATTGTATTCATTAGCATTTATATTTAAATCAACGGCAATTCTATTAACTTGCTTAACTAGAGAATTAATGCTTTCTGAAAGAATGCTAATATCTGTTTGTTTTCTTTCCAAGTCTGAAAGAATTATTTTTAATTGTTCTTTTTCTGTGTTTAACCGATCATACTCTTCGCTGGATTTCTTTTGCGATTTATTCCACAAAGAAACATCTTTTTCATAAATATCAACCCTTTGATTATATGAAGATATTAAAATATTAAGCTCTTCTTTTTTGCTATTATATATAGATACATATTCTCTATACTCACTATCTAATTTATAATAGGTGTTTAGTTTTTCTTGATAGGTAGAACCTATATCATCTATCTTTTCTGTTGTGTCCTGCCTATAGTCATATACGAAATTAATTTTTATTCCTGAGTCTTCTGAATATTCAAACAGGTCTTTATTCATGGCAATATTCCACTCTTCGGCAGATTGTTTTACTATTGATAATAAATATTCCTTATCTAAACTAAATTCGTCATCAATGTCTCCTATTGTATATTGTATAGGAGAGTTACATGGATTAAAAAATGTTTTCTGAAATTGAAAATTAATGTTTTCTCCGTAGAGAATATATACAGAGGAAATAGCAACTAAAACAAATAAAAATATTTTAGTCCCTATGTTCATATTTTAAGATTCTGTTGTTTTTCCGTCAAATTCTTCATCATCACTTTCAGCCTCTTCTTTTGTTAGCCTAACTATTCCGTCTAAGTGGTGAGCAGGAGAATAAATTGTATATAACTTTAATTGTTCACTGTCTGAAACATTAATAACATTATGCTGCGCTCCGGCAGGAACAATAACAGCATCTCCGTCAGCTACATCATAAGTATTATCATCAATAATAACTTTTCCTTGTCCTGCTTCAAAGCGGAAAAATTGATCATTGTTTTCATGAACCTCTAAACCAATTTCTTCTAATGGTTTTAAGCTCATCAACACTAACTGACTATTTTTTCCAGTGTATAGAACTTTTCTAAAGTTCTCATTTTCTAATGTTAATTTTTCAATATTATCTTTGTATCCTTTCATATTTTTTTTTAAATTATTATTATACTATTATTTTACAGTAAATTAGTTTTGATTACAAATAATTATTTCGTCTTTCTTAATATTTTTGCCTGTTCTTCTGGTGTTGCTTGAGAAATTTCTATTCTAAA
>JBBABL010000056.1:0-3901 GCA_041657645.1 Minisyncoccota bacterium
TAAATGCAAATTAGCCATATTAGTTTTTTATGTTATATTAAGAGAATGTTTTTCTAGGTTCAAGCTTACTAAAACCACCTTTTATAGAGGTGGTTTTTTGGTAGAATAATCACATATGGCACTCATTTTTAAATTATTTTCATAATTAGGCTTGTAGAGTGAAAACTTGACAAAATACATTATATAAGATAAAATAACAATAACAATTATTAAAAGACTATAATAAAAGTCATTAATATAACTAGTTTGTACTTTAAAAATTTAAAAAATATTTTGGAAAAGAGGTGAGAAAAATGAGAAAGTTGTTAAGTATCTTTATTCTAGTGTTTTTGGTAAGTTTATTGATAGGTTGTAGTGGAGGAAATGGAGTATTGCCTCCGCCTTCGCAACAGGCAGAAAAATTTGTTGGAATGTGGGTAAACGAAGATCAGCAAAATATCTATATTATTGTTGCCAGGTGCAATATAGAATTAATAGGCAAGAAATTATATATAGATATTTGGACAAGAGTAGGCATATCAAGTGAAAATTATATTGGCCAATTCGTAGTTGATTCTAATGAAGCTAATGATGGGGACATAGAGATAACTTTTGCAAGTGGCTTTGGTGATTATGTACAAATAATAACACGAATCAACGATCGATTAAAAATACATACAACTTATTATCCATTTAATCCAACAGGAAGCGTTTGGACAGAAATTGATTACTTGATAAAAACAAGTTGATGCAAAAAATAAGGAAAGGCATAAAACAAAGAGAGATGATTAATCATCTCTCTTTTAATTTTAAAGAGAGATTGACAAAAGGTTGTGCTTTGTTAAAATACAAAGCAAGGTTCAACATTATAAACTATTAAATTTATGAATAATAAAAAAGTAATTTTTACAATTTTAGGACTATTTTTATTAATTTTTCTTTTTGTTTTTGGAATTGCTACCTATCATAAAGAAAAAGAAGATGTTTTAGAAATTTCATCAGTTTTTTTTGATGAAACAATGGAAACAGCAAAATTTGAATCGAATCGTTGCTTGACAGAGCCTTTTTATGGTGTATATAAAATTTGTTGTGAAATTACAGAAGGAGATAAAAAAGGATTATTTTATGAATGTACTTCAGAAGAATATCAAGAATACTTTGAGCCAAATCAAACAATTTATATAGCGTTCAATCCTCTTCGAGATGGTTTTTTAAAGGTTCCGTATTTTTTGGGTGTTTATTCTGATTTAAAAGACGCTGTTCTTTTAGATGAATTAGACAATTCTGTTTCATTTAATGTGCCTGATGTTTTTGATGATAGTACTTTTGCATCAATGAAATTATTAGGAAGAATTCCTGAGGGTTTTAATCTTAAAGATTTTGAAGAAAAATCCGATTCATTTACTTTATTGCAACTTGATATTTATCCTGATAATAATTTTAATTTTGAAGATGCTTATGCTTTATTAAATGTTTCAATTCCAGAGGAAACAGAAGAGTTATTTAATTAAATAATAATTAAATTTTTAAAATTATGAATAATTTTATTAAAGATAGAAAAACAGTAATATTAAGTTATTGTTTTTTTACTTTTTTGATATTTTTCTTATTAGGACTCTTTATTAGTAATTATACCTTAGTCGGATTTGCTCAAGATACTAAACAATGTTGTGTTAAATCTTGTAGGTCAGATGGTGTTTGTGTTCGAAGATGTGCTGATTTTCCTGTTTCAGATACATGTCCTTCTGATAGATGTACAAGTAACAGTCAATGTAATACAACCCAAACAACAACTTCTAATTCTACTTCTGCTACTAAACGATGTTGTTTTGATCGTTGTTCTTCAGACGGTAGGTGTCTTCAATGTTGCGGCTATATTCCTGTTTCAGATACATGTCCTTCTGATCGATGCACAAGCGATAGTCAGTGCTCAGTTAGTAGTACTAAGTATTGTTGTACTTATGCTTGTAGTTCAGATGGTATTTGCGCTCAGAGATGTGGTTATATAGATGCGTCACAAACCTGTCCTTCTAGTTCATGTAGAAGTGATAGTGACTGTAGTGGTACTAAACAATGTTGCGCCAATAGGTGTAATTATGGAACGGGCAAATGTGTTAATGTTTGTGGTACTTTCCCTGCTTCATCTTTATGTCCCTCTGATTCATGTAGAAGGGACGCAGATTGTCAAACTGAAGAATATACATGTATGTATTGCTGTGCTGCTTCAAAAACTTGTGAACCTTATACATCTTATCTTCCATGTGGGCCAGAATGTTTGGGTAGTCGGGAATGTCAAGAACAAGCAGTTGAAGAATATACTTATTTAAAATGTTCTAATCAAAAATGTATAGAAGCTAAGTCAAATTATGCTATACGTAGTGAATGTAGAATTGATGAAGATTGCAAGGGTTCTTATCACAAAGAATGTGTTCAAACTCCTTATCGATATATTACATATGATGCTTATGGTAATAGAATAGTGGAAACAGGTATAACTTATAATTGTAAGCAACTTTATTACCCTGGCACGAATGAATGCACTATCGACATTAGTTGTTGTCCAGGAGGTAATTGTGGAGGAAATATAACAAAGACATATTATTGTAATGTATGCTCTAATGGATCTTGTGTAAAAAAATCCTATAGCTCTCCTTGCTCTAGTAAATGCCAAAATAATTCTGACTGTTCTAGTGTAGCAAATTTTGATTTTTCTATTGACAATCCTAGTGCCATCACTGTATTTAAACCTTCTTCTGGAACAGTTAAAGGTTCAAATACAATTAAAGTTTCTTTAGTCAATGGAGCAACAAAAACTGTTACTTTTTCTCAAAGGAATTTACCTTCAGGAGTAAGTGCCAGTAATATTTTAAGTTGTTCCCCTGCTTGCTCTAAGGTTAATACTCTAAGCATTAGTTCTTCTGCTCCATTAGGTATTCATCCCATAACAATAATTGTTACCGGAGGAGGAATTACAAGAGAAGCAAGATATAATCTAATAATCCAAGAAGAAGGGTCAACTGATGTTTATGGTTGTACTGATCCAATTGCTGTAAATTATAATTCTTTAGCCACAATATATGATGGTTCTTGTCTTTACGATGATAATGAAGACAATGATTCTCATTCGTGTACCATTACTAAATTTGAACTCCCCAACAGAGCTTGGGTAGATATTAAAACAACAGCTTCTTGGTCTACTAATGAGGATTGTACTCATGCACAGATTAATTGTATTTCAGATGATTGTATTGAAGGAGTTGAGAACCTCAGTGGTTCTAATTTAGGAGTCGGTTTTGGTCAGGAGAAGGACTTTACCATCAATGCTCCCGGAACATACAGATATGAATTAGTGGCTTGTACTGGTCCAATACCAGCAGATCCACACAACGATGAAGATTGTGATGTATATGAAGATATTCTTGGTACTGGAGATCCATATATAGAGATTGAGGCTCTTCATCTCCCTTGGTGGCAAGAAATTATTCCTTCCAATCTACAAGGGCTCTTGAGAGGGTTGCTTGGGGATAGATAGTAGATATTTTAGTTGGTTATTTATAGATTAATTAAATAAGAAAAATTTGTATTTCAATGCAAATTTATTCCATTATTTTTCTTTCAATGATTAAGTTAGAATAAAGCAAATTGGAATATTCCAGACATGATTGGATTAATTAGAAACTTCTATTAGCTATTTAAAATCAAAAAGGATGCCTGTAGCTGTTGCCATTCCTGCAGCTCCTTGATGAGCTGGTTCCAACTGAATCTTGGATGAGCCACTATTTTAATTATTTTACTTGCTTGACGGAGATAATTTTTATATAATATATATATAATCTTAAAAGGTCGAAAATTAAAATAATTTATCTTCGTTAATAAACGAAGAAACAAAATTTAAAAAATAAAAATATGATTAGTACTATAA
>JBBABL010000057.1:0-3859 GCA_041657645.1 Minisyncoccota bacterium
GGGTTTTCATTTTGCCAATTAAGCTCTTAATGATTTTATCTCTTGGAGAGGTCACTAATTCTGAAAATCCCATTCCAGAAATATTCTTTCCGTCCATTTTTCCTTTAATTTCTATTCCACCTTCCCAATACTTTATTGTTTCAAAAATAATCTCCTGATCTTCCTTAAAGGGGGATGTATTTATTTCTAGATTAAAGGCAGGAATTTTTATTGTATATTTAAGGTGATAAGAGTTTCCTGTTTTTTTGTTAGTGTAAATTTCTTCTTGAGGGATTATTTCCACCTTACTAGTAGTTTTTGTTTTATTGTTCTCATCAATCATACTAGCGTGCAATGTTTTTATTTTATCTCCATAAGAGAAGCAAATGACATCGCACCCATTATTTAGTTGAATAGAGAACCATATCCATTTATCATCATCAGTTAACGGTGTTTGTGCCCATTGATGATCCATCCAAGAAATTCCTTCAACATTTAACCATTTGTTTTTATCTTTTATAAACCCTGTTGTTTTTAACCTTGTTAATGAGTAGTAGTATGTTGTTTTAACGTCTAAATCTAAAAATCCATTTTTGTTTAAAAGTAGAGGTTTCTTTTCTGATTCTAAAATTAAATCAATAAAATTATTAGTAATATTATACTTAAAAGGAGAAATTTCCTTTATCAAACAATTATTATCATACATTGCCCATAAAAGAGGTTTAGTAAAACTTTCTTCATTAACTAAGCACATAGGATTAGTTTCACTCTCAAATCTATCTTTATTATTACTTAATAGAGAATGAGAAAAGAATAGGTTGTTTACATTTTTATTTAAAAAGGGGATATTGATATTTTTAGGGTCAGCTGAAAAAAGGCAATTCATATAAGAAAAAGTTTTCTTATCTTTAGTTTTTAGGTTTCCATTAAAATACCACCATTCAATTATGTGATTATGTTTTTGTTCATCTTCAGGAAATTTTATCGGTTTGTATTTTTCTTTGTATTCCATAGATTTACAAAATATTCAAAATTTAATTTAATTTTTTCTATTGCTTCTTCTTGTGATATTTTTTTATTTTCGTAATCTTTAAGCGGTTCTAGGAAGATTGTTCTTCCAATAGCAAATCCGATTATTTCTTTAAAATGAGATGCACTTTCCATCCAATTACTTACCTTTTTTTTATCTTCTCCTCTTCCTAAAAATATTATTTTACTGCCTTTATTAGTTTTTTTGATTATACCTTCCCATTGTTTCTTATTGAATCCTTCTAATTTCCATATATTAACATTGATAGCCTCATTTATTTCTTCAATAGCCTTCATCGTGTTAATATATCTTATTTTCTTATCGTAATTAGGCAATAATGATTCCTGAGGTGTAGGAGGAACTAAAAGCTCTAATATGATTTTATAATCTAATTGGCTTAACCTTTTTAAAACCTTAAGTTGTCTTTTGTTTATGTCAGTATTATGAGGATTATATCTAATTAAAATTTTAACATAATCAGGACTAAACTTATCAATATGTCCCTTAAAGTTATTTCCAAACTCTAGCTTTAGTTCTTTTTGCCCGCTTTTCTCTACTGGTAAACATATCTTTATGCCTAATTTTTTAGCATTAATTAAGATATCGGATCCTAGTTCTTCATCAACCAAAACTGCAAAATCCTTTTTGTTCTTTATTACTGAAAGAAAAGCCTCAAATATCATTTTTTTCATTTCTCTAGCCCTGCTTTTCTGAGGTTTGTTTAAAATATCTTTTAAAAAAGATGAGCGATGATCAAAGGGTAAAATTATTAGTTTATTTTCCATTTGATAAAATAATAACACTTGCTTGTTTTAAATTCAAGGGATATAATTGGATTATGAAAAGAAATCTTTTTTTATTTCTATTCTTCATACTTTTCATTTTTTGCCTATTCCAAATGGCAAATCTTAGTTTTGAAGAAGAAAACAGTCCAGCATCTATTGTTGATGCAATAGAACAAGAAATTGTTCCAACTGAGAAGATTGTTTTTGTCGGCGATATGATGTTTGACAGAGGAGTTGAAAGGTTAATGATTAACTCAGATTTTACTTATCCAATAGAATTTATCAAAAAGTTTTTAAATAGTTTCGATTATATTGTTGGTAACTTAGAAGGACCAATCAATGAAGACCCAGAAGACTTTACAGATAGTTCAATGCAGTTTTCTTTTGATAAAAGAGTTTTGGATTCATTAGAAAATTTTTCGGTTCTATCTTTAGCTAATAATCACACCCTTAATACAGGAAATTCAGGACTAGAAGAAACCAGGAGTATTTTAAAAGAAGCGAATATTGGTTTTACAGGAGATCCAACAACTTGTGGGGTCGAGAATGTTTATCAAAAAGACGGTTTTTCTTTTTTTGGAATTAATGAAACATTTTATTTTAACTGTTCAAATAAAGAAATAACAGACTCTATTGAAGAATATAAGTTTTATAATCCTGAATCTTTTCTAATTATATTAATACACTGGGGAAATGAATATGAAAATGTTAATTCTTCGTCACAGCAAAAACTTGCAAGATTAATGATTGATTCTGGAGCAGATTTGATTATTGGAGGGCACCCTCATGTCGTTCAAAACATTGAATTATATAAAAATAAATTAATATTTTATTCATTAGGAAATTTCATATTTGATCAATATCCAATTGAAGAAACTTTGAAGGGATTAGTTGTTGGGTTAGATATATATCCTGAATATAAAGAATTTACTCTTTATCCAGTAGAAAATGTTCTTCTTTCTAAGCCACAATTAATGAGTGACAAGGAAGAGTTTTTAGAAAATCTTTCATTAAATTCAAGTGAAGAATTAAAAGATTCGATTAAAAAAGGAGTCATAATAATAAAATAATATGAAAAAAATATATTTTACATCTCTTTTATCTTTCGTATGCCTTTCATTGTTAGTTGGATTTTTAGGCTCTCAATTGTCTGGACCAGAAACATTTTCTTTAACTTACAGTGAATTGAATAAACCGTCATTCTCTCCTCCATCATGGGTTTTTGCTCCTGTTTGGACAATTCTATATATACTTATGGGAATAGCCGGTTATTTAATTTGGAAAGCAAAAGAAAAAAACACATTAGTTTTATTTTTTTCTCAACTTGCTTTAAATTTAATATGGCCTATTATATTCTTTGGGTTAAATCAATACTTATGGGCCTTTGTAGAAATAATAATTTTATGGATATTTACATTTTTAACTATTAAGGAATGTTTTAGATTCTCTAAGACAGCCTTTTATTTATTATTGCCATATATTCTTTGGCTGACATTTGCTAGTATTCTTAATTTCTCAATTATAATAATTAATTAAAATGAATATTGTTAAAAAAATAGAAGAAGCAGGACTAAAAGGAAGAGGAGGCGGAGCTTTTCCGACAGCTTTAAAATGGAAATTATCTAAAAAAGCAAAAGGAAAAGTAAAGTATGTTATTTGTAATGCCTCTGAAGGGGAGCCTAACGTCTTTAAAGATGGATATATTTTAGATAATTACTTAGAAGAAGTTGTTAATGGAATTAAAATCGCTCAAGATTTTATTTCTGCTAAAGAATCATATATTTATTTAAATAAGAATTATAGTATTAATAAGGATATTGGTAATATTATAGTTTTCAAGAAAAATTCAGGATATATTGGGGGAGAGGAATCTTCTATGTGCGAGGCAATAGAGGGGAAAAGAGCTGAGCCAAGACGAAGACCTCCATTTTTAACTGAATGCGGTCTTTTTAATTGTCCTACGTTAGTTAATAACGTAGAAACATTTTATTATGTTAGTAAAATTGCAAAGGGGGAATATAATCATTGTAGATTTTTCTCTATAAACGGAGATGTTCCAAATGCA
>JBBABL010000058.1:0-3766 GCA_041657645.1 Minisyncoccota bacterium
TTTTTATTAAATTATTAAAGGACTTTCGGCTTTTTTCTATTCCTTTTACTAGTTATTATTATTATTATAGCATAGTATAGTATAAAGTCAAGAGGGTAGAGTTTATGGCTCTATTAATACCCAAAACCCCTTTTTCTCTCTCTAATCCTCACCCTCATAATTACTCTTAAAATTTTCTCTCTCTTATTCTCTTATTATTAGTGTTATTGTTTTTATGATATCTCACAAAGAAAGCAAGGCCAAGTGCTTAATAAAGCATAATAAAGCACAATAAAGCACCATTAAAGCATAATAAAATAATTAAATTGCTTGTATTATAATATAATTTTTTACTCTTTTTGTTCTTTTATTATACTATTTTATTATTTTTTATATCTCATTAAGCAAGGCCTCGTGCTTTTAGCTATCTCTCTTTATGCTTTTTTTACATTATTGATCCATTTTATTCAAAAAAAGTAGAGTTTTTACAAAAAAAAAGCACCTTTTGAAGTGCTTTTTTTACTCTTTTCTGCCCTTTTTACAACAAGCCCAGTGTAAATACTATAATAGCAAGAATTGTACATGGCCATAACAAAGCCCTCACTATCCACCCCCAGTTAATTCTTCTTTTTCTTCGTGAATGAAATCTTACCCGGTTAATTTGTCCAATCATATTTTTATTATTATTAAAATTATATTAAATTTTCAAGTTTCTATAATCAATTATACTCTTATTATTTTTATTGTCAAGAGCTTCAATTATCGCTATTTTAAGCAAAACCACTAAAAAACAAGGCTCTCATTTCAATTTTAAGCAGTCCTTTTTTAGTTTCAAGTATTATTGCTCAACTATAAGTCATTAAAGTATCTAGCCTGTTCTTGATATTCCTGTCTCAAAAAATTGTCCCTTTCTTTCTTCCTTTCTATCTGGTCGTCAAGATAACCGCTATAAGAAGAATAACTATTAAAGCCAAAAGAAGTTTCTATCTCTATCTCGTTAATTATACTTCCTTTTTCTATACTATAAGCATAGAAGCCCTTTCCCAGTTCTGTTTTGTCCAAACCCAGGGGGGTGTTTTCCTGAAAAAAGCTAAACCCTTTATATCTTTTTATCCTAGTAAAATTAACATGAGGATCAAAAGAGCAGAAAGCTAAAAAGTTTTTACTATCGCTTACTATATCTATATTCCTTGTTCCAATTAAGTAAACTATCCTGCTTCTTGTATCGTAAAGAATAGCAACCCCAACAAAATCAAACCTTTCTACATTATCTTTTATCAACTTTAATACCCTATAAGGAGTTATTCCTTGTCTTCCTTTTTTCTTCCTTTTTTTTATAACCCCTTTTATATCTCTCATTAAAGACTCAAAAAACAACTTGCTATCGCATTTTTCACTGCTCATTTTATCAAGAGCAGGCACAAATCCATTATGGCCAAAAATAAAGCCAGTGTCCTCCCAGAAGTGATTGTTCTTTTCGTTGATCAAGCCAGATGTTGCTGTTCTAGTATGAATACCATAAACCCCCTTGTTTTTGCTTTCATTCATCAAGACCTCTAGAGCTTCAATTGTAGTTTCATAAAGCTCTACTTTTGCTTTACTATTCTCTTTCTCTATCATTATTGCGTTTCCATCTTTTTCGTTTTTAAATAAAGATTGATTAACTTGTAGCAAGTTAGAAGCATTAGAATTTTCATCGTTATTAACTATAAACATTATTTTACACATGTATTTTGCTTTAATTTTAAATTATCTCTTAAAGTTATCTCTTTTACTATTTTGTTAGGCCTTTCAATCCTATTTTCAACCTTTTCTTTTATAGCTTTTTGTAAATACTTTTCTATTGTATCCGCCGAAAAACGAATATAAGAAAAGCAATTTTCTATATCAAGCATATCAAACAGCCTAATTTCTATTGTTCCATGCTTTTTAAAAGAGTTATAATTTACAGCCCTGTATCTGTCCCCTACCCCATTAAAAAATCCTCTCAACACCCTGTCTTTATTTAACAACCTATCTGTCATGCAATATGAATTATCTTTCCTTTCATTATACATTTTAGTAAATCGTGCCGATATTGTATTTAAGAAGCAATCCTCAAAAGTCCGGCTCACTAATAAAGAAGTTATTTCAGGTCTTTTAAAAGAAAAATGAATATGAAAGCCACAAGTACTATTTCCAGTTATGAAGTATTTTTTTATTGTAGCTATATCTTTTTTTATTGTAGAGAGTTTTGATCTTGGCCTGCTACGATATTCTATTAACTTGCTATGATATACGACATTTTTTTTATTTTTACTGTTGGACATTTCAATATCCTCAATATCTCGCTCGTTAAAGTAAAGACTGCCATCATCAGTAAAACTTCCCCCTAAAATACTTTCCAAATCATAGCAATTATCCCACCATAATCCTTCTATTTCATAACCAATTTTATCTATGTATTTCATAGTTTTAGTTGTTATATTTCAATATCTAAAAGAATTTTTGCTTTAATATCTGTCTTTGCTATCAGCATAGTATATAACCCTTTTATTACTTGGCCTAAAATTGATACGTATTCAGTCGCACTATCAGGAGGCAATAAACCATTGCAGATTAAAGTTATTCCATTACTAGCCCCTTTTGTTCTTAAAGGAGCTATATTGTAGCAATTTTCATCAGGCAAGTATAAGGCGTTATAACCATAATTATTAGAAAGGTAGTGTTGAGAAACATTAGGATTGTTCTTAAAAGTATATTCCAAAGTTCTTTCAGTCGTTTCGCTTTCCTTTTTTGTTTTTACTTTATTGTCCTTGCTATCTATCTTAACAAATGGTGAATAATTACTATTATCGTTATCAATTTCTTTAATATAGCAGTAGAATTCAGCTTTTTGCTCTTTCTTTCCTTCCAGAATAAACCAGCTTCGACTCTCTCTAACAGGCAAGTGTTCAGCTAGATAACTTTCCAGCTCTTTCGGTATTTTCAAGTAAAGATATAGCTTGTCTTTTCTGTATATTCTTATTGATCCAATTGTTTTTGTTTTTACTTTTTTATTTTTAGCTTTTATTTTTGTCTTTTTCTGTATTTTATTTTCTTCTTCCTGTTTTTTTGTTAATACTTCTAATGAATTCATATTTTTTTATTATTTTTATTATTTTTTTTAGAATTTTTAAGAATTATATTGACCAGTTATAACTCTTATCTTTCATTATACACCCCTTACTATTCCTGTCAAGTACCTATTTTTTCGCTTAAATAAAGGATTTTTGCTTTTTATAGAAAAAAGAGTATAATACAACCAGCCCTTTCTTTACATAAATCTTCCTATTAAATCTATGTAAAGTTTGGCAAAAATCAAAAAAATTGAAACAAAATTGAGTAAGATAAAGGCCAAGTAAAGACCAAAATAACAAGCCAAATAAAAAAAACAAGATAAGAATTTATTTTCCTATCTTGTTTTTTAAATACACTCATAACGAACTAAACCCTAATTCCTAATTTTTCCAATTCTTCTGATGTCAATGCTTCTCCCTCGCAATCTTCGTGAAAAAACTCACCAGAATTTTCTGCAAAAAATTCATCTTGTTCATATAATGGCTCGTTGTCTTCCGTGAAAGTTAATTTGTAAATCATTTCTCCTGTTTGAGAATATGCCAAATCTTCTCTTGTTATTTCTTTTCCGCAGGTAGGACACTTGATTGTAGGCAATTCTTTGTTTTTCATGGTTTTGTTAATTATTATTTTTGTTATCTTTATAGCTCTACTCCACAACTCGCCCACTCTAATAAAACCATATCATTTT
>JBBABL010000059.1:0-3761 GCA_041657645.1 Minisyncoccota bacterium
CTTTTAAAGTTTAAAGAAAAATATGACATTAATTGTAAGATAGAGAAAGATGAAGAACAAAAAACCAATAGAACATTGAATACAATTTATGATCTTAATAATAAATTAAATATTCCTTCTTTTGATAAAATGTTAGAAGAATTATAAAGATTTCTCTGATAAAATTAAAATTTATTTCATTAGTCCCGAGGATATTGAAAAAGTAGTAAAACAAGAAAAAGCCAAGATTATTTTAAAATCAGACGAAGAGGCAGGAAAAGTAATAAGTAGTAGATTTTTCATTAAAAAATTATAAAATAAAAAAAATTATGAAATTTATCTCTTGTATTAAGAAGATGATACCATCAAAACTTAAAACAATTATTAAGCAAACTAGTAATTATTTTCTTTTTATTTTAAAATACAAATTTATACCGCTACCGGTTTTTACTGATATGAGTGGATATGAATTTTTATTGGATACAATTATAGATAAAAAAATATATCTTTTAGAGGGGGATATTGTAGAAATAGGAACATTTATAGGGGGAGGAGTTTATAAATTATCAAGATTATTAGAGAAACTAAAAGTAGAAAAGAAAATTTATGTTTTAGATACTTTTAACCTTTCGCAAGAAGACCATACAGATAAACAGTGGCATGAAACAATAGAATCGCATAAAAAAATTATTAGAGAGAATAAACAATACGAAGTCTATAAAAAAATTACAAAAAATTGTAATAATATAATTACACTTGTTGGTGATTCTAAAAAAGCAACTTTACCCTGTAAAAAAATATCTTTTGCGTATATAGATGGAAATCATTCTTATGAATATGTTAAAGATGATTTTTATTTAGTTTGGGAAAAACTGGTATCGAAAGGAATTGTTGCTTTTCATGATTATAATTTTGATCAACCGGGGACAATTCGGGCAATTCATGCAATAATAGGAGAAAAAAATGACGAAATTTTGAGAGTTTGGATAAATGATTTAAAATCAACTGTGCTTATACAAAAAAAGTAATAAATTAATAATAAAACACGATAAAACATGAGAGGAATTATTTTAGCCGGTGGAAGCGGAACAAGGCTTTATCCTATAACTAAAGGAATAAGTAAGCAATTGTTGCCAATATATGACAAGCCGATGATTTATTACCCTTTGTCTATTTTAATGTTGGCGGGCATAAGAGATATTTTGATTATTTCTACCCATAGAGATTTGCCGATTTATAAAGAATTATTAAGTGACGGAAGCCAATTAGGGCTAACATTTCAATACAAAGAGCAAAAAGAACCCAAAGGTATTCCCGAGGCTTTTATTATAGGAGAGGAATTTATAGGTCAAGATACGGTATGCTTAATATTAGGCGATAATATGTTTTATGGAACTGATTTAGTAGATAGTTTAAAAAAGGCAAAAGAACTTACAAAAGGGGCCATTATATTTGGCTATTATGTTAATAATCCAAAGGATTTTGGTGTTGTTAACCTTGATGATAGCCTCCAAAAAATACTTTCAATAGAAGAAAAGCCTCAAAACCCCAAATCAAATTATGCTATTCCTGGTATATATTTTTGTGACAACGATGTAATTAAAATAGCAAAAGATATCAAACCCTCCGATAGAGGTGAATTAGAAATAGTTTCCGTATTGAGAGAGTATTTAGACAAAAGTATGCTAAATATAAAGGTATTAGGCAGGGGAACCGCTTGGTTAGATACTGGCACTTATGGTGGGTTGTTGAATGCTTCAAATTTTGTTGAAACCATACAGGATAGACAAGGATTGTATATTGCTTGTATTGAAGAAATAGCTTATAGAATGGGTTTTATTAACAAAGCTCAATTAATTCAATTAGCTCAATCATTATTAAAAACGGATTACGGGAAATATTTAATTAGAATTTCGGAAACTTTATAGATTTATAAATTTTTGAACCAACATGAAAACAAAAACATATTTAATAACAGGTGGCGCAGGATTTATTGGATCAAATTTTGTAAAATACATCCTTAAAAAGAATGAAAGCGATATAAAATTAATAGTTTTAGATAAATTGACTTATGCAGGTAATTTAAAAACCCTTGAAAACGAATTAGATAAAATAGAATTTATCAAGGGTGATATATGCGATCGAGAGTTAGTAAGGAAGATATTTTCAGAAAATAATATTGATTATGTTATTAATTTTGCAGCAGAATCCCATGTTGATAGATCAATAGAAAATCCTCAATTATTTTTACAGACGAACATATTAGGAACCCAAAATTTATTAGATGTAGCAAAAAATTATTGGGAGGAAAAAGAAGGTTTATACAGAGAGGGAGTAAGATTTTTACAAATATCGACTGATGAAGTATATGGAAGCTTAAGTGAAACGGGCTATTTTAAAGAGCAAACACCGATAAACCCTCGTTCTCCTTATTCTGCCTCAAAAGCTAGTGCTGATATAATTGTGCAGGCTTATAGGGATACTTATAAACTCCCAATTAATATTACCAGATCTTCTAATAATTATGGACCTTATCAGTTTCCGGAAAAACTTATCCCGTTGATTATCAAAAATACGTTAGAAAGCAAAGATTTGCCTGTATATGGTGATGGAAAAAATGTTAGGGATTGGGTTTATGTTGAAGATCATTGTAAGGCAATAGATTTAGTTTTGAAAAAAGGCAGGATAGGTGAGATATATAATATAGGTGGTTCTACAGAAAAACAAAATATAGAAATAGTGAAAATTATTATCGATATAATCAAGAATTTAATAAACGGGAATTCGGAATATTTATCAATTTTGAAAACCGATTTATCTAATATTAATTATGACTTGGTTAAATACGTGAAAGATAGAAAGGGTCATGATAAAAGGTATGCTGTGGATTCTACAAAAATTAAAAATGAGCTTGGTTGGTTTCCCGAGACTGAATTTGAAAATGGTATAACGGAAACAATTAAATGGTATTTAGATAATCAAGACTGGATAAAAAACGTTGTTTCCGGAAGCTATCAAGAATATTACGATAAAATGTATGGCAAAAAATAGGGTAAAATACCTGCATATATTCACTTATACTTTATTTATTGATTCTTATATAGATTTTATTAATAAGAACTTTGATTCTAAAGATCATTTATTTTTGATTTTAACTGACGTCGGAAATGTTAATGATAAAAAAAATGTAAAAAAAATATCAAAAAACTTTAGTAGTTTACTGATATTGATAAAAGAAATGTATAAATGCAAAAAGATATTTTTACATGGTTTAATTCATTATCAGTTATTATTAATTCTTTTTTTTCAACCGTGGTTGCTTAAAAAATGTAATTGGGTTGTTCTTGGCATAGATTTATATCTTTATAAACTTAGAAAGAAAAGTTTAATATCAGATTTATACGAAATAGTAAGAAGATTTATTATTAAAAATTTATATGGAATCGTAGCTTTTATTAAAGAAGATTACGAATTAGCTAAAAAATGGTATAAGACCAAGGCAAAACATTATTATTCTTTTCTATATCCAAACCCAATATATAGAGAAATTAATTTACCAAAAATAAATAATAAAAATAATAAATATATATATATACAAGTTGGTAATGCAGCAGACCCTGCGCTGAACCACTTAGAAGTTTTTCAAAAATTAGAAAAGTATAAAAATAAAAACATAAAAATTGTATGCCCGCTTGCCTATGGATATAATAATTATAGAAATAAGATTATACAAAAAGGAGTCGAAACATTCGGTAATAAATTTTATACAATAACAAAGCTTT
>JBBABL010000060.1:0-3697 GCA_041657645.1 Minisyncoccota bacterium
TCTAAAATACTAGGAGAGCCAAAAGATAAATCATTGATTTTAAGAACTTCTATTATAGGGCCTGAAATTTCTGAACATGTTTCTCTTTTAGATTGGTTTAGACAGCAAGAAGGAAAAACAATAAAAGGATTTGCTAATCATTTCTGGAATGGGATTACGACAAAGCAATTTGGTAAAATTTGTGATGAAATTATTTCCAATCCAGAACAATATCCAAAAACAGGCTTGTATCATATTTTTTCAACAACAGTTTCTAAGTACGAAATGCTTTTAAAGTTTAAAGAAAAATATGACATTGATTGTAAGATAGAGAAAGATAAAGAACAAAAAATTAATAGAACATTGAATACAATTTATGATCTTAATAATAAATTAAATATTCCCTCTTTTGGTGAAATGATAGAAGAATCAATTTGATGGAATAAAATATTTATAAGCTTATTTCTTGTATTAAAGAAGTAATATTAATAAAATTTAAAAAGGTAAAAAAGACTGTAAAAATAAAAAAATTATAAAACTTAATAAAATGCGCAAAACATCTTGTCAGGAATTAAAAAAAAATTATTTTAAATCTCGAGATACATGGACTGAAAGATTTATTTTTTTAAATTTTTCAGTTTTTTTAGCCTGGTTAATATTAAAACTTAATCAATCAAAAAAACTTCCATATTTATTAACAGTAGGAAATCTGCTAATATATTTGATTGGAGCGGCAAGTCTTTATTTTGGATTTTATAAAATTGGGGGAATGCTTTGGTTTATAGCTATGGTTATTGATAATATTGATGGAACAATAGCAAGGTTTCTTTATGGCCAGGATCCTCCGCAGAGAGGGTCTCTCGATCTTATGGTAGATAGTTTTGCTGCTTCAATTATTTTATTAACAATATTTGCTGTAATGATACAAAAAGCAATTTATTTTGGTGTATTTTTGGTTTTTTTGTATGCTATCTTTTTGTTTATTTTGTATGTTTTAACAAGTACAGTTTATAGGTTACGCTCTGAGTTTCCAAACAGGTTAAAAGATTTAATATTTAATAAAAAAGACGAGAAGTATTATGAATTTATTCCTTCGTTTTTAATTAAAATATATTTTAAAATTGATAAAATTACCTTAAAATATCAAACTTTACCGCTCCCTACGGCTTGTGATTCAGCTTTTCTTATTTATGTTGTACTTCCTTTATTTAGTTTTCATTTTTACGTTCCGATTTTAATAACAGCGATTATGTTTGTTATTTTAGGCATATTTCAGGAATTAATAATAATATTTTCATATTTTAAAAATTTATAATGTTTTTTTATTTTTATGAAAAGCTTAATTAGTGTTAATTAAAATTCTTTAAATGTAATAATAAATTTATATAATTTTTCATTATGTCAAAAAAAAATATAAAGTGTCCAATTTGTAAAAAATCAATAGAGAATAGAAAATTTTTAAGAAAGTATTTTTTTTCGTATGGAAATCAAGAATATAAGCTTTATCATTGTTTAAAATGTGATTTACAATTTTGGTATCCATTAAAAATTTTTCCTAAACTCTATGAAAATGAAGTTTTTGAGGGGTATATCGAAATGCATGTTGGTACAAGGAAAATGCCTGAATGGCAAAAGATTTTTACTAAAAATTTTATTGATAAAAAAAGAACTCTTTTAGATGTTGGATGTGGGAACGGTATTTTTATTAAAGAAATGGAAAAAATAGGTTTTAATGTTTATGGTATAGATTTTGATGGCAAAAGTATTGAGATTGCGAAAGAAAAATATGGTCTTTTGAATACCTATAATATGAGCATTGAGTCTTTTGCAATCTTTGCAGAAAAAAATAATTTAAAATTTGATACAATAACTTTTTTTGAAGTTTTAGAACACCAAGATGATCCAACTAATTTCATAAAGGCAGCTAAAAAACTTTTAAAACCAGGGGGATATATAGCAGGAAGTGTTCCTGATAGAAAAAGACCTTTTGTGGAAAGAGAGAGAAAACTAAACGACGGGGATTTTCCACCTCATCATTTTTTATGGTTCAATAAAAAATCTTTAAAATATTTATTTGAAGAAGAAAATTTTACGGATATAAAATTTTATCCAGTAAAACTTAATTTTTGGTATTATGCAGCTTTTTTGGAAGCCACTTTATTAGGGGGATTTGGCAAAAAAATTAAACTTGAATTAAAAAGAATATTTGTAAATCCAAAAGACAGAAAAGAACTTATATATAGTCTTGATACACTCCAAAAAATTAATAAAGGCAATAAAAGTTTATGGATTTTACAATTTCTAAGATTTATAAGGAGTTTAATTTTTTTGCCTTTAGCAATTATTTTATTCCCTTTTTTTATTAATAATGGTTATCAGATTTATTTTCAAGCTAAATCTAAAAATTAATTTCCAAAAATCATATAGGTTTTAAAATAAAGTTTTGAAAATTTCGTAATTCTTTTTTGCATCATGATTCTTAAAAAAAGTTTTTTTAGCATTTTCAATAATTTTTTTGGAAAATTCATGATTAGTTATTAATTGTTTAATTGCTATTTTTAATTTTTCAATATTTTCTTCATCAACAACTAAGGCAAAATTATTGTTTTTAGCATATTGAGTTAGAAATGCTGAAGATGGGGCATGGATTAAAATTGGTTTTCCAGCAATTAGATAGTCAGTAAGCTTGCCTGGAGTTGCTGTATTTATAATATCAGAACTTTTTGTGTTCCAAGAAAGCGGTAGGAAAAGAATATCCGCTTGGTTTTGAATTTTTGGCATTTCTTTTTGTAAGGCTACTGAAATTTGAACTTTTTCTGATGGATTAATGCCAATTTTTTTTAAATAGTTAATAGGGCTTGGTGAATAAATTTTGAGTTTTATATCTATATCATCAATTTCATTTACAGCTTTTATTAAATTTTTTAAAGCTCCAATTTGAGGCCAATATATTTTACCGGTAAAAAGTATAGTATATGGTGGCTTTGGGTTATAACCAGAAGTTACATCAAGATATGGTTCAGCAAATGTAGAATTATGGATTATAATAATTTTTTCTCTAATTTTTTCCCCATATTCTTTAATATAGAAATTCAATGCACCTTCGTTAGTTACTATTATTTTATTTGCGTTTTTAAATAATTTAGGCTCAAAGATTTTGGATAATAAATTAGCTGGAAAAACAGAATAAAAGTTATTTTTATATAGATCAAAAAGAAATATATGATATGGTTTTTTAGTGATTTTATGAAGAAAATAGGTAGAAATCATTGCTGGTCCGTAGTCGGAAATCCCAAGTATTATATCAATATTTTCTTTTTTAATAGTTCTGGTGCCAGTTTTTATCATCATAATAATTTGTGAGCCAATAATAAAAATTCCACCTAAAATGCCTAAAAGCCAAATACGCTTTACTAAATGCTTTAATTTGTTTAATATTGAACGAGTGGGGCGTTTCTTGGCTATTTCCGGATTAGTTTTTAGTGATCCAGAAGCAGAGTTATTGTCATAAAAAATATACTTTCCTTTAAGCCAAGAATTATTTTGTGCAGATAAATTATCGATATTGTAAAAACTTGTCAGAATACAATATGAATCTTTTGGAAAATCACACAGAAGATTATATAAATTTTGCGGTCCCCCTAAAGACGGAGGAGCATAAGACGATACAATTAATGTTTTTTTAAAATTAGCCATTTATGCAAAAGAAAAAATTAGT
>JBBABL010000061.1:0-3602 GCA_041657645.1 Minisyncoccota bacterium
AGGCCTTAAATTAAAATCTGGAACATTATTTGGAAAAGCAACCTCTATATTAGGATTTTCATCCCAAGTATATTCTCCTAGGTCTGTTTTTTTAATCTCTCCCTTTACTTCCATGATAAACGGAGGAATGCTTTCTCCATCTTCTAAGCTGTTAATAAAAATCATTGATTGACCAATTCCTTTATGATTTTTAGGAGGATATATTTTTTCAGAAGAAAATAATCTCATAACAACCTCGCTTTTGTTATTGCCAATATCTTTTAATAAAATAATATACTGAATTGTTGTGTCCGTTTTTCCATAAGAAGTTTCATTTTGGTATTCAATTGCTCCAAAAGAAACCTTAACCTTATCTTTATTAAAGTAGTCTATAAGATAATTTACTGCCACCTTAACACTTTCTTTTTCAATTTTGTCAATAATTCCTGAAACATCACCAGACACTAGTATTTTTGATATATCAAAAGCTTGTGTAACTAAATTAATAGAAACATCTAGGGGGAGAGTTTTAAAATTATACTCCCAAACATCTTTCCTTAAAATTTCTTTAACTAAAGATAATGTTGTATTTTCTAATAAGTTATTATTTTCACAAATAAAATTATCTCTCCATTTTTGATATATTTTTTCAGGAAAAATTTTAATAATTTTTTTAGAGTCCCACGTTGAAATTGTTTGGTAGTTAACATCTGTAGCGAAAATTTGTTGTGGTATAGCCCAAAAAATTGCTGACATAATCAGCACTATCCCACATATTAAATTGGGGTATTTCATTTATTTATTTTTTAATAGAGATTGTGTTTAAGAAATTATTGAATTCTGTTTCACAGAATTCTTTATCTTCTCCAAAAAGATAAGTTTCAAATAAATAGATTTTATTATCTAGCGGAGTATATATAGAAATAGCCTTTCCCTTATTCTCAATAATTAAAGACTCTCTCAAAGATTTAATCTCGCTTATATTAATAATATCTCTATAGGAACTGCCTTCATTAATAATCTCTTCAGGATTATCAATAAAATGTTTGGTGCTATCATACAATGAATTACCATCTTCAATATTTTCTTCATGGTCCACAGAAATGCCTATCCAACAACCATTTTTAGGCAATGAAGAAGAATTAAGAGTATTATCTGTCGGAACAAAATTTTCTGTTACTATTGAAAATTGAGCTAAAAAATCATATGTTTTTTTCCAACCATTAGGAATAATAAAATTTAATCCTACTTTTTCATCTTCAACAAAACTTATATCTCCATATTCAGTTACTTCAAAAAAATAAAAAGGATCAATATATTCCCTGTCTTTATCGTTCCCATTGTTCATTACAAAAACAAATAAACCAACGAATGCCAAAACAAAAACTAATATAATTATAAATATATATTTCTTTTTCATATTATCATTTTTTTATTATCTTTTTTCCTATCTTTTTATTAAATTAATTATTTTTTTAACAAACAAAAGAGCCAGATAAAGAACTAATCTTCATTAAAAAATCCCCTTAATGGGGACTATTTCATTCATCAAATAATTTTAAAAGCAAGCTCGGCCATTCTCAAGGAATATGCCCATTCATTGTCATACCAAGCCATAACCTTAACTAACTTTCCATTTGCTTTCGTATACTCCATATCAAATATTGAAGAAAAAGGATTAGCGATAAAATCTGATGAAACTAATGGATTAGTTTCAACAAAAAATATTCCTTTCATATTCCCTTTGTCTGAATATTTTAACATTACATTATTAACTTCCTCTGCGGTAACATCTTTTTTTAATTCACAGGTTAAATCTACTAAAGATACCACTGGTGTTGGAACCCTTACTGCGATACCATCTAACTTCCCCTTTACTTTTGGAATAACTTTTCCAATGGCCTTCGCTGCTCCCGTTGTAGTTGGAATAATATTTTCTGCTGCTGTTCTCGCCCTTCTCAAATCCTTATGAGGCGCATCTAATATCTTTTGATCATTGGTATATGAATGAATTGTAGTCATGAAACCTTTTTCAATTCCAAACTCATCTTCTAGTATTTTAACCACAGGCGCTAGACAATTTGTTGTACAAGAACCCATATCAATAATATCCTCTCCTTTGTATTCATTATCATTTATTCCTAATACATAGGAAGGAATACTATCATCTTTTGCTGGAGCTGAGATTATAACCTTTTTGGCTCCTGCTTTGATGTGTTTTCCTGCTCCTTCGGTATTTCTAAAAATCCCTGTACATTCTAAAACAACATCAATTTTTAAATCTTTCCATGGTAAGCTCTCTGGATCTTTTTCAGCAAAAACCTTTATTTCTTTCCCGTTAATAATAATAGCATTATCTTTTGCTTCTACTGTGCCATCAAAAACTCCATATGATGAATCATATTTAAATAAGTGTGCTAAAGTTTTTGTATCCGTTAAATCATTAATCGCTACAAAATCCAAACCTACCTTGTTTTTAATAGCGGCTTTAAGGACACATCTTCCTATCCTCCCAAAACCATTTATTGCAATTTTTTTTGTCATACCTTTAAGTTATATCAAAAATCAATCTTCAATATTTAACAATTCACAAATTTTCTTTCTGTCAAAACCAACTACAAACTCTCCATCAATATCTAAAACTGGAATAGTTGTTTGTTTAGTTTCGTTTATCATTTCTTCCATAGCAACTTCATTTGCAGAAACATCTACTTCTTCAAATTCTACATTCTTTTCCTGTAAAAATCTTTTAAGGGAAAAACAGTATGGACAAATTGGTGTTGTAAACAATCTTATTTTCATTTTTTTTATTATATTATATTCTTGTCTTCTATTTTACACAATCTATTGTACTTTGCCAACCTTTCTCCTCTTGTTGGTGCTCCTGATTTAATATAGTCGGCAGAAATACCAACGGCAAGGTCAGCTATAAAGCTATCTATTGTCTCTCCTGAACGATGAGAAACAATTATTTTCCATTTGTTTTCCTTGGCTATTCTTGCTGCCTCAATTATTTCAGTAACTGTTCCAATTTGATTTATTTTTAAAATAACTGCATTGCAAGCTTTTTCTTCTTCCCCCTTTTTGATTAATTTAGGATTACTTACTGTTAAATCATCTCCGACAATCATAATCTTTTTCCCTAATCTTTGATTTATTTTTCTAAAAGATTCCCAATCTTCTTCGGCAAAAGGATCCTCTATTCCAATAATTGGAAAATCATTAACTAAGTCTGCATAATAATTTAAAAGATGTGCTGAAGAATAGAAACCAGTTTTAAATCGATAGAAACCACTTTCTCCGTTTTCTCTTTCTCTATAAAACTGGGTTGCAGCAACGTCTAGGATTATCTTAACCTTTCCACTGTAGTCAGCGCCATCAATAGCTTTCATAATAAAACTAAGAGCAACTTCAGGCAAATTAATCATTGGCGCAAATCCTCCTTCATCTCCTGAACCTAACGAAACTTCTGGATATTTTTCTTTCAATATTTTTTTAAGCTGATAAAAAACTTCTGAACCAATTCTTAAATTTTCTCTAAAGCTTTCTGCCTGAGGAACAATCATAAATTCTTGAAAATCAAGATCATTATCAGCATGAGCTCCTCCATTTATAATATTAAA
>JBBABL010000062.1:0-3588 GCA_041657645.1 Minisyncoccota bacterium
TGATAGATATTCTGTCTTTTGTTCTAATCTTAATCCAGAACTATTGAAATCAGCATCTCCTCCATAGATAGAGATATTGTAATGACTTAATTCTGTTTCCTCAACAACTGTACCATAAATATCTACAATTCCAGAAACTGTATCTCCCCCTTTAGGACTTTCTATCGTGACGAGAGAAGGCAATGAATCTTCTTCATTTCCATTATTGTTTTCTACACATTGATAAACATCTAATTTTAATTCACCTAAATTATCATGCATTGCTCCTTGATTCTGATAAGAATCATACCATTCATCGTACCAATCAGAGATTACAAAAGAAACTTCTTTATCTTCATCAAATGTATGTGCTTTATAATAAACATGGTCCGTATTTTCTTCATCGTATTCTCCCCAATTAACTACGCCCATAACTCCCGTGCCCATATCTGACAAAAGAGACAAAACGCCTCTGTATAAAACTCCTTCGGTAATCCCTAAATCATCTCTCAAAGTACTCCAATTATCCTTAGTGCCGTAACCAGCATCAGCTTTATGATCATCATTATTGCTATACTGATATTGGCCGCTTGCTTTAAAGAGATAACTCCCAGCAACAAGATTTAATATTTCCCCAACAGTATTCTCTGAGGATATATCAATGCTCTCTATAGGAGTTTCTTCGGGATAGGTTCCTTCTGGGCACTCATGATCTCCATTATAAAGTGGGATTAATTTACAGGTATTAGTACAGAAATTACTTCCATCTCCAGCAAGTCCAGCTGTACCATCACATTCTTCCCCTGGATCTAATGTTTCATTGCCACAAATAGAAGGCTCTGGTGCAACACAGATTGCTTGACAATCAGCTTCATCATATTGACCCTCAGAATCTTCTACACACTTCCATGTATCTTGATTACAAAGATACCTTATAGGTTCTGGCTCTGATTCAATCTTGCAATATACTTGGACATCATCCAAGAAAGTTCCTTCTGAATTTGGAGTACCATGATCTTCAAAATGAACATGAGAAAGATAACTTGAAGCCACAACTTCATAATCATGTTTAGACCAATCCGTATCAGATTTTCCTATACCGCTTCGACTTTTTGTGTCAATTATACTGCCATCCCAACGAACCCCAAGAATATTTTCAGCTTCTCCTTTACCTGGCCTCGGAGAGAAAGCGAATGAAACCGTATAGGTTCTTCCGGGAACAGTATTAAGAATCTGAGAAATAGAAACAGATGCCTCTTCTTCATGAATGCTACCGCCTGGTCCATCCCAGTCAGTATCTAATTCAGCATATTGTTCGCCTAAATAAGGAGACCAGTTATTTACACCTTTGTGTAATTCAAGATTAGCTGTTTGTGGAGCGTCCAAAAATGAACTCATCCATTGAACAATCCACTCTAGTCCTAGTGTTCCATCTGAGAAAATATCCCATTTATCTGTATTATCAACAATAGGATTTTCAAAATCACCATTTAATATTAAATTTACATTAGGATCGCAATCTAGTTTACATTCATCAGTACAAACTTGCCCATATAATACTCCATCTTCACCATCACAATCTTCACCTTCGTCTTTAACATCATTACCGCAAACTGGCATTTCCTCTTCCAAAGCGTTAAACCCAACACAATAATAAGTTTCTCCTAATTGAGGATTATCTATCCTATCATAATTGTCATAATTCAAAACATCAACATGACAATAAAATTCGGCTGAAACGTCATCATGAGGATTTTTCATAGTTCCGGAAAAAAGAATATAGCCCGGTTTTAACATTTCTCTCATCCAGAAATGATCACCAATACCGGTTAAATCATCAACAGTGGTAATGGCTTGGCCATTGCTATCAGTTGGCCCAAAAGTATTCCAATCAAGGCCGCCATCTTCAATATCATCTCCGGGATTTATAGCACTACTGTTTGCCCACTGAAAATTCCAACCACTTTCTAACCGACAAACCTCTCTTCCAGCTTGATCGTTAACATCATCGAGAAAGGTTTGGGCTGTGGTTGAAGTAATTGGGTTTCCATCACTTTCAACAGCTCCCCAATTTGGAAGATAAGTTTCATCTTCACAGACAATCTTTTGAGCGATAATTGTAACTTCTTCTCTTTCTTTATTTTCAATAATAAACTCGTTATTCTCGTCATCAATTACAACATCTCCAAGACCACTAACATTAATCCATCCATCTTGAAGTGTTTCACTTAATACATATTCTCCGTAAGGAACATTTGTAAAATTTATGCATCCATGACTGTCTTCTCCTTCGTTATCTTCTGTTGTTCCAATAAACTCTAAATCAGTGTTTTTATAAGTAAGAATAACTTCCCAACCAGGTAATTTTTCTTCTTCATCATTTATTTTACAAATTTCTACGTCTGTTGTTTTAGGAGCATTAAAAGCCGCACAGTAATAAGTTTTTCCTAATTCGATGTTTTGTATCCATTCTAAATTGTCATAATTCATTACATCGTTCGCACAATAAAACTCTGCACTATAGCTATTTCCTGTTGTTTTTTCTCCTGAAAAAGGAATATATCCATCTTTCATAACCTCTCTTGCAGAGATTGTAGTACCGTTTTCTAGCCCAGAAATCACTACAGGAGCACCAATACTAAATGTTTCCCAATCTGACAGCTCACCAACATTATCATCTGCATCACTTCCCTGGATTTCTCCAGCTTTCCATTGAAAACCCCAATCTCCTGTAAGCCAACACTTTCCTTCACTATTTAATACCCAGTTTTCAGCAGTATTTTCATCAATATTGGGATCTCCTGACATATTCGGGAGATCGCTTTCATCCTCACAAATTACTTTATGTGCAACTATTGTTACATCACTATCTCCATTATCAAAAACAACTTCGCAATCATTGTTCCAAATTTCCTGACCATCAGAATCCCAGTTTTGACCGGGATAACTTTCATCTTCCGGAACAATATCATCCGAGCCAGATTTACATATATTTAAACCTGGATTATAATTATATCCTTCTGGACATTTTTTATAATTAAAATCAGGAATAATATCAGCACTATGTTCACTATGCCCTTGAGTAAAAACAGCATTTTTATCTATAGTCGATGATTGATATCCTTCTACTGCTGTATCAGGAGGAGTTGCATGACAAATTTTAACCGTGTGATCTGTATTACCATTCACTGCCACCGCATCTGCTTCTTTTAGTAGAAGCCCATTTGTACTGGACAAAACAAAAGAAATCATCAAAAATACATGAAAAAATCATTCTTGAATGTTCTTTTGATAAAAAAATTTTTTTCATGTATTTTAATTTTTATTTTTACCCTGTTAAACTCTCAAAAAGTCAATTATTTAACAAGGTTAATTGTTTATTATTTTATTATTTTTTCGACCTATTAAATTGTATTTAATTGTTTGTCGACCTTAAAATTTTTTTATAATTACTTTATCTGTTTATTAACAGACTAGCAAGAATAAACATTATTGGTAATTAAAAAATTGACGATAAACGCCAATCTCCAATATATATTTTTTTTTGGACAAATAAACTTTATAATTTATTTGTAGAAATTTTATCCCCACCATTAAGAATACGATACT
>JBBABL010000063.1:0-3373 GCA_041657645.1 Minisyncoccota bacterium
ACAACTATATTTATTCTCTATCATGGAACGCTGATAATCCTGTTGCTCAAAAAATAGTTGAAGAAGACTTGGTATATTGGAAAATAGTGATGCCATTGAAAGATATTAATAATGAAAACAAATTATTGCTTTCAATGAACTTGTCAGCTGATTTTATAAATACAAAATTAACGACAATTATAACTAAATCATATTTAATCCTTATTTTAGGAATAATTTTAATAGTTTTACTTTTATTAGTGAATTCTAAGCTTTTTCAATATTCAATCTTATACAATAAAATTAAAGAAGTTGATAAGATGAAGGACGAGTTTATCTCTATGGCCTCCCATGAATTAAGGACGCCTGTAACAGTTATTAAGGGTTATGCAGAGATGATGCTTGAAGAAGAAGGCAAGAGTTTAACAAAAGAAGGGCAAGAATATTTATCAATAATTAATACCTCTACTGAAAGATTAGGAGATTTAATAGAAGACTTGTTGAATGTAAGTAGAATTGAGCAGGGAAGGCTAAAGATTGAAACAAAAGAAAGTGATATTCAACCAATTATTGAAGAAGTGGTAAAAGAGATGAGTATTCAAGCTAAACAAAAGAATTTAGATTTAATTTTTGAAATAAATAATAATATTAAGGATTCAATTAAAATTGACGAAGATCGCTTTAAGCAAGTTTTAATAAATATAATTGGAAACTCTATTAAATATACTAATGAAGGAAGTATTGAAATTAAGGCTTTGAATAAAAATGATAAACTAGTAATAACCATTAAAGATACGGGAATTGGAATGAGCGCCAAAGAAAGAGAGCATTTATTTGAAAAGTTCTATCGCGTTAAAAACAAAAAGACTGAAGATGTTGTTGGAACAGGTTTAGGATTATGGATTACTAAACAGATTGTTGAAATAATGGAAGGTTCAATATCTGTTGATTCAATTGAAGATGTTGGAACCCAAATTACATTAGAATTCCCTTTAATTTAAAAGTTGCTATTAGAACATTTCTTTAGTAGAATGTATTTAAGATGAAAAACATAAGAAACCAAAATATAAAAGGATTAAAAGTTTTAGTTAGGTGTGATTTTAATGTGCCAATAAAAAATGGAATCGTTGCTGATGACTTTAGAATTAAAAAATTTATACCTACTATAAATTATTTAAGAGAAAATGGCGCCAAAATTATACTAATTACTCATTTAGGACAACCTAAAAAAAGAGATTTACAATATTCAGTTAAGCCGGTAGCAAGAAGATTGTGGCAGTTAATAGGAGGAAAGGTTAAGTTTATTAATGATACAATTGGAAGAAAAGTTGAAGCAGAAATTAGAAAAATGGAAGAAGGGGAGGTTGTAATTTTAGAAAACTTAAGATTTTACAAAGGAGAAGAAGAAAATAATGAAGATTTTTCTAAAAGTCTTGCAAGACTTGGAGATATTTTTGTTCAAGATGGATTTGGAGTCTGTCATCGAAATCATGCATCAATAGTAGGAGTTCCTAAGCTATTGCCATCTTTCCCTGGATTATTATTAGAGCAAGAAATTAAGATATTGTCTGATGCTTTAGTTAAACCTGAAAGACCACTTGTTTCAATCATTGGTGGAATCAAAGCATCTACTAAGATAAAAGTTATTAAGAATTTACTCCAAAAATCAGACTATCTACTTTTAGGAGGAAGGGTTGCCAATACTTTACTTACTTCAAAAGGTATTTATGTTAAAGACTTAATGACTTCTGAGGATGAGGAATTAATAGAAATATCAAAAGAAGTTGATCTTTTTGATCCAAAGCTTCAATTACCGATAGACGGATTAATGGGATTATCTAATTTTGATGAAGAATATTTAAGGGTTGGAGGAGTTGGAAATGTTAGAAGCGAAGAAGAAATATATGATATTGGACCAGAAACAATTGAAAAATACAAGACAATATTAAGAGATGCTAAAACAATAATTTGGAATGGCCCACTTGGATATTTTGAAAAAGAAATGTTTAATAAAGGGACAATAGAAATTGCTAAAATGATAGGACAAAACAATAGTAATGTTTTTTCAATAGTTGGAGGAGGCGAGACAGTAGAAGCAATTCAGGAACTTGGCATTGAGGATCAATTTGATCATATCTCAACAGGTGGAGGGGCAATGCTTGATTTTATATCAGGAAAGGAATTACCGGGAATAAAGGCATTAGACTATGAAGATTAAAAATATTGAAAAAGCGGCAGAAAGAATAATAAAAGCGGCGAAAGACAAAGAACGGATTATAATATATGGAGATTCGGATATGGATGGAATATCCTCAATGATTGTTCTAAAAGAAACTATTGATAATATTTCTAAAGATAATGATATTCTTGCTTTTTCTCCAATGCGTAACGATGGACACGGACTAAACTCTAAGGCGCTAGAATTTATAAAGTCTAAAACAAACAAAGGATTAATTATAACTCTAGATTGTGGAATTACTAATTTTGAAGAAATTAAAAACGCTAAAGAAAGCGGTTTTTCTATTATTGTCGTTGACCATCATAAAGCATTAGGAGGGGTTCCTATTGATGCTGAAATAGTTGTTGCTCCTAAACAAGAAGGAGATGAAACCCTATTTAAAGAATATGCTAATGTTGGACTAACCTTTAAATTAGCCGAGGAAATACTAAAAGATAAGATGTCTCCAATGCTTCGAGAAAGTTTTTTAGAACTAGTAGCCTTAGGAACAATATCAGATATGATGATTGAAGAAGGAGAAAATAAAGAATGGATAGAGGAGGGATTAAAAAAGATAGAGATGAGTAACAGGCCTTCAATTAGAGCAATTTTCTCAATTTTAAATCCAATGGACTTTACCTCTAAGAGAGACATGGTTTCAAAAGTAAATAGCGCCTTAAACTCCTCTTCAATGAATGATTATGTTCACAAAACATACCTATTCTTATTAGAAAATGACTTTGATAAATGTACTGAAACTGCAAGAGAATTAATTGATGAGAGTAATAAAAAACAAAGAGAGGTTGCTCAATTAACAAATGAATTAATTGAAAAGTTTTCGAAGGAAGATGATAATATAATTTTTGGTGGTTCTTATTTCTGGAAAGGGGAATACTTGGGTGCAGTAGCTTCAAGATTATGCAATTTTTTTAATAAACCAGTCTTTATATATAGAAAAGGAGAAGAAGAAAGCAGAGGAACTGTAAGAGTCCCTAAGGGAACTGATGCTGTTAAGGCAATGGATAGTTGTAAAGAACTTTTAGCTATGTATGGAGGACATCCTCCTGCTGCAGGATTTACAATTAAGAATGAAAATATAGACTTTTTTAAAGAGGCCCTTAAGAAGTATTTTGAGAAAAATAATCAATAGCTATTGACACACCCCCTCACTTTGTT
>JBBABL010000064.1:0-3325 GCA_041657645.1 Minisyncoccota bacterium
TTTCATTTGGGTCCCACCCCAAATTTCAACCTCGGCTAATGTATTCCCGCCCGCAGGAGGGGTCTGGGGAGGAATGCGGGCGGGATTTCGCTCCACATTTCTTTTCGGAATTCGGGGCGGACAAAATCCATATGCTAACTATAGTATGTAGAGGTAAAAATTGCAAATGTGTATACTAGAGTTATCAATATGAAAAAAGATGTGCTTATAAAATTTGGCAAGAAAGTTCGTAATGAAAGAATTAAACTTGGTTTATCACAAGAAAAATTAGCTTCACTTGCTAAGGTTCATCGAACATATATTGGCATGATTGAGAGAGCTGAAAAGAATATTACTCTTACAAATATAGAAAAAATATCTAAAGCACTGGGTATTTCTACTGATCAATTAATAAAATAATATGGATTATAAAATAGAAAAAGATAGAATAATATTAAATATAAGAGCCACTAATGATGGTAAATTTAGATTTAAGACAAGGGAAAATAATTTAAATTTTGGAGATACTTTTGCTACACGAGGCAATGATTTTAATAAGGATGTTTATCTCGAGTGGCAAATAGGGTATGACGCCATTGTTAATGACGTGGAAGCTGGTAAGAAAGAAACAAAACTAACTGATATAACTTTTGTTGGTGCAAATAATAAAACTAAGTATCCTTACGAATTGTCGGAGTTAATTTTTGATTCTGTTAAAATAGGTTTGATTTCTAAAAATAAACTTTCTGATTTATTGACAGAGATTGAAGGTTATTCTGACTTCATAGATGAAAAGAAAATTGAGGTTGAGCATGATAAAAAAATAAAATTAAATGGCATATCTTTTGAAGAAACAAGTATAAAACTTCCTACTCTTTTCATGGTAGAAACCACAGATAAAACTCAAATTGAAATATCAATTCAAAAACAACAATATGCCTCGGGTGTTCAACCTATGGTTTATTTTTGTATTCCAATAATTTCTTTTGAAAATGGAAAAGATTTGTTTGGTAAGCCCTCAACAAGTGATGATAGCTTAATATATACCTTTACTAAAGAAAATGTTGGTGTTTTATTTGATTTATTAAAAATATTTGCAATGTGTTCGAAGCGACATAATTTTGATGTCAAAGAAATATTAAAGGTCTTATTGAAACAACTTTAATTAGACCTCTACCTTAAAATCAAAAATATTTTCTTTTTTAATTGATTTACTTCCAACTCTACAAGTTATATTTCTAAAATATTCAATATTATTATTTATACTATTGCAAATAGATTCTTTTATATTTTTGTTTTCATTAAATTCCTTTTTAAAATCAAATATATAAAACATATCATTCAAGGTGTCTTCTTTTACATTGATTAATCCGCATTTTCCTACACTTGAATTACCGACTCTAACAACCGCAATTTTATAATCTGAAATATTTTTGTTTTCGGGAATTTTGTTTTTCTCTAATATATTTTTTGCAGAGACATTATTTTCTTTAAATGATTTCTTAACTTTAATATTTATAGAACTCAAATAATCCTTTAATGGAACACCTTTTTCGTTTTTAATAAAACCATGATTTTTATGAAAAATAACCTGAGGAATTAATTCTTCATTAATATTTGAAATGTCAAAAACATTTTCATTTTTCTTCCCATTTTCATAAATAACAACGATTTTATTTTTTAGATTTTCTGTGTTTGTAAATATCGCAAAACAACAAGGAATATTTCTATCAAACCACACTTTATCATTTTGATAAATAATAATTGTAGAAAATTTATTCTTTATTTCTTCTTTTGCATTTTTATTCTTATTTTTAATAAAAAATGAAATTGGTAAAACAAAACCAATACTAGAATCTTTATTTTTTAAATGTTTTATTGATTTTAGTATAAACGCATTTTCTATTCTCTGTTTATCTACTTTAATTTCTTCATCTTTTAAATATTCACTAGGACTAATTTTTGAATCACTATATTTTGACGCATAATAATAGCTATCCTTTAAATTATATTTTGTGAATGGTGGATTTCCAATTATAATGTCAAATTTATTATTTGTAGATACTTCAAAAAAATCTTTCGGTTTCTTTGTTAGCTCAGAATCAATTTCATAACCTGTAATTTTTTTATAACCTAATAAATTTAACTCATTAATGAAATTACCCGTTCCAAAAGAGGGTTCGAGAATTAAAGAATCTTTGGTATATTTTTTGTAACCAAAAAATATACTGAGTAAATTTCTCACAATCTCTGTTTTTGTAAAATATTGACCTAATAATTCTTGTTTGTTGTCCATAATAATTAAAACTTTTTTAGTCTCTCTTCTGCTATTTTACAATAATTTTTATCTATTTCAAAACCAATAAATTTTCTATTTAATTGTTTACAAGCTACAGCTACACTCCCACTACCAATAAATGGATCTAAAACAATATCGCCCTCTTTTGAAAACATAAATAATAATTCTTTTATAAAAGTCTTTGGTTTTGGTGTTGGGTGATTAATAAAACCCTCATCTGGTTCAATCATTCTTCCTGGTGTATCTACAAATATATCTTTACCTTTCTTCGTCATTTTTGGATTTCCTTTTTTAAAAACAACGCATGACATATATTTTGTAAAACCTATTGACGAAGAAACTCTGCCTTCTGGACAATATAAAATAAAATTCCAATGATAGTTAAAAGGATTATTTTTAAAAATTTTTGGTAAAAATTTTGTGCTAAAAAAAGAAATAAAAAATGAATCATTTTTTAAAACCCTATAACATTCAGGAAGAGTTTTATAGAACAATGATAGATCTTCATCATTATGGATGCCTGTTTTACTTAATCCATAAGGTGGATCAGTAAAAATTATGTCTATTGATTGGTCTGGTAAATTTTTAAAACCCTCAACACAATCAATATTTAAAATTTTGTTTAAATATTTATTTATCATCTTTGTGTATTTTAGCATTTTTTTCTCTTTTTGTCCGCCCCGAATTCCGAAAAGAAATGTGGAGCGAAATCCCGCCCGCATTCCTCCCCAGACCACTCCTGCGGGCGGGAATACATTAGCCGAGGCAGGGCGAATCCAAAACCCCAGAAAAATTGTTTCGCCCTGCCGAGTCCTTTTTTTAGAATTCTGAATCAGGATTGTTTTGGAAAAAAGTTCGGATTTTGTTCAGGATACACAGCAAATAAAAAAACCACTTTCGTGGCTTTTTTATTTGCTCTGAGAAGTAAGCAAACTGCTTTGCTTACGTCTAGGAATCGAACAGCAGGGTCATGTTTTTCTGGCAAGAAAAACAGACGAGCTGGCCTATTGCTCGGCCGAGCACGGCTTAGAGTGACCAGACAAAACT
>JBBABL010000065.1:0-3253 GCA_041657645.1 Minisyncoccota bacterium
AAATATTTGTGCAGAAAAAGTAACTGACAAAATTTCTCTTATATATTTCCATTTTATAAAAGAAAGCCAATTGTTAAAAACAGGGCTCATTAATATAATTCCTAAAACTGCTAAGAATGAAAGTTGTAATCCCAAGTCATACTTTAAAAGCAATGGATTAAAAATCAACATTATTCCTAAAGCAATAACAATTGTTCTAAGATTAAAAGCTTTCCTATCAAATATTTCTGCTAAAAACATAAGACTCATCATTATACCTGAACGAACACCTGAGGCGGGCATTCCCGTTAAAAAGATATAGAATAAAGTAAAGACGATAGAAACAACTAAGGCTTGCTTCCTCCATAATCCAATATTTAATAGTAGCCAAAAAATCATTGCCGAAAAAAGAACAATGTGTGACCCTGAGATTGCTATCGCATGACTAAGCCCACTAATACTTAATTTTTCTTTAAATTCTTTACTCATGCTGTCGTTCCCTAGAATCATTGCTTCCATGCTGGGACTTAAACCATATGGTAGCCTTTCTCTAATATTTTCTGCCCACTTATCTTTCTGTTTATAAATTGAATATGTTATTTTTTGAAAAATATTAGAAAAAGACTTCTTCTCAATTACCTCCATTTCAGGATATGCAATAGTTGCAACAACTCCACTTTTTGCTAAATAACCCTGATAATCAAAATTATCTAGTTTTTGAGGTATCCTTATTATTCCTTGTATTTTTATCTTATCCCTATATTCATATAAAGAATATTTGTTAGTATAAATTAAAACCTTACCAATAAATTTATCATTATCAATAATATCTACCGTAATCTGTGTTTTGTCATAACCCCTTCTAATTTCTTTAGAAATAATTCCCACTAAAGAAACTTCTTTTTCATGAAGAGAGATTAAAGAGTTTTGATTTATTTCTCTTACCTCATTTTCAACACGAAACATTCCAAAGGAAAAGAAGAAAACACAAAGACAAATAATAAGTGCTTTTTTATTATGAAAAAGTAAAATTAAAATAGATAAAATAAATCCTAAAATAGCAAAAGAAAAAAAATAAGAGGCAAAACAGATGCCTCCTATAAAACTTAATAAAAAAATGATTATTTTATCACTCATAATTTCTTAGCTAAAAGTATTCCCGCAACAAATCCACCAATGTGTGAAAAATAAGCTACTGAAGAATCTATCTGCCCCATAGAGAATAACTGAAAAACAAACCAGATAAAAATATAAATTACTGCAGGCAAATATATAGGCGGAAACAGTGCCTTAATCTTATTCTTGGGGAATAATACTAAATATCCTCCCAAGAGCCCAGAGATAGCACCTGAGGCTCCAATAAGGGTTGATTCTGAAGATAGTCCGAATAATATTGATCCACAAATTCCACAAATTAGATAAAATAATAAAAACTTAAAATGACCCATTTTTGTTTCTAAGTTGTGACCAAAGACCCAAAGAAACCACATATTAATAATAAGATGCCAAAAATTTCCATGTAAAAAAATAGAGGTAATAATTGTAAATAACATCCCATTCCAAATATTTTCTAGAGTAAAGTAATAAAAAGAAAGGTTTGGGTAGGAAAGAGAAAAAAAGAAAAATGATACGTTTAAAAAAATTAAAATAGCTGTTGTCCAAGGAACCGGACCCTTTCTTTTATTTTTATCATATAGAGGAAGCATTATCTTATTTTAAATAAATCAAAAAGGTTTTTAATATTTTTTTCAATCAATTCAAAATCTTCTTCTTTGAAATGAAATGTTTCTCCTGAAATAGTTTCTTTTTCGCCTACGAAGCGTTGTAAGAAATACTTTTTTGCAGGACTAATATATTCCGCTATACTTATAATATCATCAACTGAATGATTGGTTATTGTTGTTCTAAACTCATAATCAACACCTGAACTTTTAATAACTTCTATTGATTCTTTGATTTTTGAAAGACAATCTATCCCTGCCATTTCCTCGTACCTTTCTTTTATCAAAGGTGCCTTTACGTCCATAGCAATATAGTCAACTAAATAGATTAATTTTCTAATTACTTCGGGATTACTACCATTAGTATCGAGCTTAATCAAAAATCCCATATCTTTAATTTTCTTGCAAAAATCAACTAGTTCGTCATTATGAATTGTTGGCTCTCCTCCGCAAATAACACAACCGTCTAATAATCCTTTCTTCCCCTTAAGAAAGGTAAAAAAATCATCTTCTGAAATAAGAGGATGATTTTTAATTTCTTCTGGTAATACTAATTCTTTTGAATAACAGAAAGGACACCTAAAGTTACAGCCTGAAGTAAAAACTGTACAAGCTATCTTGCCTGGATAGTCTATCAAAGTAACTTTTTGTAAACCGCCGATTTTCATGCTGTAAATTCCTTCCTGTCTTTAAATTCTTGTTGTTTTCCTTCATTCCATTGAGAAACTGGCCTCAAATAGCCGACAACTCTTGAATAGACTTCTGTGTCTTGATAATTTCTTAAGCTTTTATCTTTCTCAAAACACTCATTACATTTAAAAACTATCTTTTCTTCTCCTGAAGGCAAAATATACTTCAAAGCTTTTCCATTCTTTATTTCTTCCCCCTCAGTTATCATTTCTTTTTCACAATCATGACATTTCATATTTTTTTATTTTTTAAACAATGCTTTTTTGAATTCCTTCCTGTCTTTAAATTCTTGTTGTTTTCCTTCGTTCCATTGAGAGACCGGCCTTAAATAACCAACTACTCTTGAGTAAACTTCACAAGGCTGTTCAATCGCACACTTTGGACAACTAAAATGCTTTCCCGCAATATATCCATGGGTCGGACAAATAGAGAATGTCGGTGTAACTGTAATATATGGCAATTTATTCTTTTCAAATATTCTTCTTACTAATGATTTTACAGTTTCAATATCGGATAGCTCTTCTCCAATAAAGATATGCTCTACTGTTCCACCTGTATACTTACATTGGATATCATCTTGAAGCTTAACTTCTTCAAAAATATCATCTGTATAATTTACTGGTAACTGTGTTGAATTTGTATAATAAGGAACTTTCTTTGTTCCTAATGCTATAATATCAGGATAAAGCTTTCTATCTTTTTGAGCTAATCTGTATGATGTTGATTCTGCTGGAGTAGCTTCTAAGTTATATATATTATTAGTTTCTTTTTGATATCTTACAAGAACATCTCTCATAAAATCCATTACTTCTAAGGTAAAAGTTCTACCTTTTTTAGAACCAACATCTTCTCCCATAAAATTA
>JBBABL010000066.1:0-3198 GCA_041657645.1 Minisyncoccota bacterium
TGGCCGCTATATTAACAGGCGCTGCCCTAACAATTTCTTTTTATAAGGTAGAAGGGCAATCACTACCAACTGTAATTAAGAATTGGACTAATTTTAGTGCTAACCCACGCCTATATCTTTGGAGGCGAAAACAATCCCCAATATATCTATCAACAGAAAGAGAAAGAAGAGAAATAAATAATGTTGAAGAAATAAAATCTCCTCTAAAAATGAAAGATGAAGGGAAAATAGAAAATTTAATTAAGCAGATTGATTTCGAGAAATAAAATGGCAAAATTTCCATCTCAACAATTTATACCAGTTGAACAAATAAGAGAGGGGATAATGGTTCAAAAAGATAAATCCTTAAAAGGAGTTCTTTTAGTTTCTTCTTTGAACTTTGCTTTAAAATCAGAAGAGGAACAAATGGCTATTATCTATCAGTTTCAAAACTTTTTAAACTCTCTTGATTTTTCTTGCCAAATAATTGTTAATTCTAGAAAAGTGAATATCACTGGATATATTGAAAAAATTAAAGAACTAGAAGAAAAACAACAAAATGAACTATTAAAGATACAGACTTCTGAATACAGAGCATTTATTGAAGAGATTGTTTCAACTGGTTCTATTATGACTAAGAAATTTTATATTGTTGTCCCTTATTTCCCAATGCTTGAAATTACAGGTCTCCCTGGAAAAGGCTCTGGACTAACAGAAAAGAAATTTCAAACAGGAAAATATCAATTATGGCAAAGAATGGAATATGTTTCTTTGGGAATTAGAAGATGCGGATTAAAGTCTGCTAATTTAGGCTCTGAAGAATTAATAGAATTATTATGGGGATTGCATCACGTTAATCAGGCAGAATTAGGATATTATCCTGATTTACCACCTGAAGTTATAATATAATATGGGATTATTTAATAGTAAAAAAGGAAAAGAAAAATACATGGATAGGGAAACTACCTCAGCTTTGGACATTATTGCTCCAGCTTCAGTTGAGATATATCCAAGTTATGTTAAGTTAGAAGAAAAATTAGCAAAAACTTATTTTGTTTTTTCTTACCCTAGATATTTAACTACTGGCTGGCTTTCTCCGATTATAAATATGGATATTCCTCTTGATATTTCTTTCTTCTTCCATCCAATTGAGACAGGAAGTATTTTAAAACAACTAAGAAAAAGTGTTACTGAGGTTCAAGCAGAAATAATGGAGAGAGAAGAAAAGGGATTAATCAGAGACCCAGCGCTAGAGACAGCCTATCAAGACTTAGAAGATTTAAGAGGAAGACTACAAACAGCTCAAGAAAAAATGTTCAAATTTGGATTGTATATTACTGTATATGCTGACAGCCTTAAAGAATTAGAAAATATTGAGACTACATTAAGATCAACTCTAGAGTCTCGTTTAATATATATTAAACCTGCTCTTTACCAACAAAAAGAAGGGCTAATATCGTCTTTCCCTTATGGTAGTGATTTATTACAAATTCACAACACTTTAAATACTGCTCCATTATCAAGTATTTTCCCATTCATATCTTTTGACTTAAGTTCAAACGAAGGGATACTTTACGGAATAAATAAACATAACAATTCGCTTGTTTTATTTGATAGATTTAGTATGGAAAATGCCAATATGGTTATCTTCGCTAAGTCTGGTTCTGGTAAATCATATGCCGTTAAACTAGAGATATTAAGATCTTTGATGATGGGAACTGATTGTATCATTTTAGACCCTGAGAACGAGTATAAGACGCTCGCAGAGTCGGTAGATGGCTCATTCTTTAAGATATCTTTAAGTTCTGAAAGCCATGTTAATCCTTTTGACCTTCCTGAGCCAAGAGAAGACGAATCAACTGACGATGTTTTAAGATCTAATATTATAAACCTTGTTGGATTAATGAGAATTATGCTTGGCGGATTAACCCCTGAAGAAGATGCTATTATGGATCAAGCATTATCAGAAACTTATGCCGCTAAAGATATTACTGCTAACTCAGACCCTAAAACATGGGCTGATAATGTTCCTATAATGTCTGACCTAGAATCTGTATTAGAAACAATGGAAGGCGCTGATTCATTAGTAGAAAGATTAAGAAAGTTTACTAAAGGAACTTTTGCTTCTTTCTTTAATCAAAAATCTAATATTGCAATGGATAAAAATTTAGTTGTTTTTGGTATTAGAGATATGGAAGATGAACTAAGACCGATGGCTATGTTTATTATCATGCGTTATATCTGGAACACCGCAAGAACAACTCTTAAAAAAAGACTTCTTATTATAGATGAGGCTTGGTGGATGATGAGAACTGAAGATGGAGCATCGTTCTTGTTCGGTATTTGTAAAAGAGCAAGAAAATACTGGTTAGGAGTCACAACTATCACTCAAGATGTTTCTGATTTTATGAAGTCTGAATATGGGAAACCAATTATTACCAACTCATCAATTCAAATATTATTAAAACAAAGTCCAGCAACAATTGATTTAATTCAACATACTTTTACTTTGACTGAACAAGAAAAATTCCTACTATTAGAAACTCCAGTAGGGGAAGGTATATTCTTCGCAGGACAAAAACACGTTGCCATTAGAATTATGGCTTCATATACTGAAGATCAAATTATTACAACAAGCCCTGAAGAAATATCAAGAATAAAAGAAGCAAAAAACCTGCTTACTTAGCAGGCTTTACAACTATCTTTCTTTCTTCTCCCTCTCCGACGCTTTCTGTAAAGACGTCGTTTCTTTGTTCTAGCTCAATATGTATTATTCTTCTATCAAACGAAGATACAAGAGGAATCTCTCTTTCTCTACCAGTCTTTAAAACTTCGTCAGCAATATTCCAAGCAAGATCTTTTAAGTAATTTTCTTTATTTTTTTTATAGTTATCTATATCAATGTTGATATAGAAGTCTTCGTTTATTTTTCTCTTTATTATCTTCCTTAAAATAAGTTGAATGTCTGCTAAAACAAGCCCTTGTTTTCCTATTAAATTATTGGCTTCGCTTGTTTTAACATTCACAGTTAAAAGATCTTCTTCTGCTTTTATTTCTGATTCAATATTAAATCCGCCTTTGTTAAAAAACTCTATAACAGTTTCTTCAATTATTTTTAGTTCTTCTTGATTAATCATTTTTCTCTTTTAATATTTGCTTTTGTTGATATATTGTCATTATTGTTGTAACTATCCAATAAAGCCCTAAAGCAGAAGGTAG
>JBBABL010000067.1:0-3074 GCA_041657645.1 Minisyncoccota bacterium
ATTGGTTTTTGAAAACTTTATTGGAGATACAATGAAGTATTCAAAAAAGGAGTTCCCAAATGTAAAAATTGGGGCGAAAGTAGAGGATAAGGAACTTTTAATCGTCTACGAAGACGATGGTGTCGGAGTTCCATTAAATGAAAAGGAGCGTATCTTTAAGAAGGGATACGGTCACGGTACTGGCCTCGGATTGTTTTTCGTAAGAGAAATAGTCAATATGATTGAAGGTACAGTAATCGAAAATGGAACGAACGGTGTTCGTTTCGAAATAAGGATTCCTGAAAGAAATTTCGAATCCATCCTATAACAAAATGTTATAGGATTTTTTTTGATTTATTTTAATCTATATGATATATTTCTCTTGGTACATTTAATAATTTTTTCTTCTCTAGGGGAGAAAAAATTAAGGAAGCGGGAAATATGCCCTTAGCATGCAAAGAAGGCATAACGAAATAGTAACGGTTAGTTTTAAGCTTTTTAAAAGCTTAGGACTAACATCCTCATTCCTTATTCGTAGAAGGGGCCCGTTAATGGACTTTTTTTGTTATTTAAGATAAAATTAAAGTAATATGGAGGGAATTAACTTTACAAACAAAGCACAAAGAGCAATTATGAATGCTCAAAATATAGCGAGAGAAATGGGACAACAACATATTGATGCGTTGCACCTTCTTTTGAGTATTATTGGAGATAAAGATAATATTGTTTTAAGCTATTTAGATAAAATTAATATTGATATAGATGATTTACATAAGAAAATAATAGGAGCTTTAAATAGAATACCTTCAGCTTCGCCAGGGCATCCAATGGGTCAATTTTTCTTAACTCAGGATATGGCTTTAATATTAGACAAGGCTCGCGAAGAATCTATTAACATGAACGATGATTTTGTTTCTTTAGAACATCTTTTCTTGGCGATTTTAAACTCAGAAACACTAGCTAATGAAATATTAAGTAAGGCTCGTTCAATATCAGGAGATGAAAAGATAGAATACTATTCAGCTCAAAAAGTATTTAATAACTTAAGAGGAGGGGAAAGAATTACTAGTCCTAATCCTGAAGCCAAACAGAAAATTTTACAAAAATATACAAGGAATTTAACTAATTTAGCTAAAAAAGGAAAACTTGACCCAGTAGTTGGAAGAGATGATGAGATAAGAAGGTTGATGCAAATTCTTTCAAGAAGGACAAAGAACAACCCAGTTTTAATCGGAGAATCAGGGGTAGGTAAGACAGCTATTGTTGAAGGATTAGCTCAGAGGATAATTAAAGGAGAAGTACCAGAAAGTCTAAAAGACAAAGAAGTCGTTAGCTTAGACTTAGGTGCTTTAATTGCAGGAACAAGATTTAGAGGTGAATTTGAAGAAAGAATTAAATTGCTTCTTAAAGAAATTAAGAAAAAAGAGGGACAATATCTATTATTTATTGATGAACTTCATACTATAATTGGTGCTGGTTCTGCCGAAGGAGCAGTTGATGCATCTAATTTACTAAAGCCTGCCTTAGCAAGAGGAGAGTTAAGAGCAATTGGTGCGACAACAATAAAAGAATATCAGAAGTATATCGAAAAAGATGCTGCACTAGAAAGAAGATTCCAGCCAATATATGTTGTTGAACCAACAGTTGAGGATACTGTTTCGATACTAAGAGGTATTAAAGAAAAATACGAACTTCATCATGGTTTAAAAATTAAGGACTCGGCTCTTGTTGCAGCGGCAGAGCTTTCTTCTAGATATATTACCGATAGATTCCTACCTGATAAAGCTGTTGATTTAATGGATGAAGCTTCTTCAGCATTAAGACTAGAGATAGAATCAAACCCAATCGAATTAGAAGACCTTAAAAAAGAAATTCAGAAAAGAGAAATTGAAAGAGAAGCAATTAAAAAGGAACTTCTAAATCCAACACCTAAAGAAAAAGAATCTTTAGAGAAGAGAGAAAAGATTATTAATAGGGAGCTGGCTGAATACGGAGATAAAGCAAAGACATTTTCGATAAGATGGAACACAGAAAAGGAAACAATATATAATATTAGAGGCCTTAAGGAAGAAATAGAGAAAAATAAATATGAATTGGAAAATTTGCTAAAAGAGGGAGACTTACAGAAAGTAGCAGAAATAAAGTATGGAACATTACCTGAATTATTCTCTAAATTAAAGAAACAAGAGAATAAGATAGTAAGATTACAAAAACAAAACCCAATTCTAAAACAAGAAATTGGACCAGAAGAAATATCTCGGGTTGTTTCTCGTTGGACAGGCATTCCCGTTACAAGGCTTTTAGAATCTGAAGCATACAAGCTTGAGAAAATGGAAAAGGAGCTAGGAAAGAGAGTTGTTGATCAAGAAGAAGCTATTAAAGCCGTTTCTAACGCGATTAGGCGTTCAAGAGCAGGAATATCTGAAGAGGGAAGACCACTGGGCTCCTTTATGTTCCTAGGACCAACGGGAGTAGGTAAGACTGAGACAGCCAAAGCTTTAGCTGAGTTTTTGTTTAATGATGAAGACGCAATGATTAGAGTAGATATGTCTGAGTATATGGAGAAGTTTGATGTTTCTAAAATGATTGGAAGCCCTCCTGGATATGTTGGATATGATGAAGGGGGACAATTGACTGATAAGGTAAGGAGAAGACCATACAGCGTAATTCTTTTAGATGAAGTTGAAAAAGCTCACAGCGAAGTATTCAATATATTACTACAAGTTTTAGAAGATGGAAGACTAACTGATTCTAAGGGTAGGGTAGTTTCATTTAAGAATACAATTTTGATTATGACTTCAAATATTGGTTCAGATATTATTGCCAAAGAAGCTCCTTTAGGTTTTGTTGATAATGCAAAAGTAAGCAAAAAAGAAGGATTGAAAAGTAAAGTTCAAGATGCTCTTAAAGAAAAGTTTAGACCAGAGTTTATCAACAGGATTGATGAGATTGTTATATTTGATTACTTAGGGGCAGAAGAAATTAAACAAATTGTTGATTTAGAATTAAAGAAGGTTCAAAAAAGATTAGAAAAGAAAGAAATTAAGATAAATGTTTCTGAAAAGGCAAAGCAATTATTAGCAGAAAAAGGGTTT
>JBBABL010000068.1:0-3056 GCA_041657645.1 Minisyncoccota bacterium
TACACAAACAAAAGAACAAACAGATTCTCAATCGTTAGAGTTAAAATTTTCTAATATTGGAGTTAGTCCGTCTATACTTAAGGTATTAGAAGGGCTGAGTTTTAGTAAACCAACTCCAATTCAAGAACAAGCAATACCAGTTGCCTTAAAGGGTTCAGATATTGTTGGAATTGCCCAAACAGGAACAGGTAAAACATTCGCTTTCGGAATCCCTATTATTGAGAAACTAATATTAGAACAGGGACAAGCATTAATAATTGTTCCTACTCGTGAATTAGCAATTCAAGTAGAAGAAAGTATTAAAAAGATTGCTAAACACTTTAATTTTAATTCCGCTACTCTTATCGGAGGGGAAAATATTGGAAAACAATTCTTTCTATTAAGAAAAAAACCTCGTTTAATTATTGCTACGCCAGGAAGACTTATTGATCATATTGGAAGAAAATCAATTAAATTAGATCAAATAAAGACACTTGTCTTAGATGAAGCTGATATGATGCTTGATATGGGATTTTTGCCTCAGATTGAGGAAATACTTAAGAGTGTTCCTAAAGAGAGGCAAACAATGCTTTTCTCAGCTACAATGCCATCTGAAATTACAAGACTAGCAGCAAAATACTTAAAGCTTCCTATCAGGATAGAAGTTGCTCCGCAGGGAACTACTGCAGCAAATGTTTCTCAGGAAATGGTAGTTTTAAAGGCTGGAGATAGGTTTGATTATTTAGAAAAAGTAATCAAAGAAAACACTGGTTCAGTTTTAATTTTTGTTAGAACTAGATTCGGAGTTAAAAACATTAAGAAGAGATTGGTTGTAAATGGAAACAGAGCAACTGAAATTCATTCTGATCTATCTCTTAGTCAAAGAAAGAGATCTTTAGAATCTTTTAAAACTGGAAGAAGTAGGATAATGGTTGCAACTGATGTTGCTGCAAGAGGACTTGATATTAAAGATATTGAGCTTGTTATAAACTATGACTTACCTGATGTTTCTTCTGACTATGTCCACAGAATAGGTAGAACAGCTAGAGCAGGAAAAAAAGGAAAAGCAATTTCTCTTGCCACACCTAATCAATTAAAGAATATTAGAGATATTGAAAATCTTATTAATAAGAAGTTCAAGCTTGAAGAACATGCCAGATTGGAGCCAATTAATAATCGTAAGGCACCTGGCCGTCGCTTTAAATCTTTCCATAGCAGAAGAAGAAGATAAACACCCACTCGGGTGTTTTTTGTTGCACAAAATGTTGCAGAATGATACAATTAAGACAAATAAGTAATAAAAAATATATGATTAATAAAACAAAAATAATATTTATACTCTTTTCAATAGGAATTATGTCCCTTCTTTTTTCAATGTTTTTTATAGATGTATTTTTCCGTGGATTATTCCTATTAGCATTCTTAATTTCAGGTGTTTTAATTGTGTATTCAATAATGGAATATCTAATAACCAAAGAGAATGATGATATATGGAAATTAGGATTTTTAGGTATATTCGGTCTTTTAGGGATAATTCCTGGATTTTCTTTATCATTCTTTGCAATTTTTGCACTATTCTTTTTCTTTGGATTTAAGGATTAAAAATGGAAGATTGTATTTTTTGTAAAATAGTAAAAGGAGAAATTCCTTCATATAAGATATATGAAGACGATTTAGTTTTTGCTTTTTTGGATATTAATCCAACTTCGCTAGGGCACACTTTAATTGTCCCTAAAAAACATAATAAAGATATATTTGATATAGAAGAAGAATATTTAAAAAGAATTATATTGGTTTCAAAGAAAATTGCTCAAAGAATGAAAGAGGTGATTGATTGCGACGGAGTCAATATATTCAATAATAGTGGTTCATCTGCAGGACAGATTATTTTTCATTGTCATTTCCATGTTATACCAAGAAAGACAGGAGATAATGTTGATTTTAAATCTATTAAAGTTAGCAATGAAGAATTAGAAGAAATTGCTAGTAAGTTGAAAATAGAAGAATAAAAGTATATAATAATTCAAAATGAAAACAAAAAAACCAGTAGAAAAAAAACAAGAAGAAAGCAATGTTAAAAGAATTCGGATTAGAATTGTTGGTATTGGTGGTGGAGGAGGTAATATTGTTTCTGAACTTTCAAAGAAGTTGAAAGATTTTTCAGCTCAAAAGATTGATTTTGTTGCCGTTAATACTGATAAACAAGCCTTAGCATCTTTACCAAAGACAATTAAGGCTTTTTCTTTTGGAAATAATTTAACAAAAGGATTAGGAACAGGAAGAAATTTTGAAATAGGAGAAAAAGCAGCAAAAGAGGATATTGAGAAACTTAGAGAAGTTTTTAAAGAAGAAAGGGACTTATACATATTTATATCTTCTTTAGGGGGAGGGACAGGAACAGGAGCAACTCCTATTTTGACAGAAATTGCTAAAGAAATGAATCTTGATGTAATTGGAATATTTACTACTCCTTTCTTATTTGAAGGAAAAAAGAAAATGGATGCCTCCCTTAAGGCAATAGAGAAAATAAAAGAAAATATAAATGCATATATGGTTCTTCCTAACGAGAAGATATTTTCTATGACTAAGGAGGAAATATCATTTACCGACTCTCTTAACTTATTAAACGATCATTTATCTGAATCTTTAGATGGATTATTAAGGACGGTATATTTGCCTGGATTAATTAATATAGATTGGGCAGATATAAGAACAATTATTGAAGGAAAAAAGAAAAAAGCTTATCTTAATTTTGCTAAAGCTAAATCAACTAATAGTGCTGAAGAAATTACAAATGCCTTATTAAATAGTCCCATTCTTGAATATCCTTTTGAAAATGCAGACAGCGTTATGTTTAATGTTGAGGCAGGAAAAAGTCTTTCTCTTCAATTGCTTTCTCAAATTAGTGAGAAGATAAGTAGTCTTTCGCCTAATGCAAAAATAATATTTGGATTAACCCAAAATGTAAAGTTTAAGAATGATATTAGAATTACTATTCTTGCAACTAATAATGAAGTAGAGGCGGGGGTGCAAAAGAAAAAAGCAAAGAAAAATATTAAAAAAGTAAAAAAAGTAGA
>JBBABL010000069.1:0-2881 GCA_041657645.1 Minisyncoccota bacterium
CCCATAATTTTTAATTACTTCTTCATCAAACGAGGCAAAATTACAAACAATAACAGCTACTTTTTCCATATTTATATAATTAATTTATTAAACGCAGGTCATTATAACATAAATAACCTTAATATTATATGGTTTTTATTAAGAACAGGTAAGCTAAATAAATTAATGATATATTCTGTATTATTAAGATTGGCATTCCAATTAAAAAATACCACTTCCTATTTTTATGATGAAAAATAAGTATTCCCATATAAACCCCAAGGGCGCCAAGCATAGTTGCTGCAAAAAATATCTTACCCTCTGGAATTCTTTTATTTGAGGAATTGATTGCTTTTCTCTTATCAACCAGCATCACAAAGAAAGTAATTATATTAATCACAGCGAAGGTTATAAGAATATAAAGTAAAATATTGTCTAACATATGATTTTTTGATTACCCTCTTTAATTAATAAGGCTTGCTTATCAGTTAATCTAATAACTTTACAATCATTCTTATCTTCAAATTCCTTTATTTCATCTTCATAAGTAGGCAAATAATGAGGAAGTATAATTATATTAGTTAATTGAAGCCCTTTTAAGTCTTGGAGATTTATGTCATTAGTATCTCCGTCACAAATTTGAGCAATATCTATCTTTGGTCCTGCTAATATGCCACCTGCACTCATTCCAAAATAACTTGCTCCCGCTTCAACCAATTCCTTAATTTTGATATCAAGACCTATTTTCCTAATTTTATATAAATAATGGAATGTGTTTCCTCCGCAAACATAGACTATATCAATATTTTTTAAATCATTTTCTTCTATTTTTTTATCTAAGTTTACAATTATAATATTATCTTCTTTGATTCCAGCCTCTTTTAATTCTTCTATATTCCCTTTCGCATATCCCCATTCATAATCTCCTTTTTTGGCAGTATTAACAAAAAGAATTTTAATGTCTGAAGGAATCTTATTTGTTAGGACAAAAAACTCATTTTTAATTTCTTCGTTTTCTTTCCAACTCATTGATGTTAAAAGTAAATTCATAATTTATTTTTCAATATTTTTAATAAAATACCTCTTAGGTTTTAATTCTTCTTTTAAATGTTTCTCCCACTCATTATCAATCTCTGACAGGTGAACTAAATTATTATTAATTTTAATTAGCGGGTCAATTATTCTTGACTTACAAGATATTTCTAAATCAAAATCATTTTCTTTACTAAAAATCAATTGCTTTCCATTATCCATCGCCTTCCACAATATTTCTAATTCGGAATCATTAAGATGCTTATTAATCTTTTCTATTACTTGAGAATCATCCGTGTACAAATCATCTCCATTAATATAATTATTCTTAATAGCATATTTTAAATAATCACCCACTCTTTTAAACATAGTTACTGAGTTTTGGCCACAATAATGTTTTTTATTTAAATCAGAAAAAAGTTTTGCATATTTTTTGGCAATCTCAACATCTTCAAAAAACCACCTATTATTCTCTGATTTTATTTTGTTTAGTATATCTAAAACATCTTCTTTTTCTGTCATGTTTAAAGAGATTAAAGTCCTTAGAGAATAATCTATTCTATCTGCGCAAAGGTCAGGAATATTATTTTCTTGAAGCAAGAAGTTCTTTTCATCTAAAATGTATTCTAAATTAAGATTATGTTTATTAATAATCTCAGGGATGTCTGTTTTATAAATAAAATCTTTAAAAATACTATCCTGTATATCTTGCTTTTCTTGATCGCCGTCTAAGACATAGTCTATACAGTGAGAAAAAGCCGAATGAGAAACATCGTGTATAAGCCCAAAGATTTGTTCTTCAATAGATGCATTAAATTTTCTTAAAAGATAAAAACATCCAAGAGAGTGTTCAAATCTTGTAATTTGATTATAGTTTTCATCATATGGGAAATAATAACCTGCTTGATCAATATTTTTTAGTCTTTGAACTGCTTTAGAATTAATCAAATCTAAGATAATATTATCTTTAATCTCAATCTCTCCATAAAGCCTATCTTGAAATAACATTTTGATATTTTTAATTGTGCTCTCTTTTATTAATTAATCTAAAAGCTTCTTTGAGAAATAATAAATCCCTTACTCTTATAAGCTTGCCTTGGTAATTGTCTGTATCAGTTTCTTCAATTAACTTAATCGCCTTTTCTATTGGGACCCACATTGGCGTTAACCCTTCATCAATCTCTGCTTCTTCATATTCAGGACTTCCTACTCCTCCAATAACTTTAGCTAAAAAACAATACGATATCTGTAATGTATCAAACTTATTTCTATATTCAATAATAATACCAACCTCATCAGTTATATCTATTTCACATCCTGATTCTTCCAACACTTCTCTTTTAAGGGCTTCTTTTATTGTTTCTCCTTTTTCAACTCCTCCTCCAGGAAGCTTATAGTATTTATGCTTAGAGGCAAATTGAAAAGCAATCTCATTGTTATCATTAAAAACCACTGCTCTGGATGCTTTTCTAAGAAGATATGGCTTATCAAATCTTTCTTCTTCGTTTAGCCCAACATCTTTTTCTCTTATTTCTTTAATTATTTTCATATTTTGATTATACCATAAAAATAAAAACCGACAAAAGTCGGTTTCTATTATATCTCCAATCAATAAGCATTGTTATAACTTATAATTTTGTTTGTTGTTTCATAGTTACTATTTAATTATTATACTTAAATTATCAAATCAAAAATTAACGGCAAAGGAATTATTTTAGCCTCAGATTCTGTTCGTTTTTTTAATTCACAACTTCCTTGTTGTATGGTTTTTTTACTAACCACAATTCTTATTGGTAAGCCTATTAAATCAGCATCAGCAAATTTTTCTCCAGCATTTTTATTTCGATCATCGTAAAGAACCTCGATATTT
>JBBABL010000070.1:0-2872 GCA_041657645.1 Minisyncoccota bacterium
CATCTCTTATTCTCTCCTGAGATATCTTTTCTAGTAGCTTAGCATTATCTTTAATGGCTTTTTCAGTGTTTTTTTCAATAATCCATTCGTTCCCAAGGGTAGTTTCAAATCTAACTGCTCTCATCATTCTTAAAGCATCTTCGTGAAATCTCTCGTTTGGATCGTTAACTGTGCGAATAATCTTGCTTTTAAGGTCTTTTTGCCCATCAAAAAGGTCAATAATTTCAAAATCGTTGTTTTTAAGGGTAATAGCAACAGCATTAATAGTAAAATCTCTTCTTTTTAAGTCTTCGTTAATGGTTTTTGACCATGTAACTTTGTCAGGGTGACGATTATCACTATAGGTAGCTTCATTTCTATATGTAGTTATCTCTACAATTTCAAAATGTTCGTTTTTAAGAGGGAAGGCGACTCCAACCGTGCCAAAATCATTTTCATAAAATGTTTTAATGTTTTTGTCAAGGAAAACCTTTTGAATTTCTAGGGGAGTGGCATTAGTTGTAATATCCCAATCTGCGGGTAAAGCTCCTCTCAATAAATCTCTTGTACATCCGCCAACAATATATGCTTCAAAATTTGATTTTTGAAGTTCCTCAATACAGAACAAAACTTTTTTAGGGATTAATTTAATATCTATCATTTTATGTTTATATAATATATTAAATACTCAGACTTGACAACTATTTTTGTTCTGTTAATATATACATACACTAAGAGTAAGAAGTTTTTTGATTGGTCGGAGGGTTCCGACCTTTTTAATACTAATAATTAATAATTAAAATATAATATGGATTTTCAATCATTCCTATCGGCCATTGGTCAGATATCAGAAGAGAAAGGATTATCTTCTGAGAAAATAATAGAGACAGTAGAGCATGCCTTAGCTTCGGCATATAAAAAAGAATATGCCAAAAGAGGGCAAGTTATAAAAGCAAAAATTAATCCTAAAAATGGTAAGATGGATTTTTCTAGAGTGATGCTTGTTGTGGATGACACTATGGTCTATATTCCTGAAAGAACAGAAGAAGAGGAAGAAGAAACTTTTAAGATTAAAAAAAGTTATAGACCAACTGAAGAAGAATTAGAGCCAGACGATTTAAAAGATGAATCATCAGAAAAGAGAGTGAGATATAATGAAGAGAAGCATCTATTAATAGAAGAAGCGAAAAAGAAGGATATAAAATTAGAACCAGGAGAAGAACTTATTGTTCCTCTTGAGACAAAAGAAGACTTTGGAAGGATTGCTGCTCAAACAGCCAAACAAGTAGTTTTACAGAAGATTAGAGAAGCTGAAAAAGAAATTGTTCTAGAAGAGTATAAATCTAAAGAAGGGGAAATAGTTTCAGGAATTGTTCAGAGGATAGAAGGCTCAAATATTTATTTTGATATTGGTAAGTCTTTAGGGGTTTTGCCAAGAGAAGAACAGATAAGAGGGGAGTTCTATAAAGAAGGACAAAGATTAAAATTATACATTCTAAGAGTAGATACAACTCCAAGGGGACCGATTATTTTACTATCGAGAAGTTATCCTAAATTAATTTCTAAATTATTTGAACTTGAAGTTCCTGAGATACAGGCTGGTCAATTAGAGATTAAGTCAATTGCTAGAGAAGCTGGTTCGAGAACAAAGATAGCAGTAGTTTCAGAATCTGAAGAAATTGATCCAATTGGTTCAATGGTAGGTCAGAGAGGAGTAAGAGTAACTGCAGTAATGTCAGAACTAGGAGGAGAAAAAGTTGATATTATCGAATATGACGAAGACCCAATTAAGTTTATCTTTAATGCTTTATCTCCAGCAAAAATATCAGATGTTATAACCCATGAAGATAATTCAGCAACAGTTATTGTTCCTCAAGATCAATTGTCTTTGGCGATTGGTAAGGATGGACAAAATGTAAGGTTGGCTGCAAAGCTAACTGGCTGGAAGTTAGATATCAAGGGAGAGGGAGATAATGATGAAGAAGAACTTGATATTGACGAAGAAGAAGAAACTAATGAAGAAAAATAAAATGAAATACGAAATAAAAGAAACATCAACAACTAAAAAAAAGGTAGAAATAGAATTAACTGCCGAAGAATTCATCAATTACTATAATCAAGCTTTAAGCGAAATATCAGCTGGTGCAGAACTGCCTGGATTTAGAAAAGGTAAAGCTCCGCAAAGTATAATTGAAGGTAAAATTAGTCCAGATGGAGTAATGTCAGAAGCAGCAGAAATTGCAATCAGAGAAAATTGGATGAAATTTTTAGGTGAGAGTAAAGAGGAGGTTATTTCTCAACCAAAAGTAGAGGTTGTTAAAATAGCAAAAGACAATCCATTTGTTTTTACAGCGGAATACGAAATTCTTCCAGAGATAAAGTTGCCAGATTTAAAATCAGTAAAAGTTACTAAAAAAGAAGTAACAGTAGAAGACAAAGAAGTTGAAGATACTTTAAAATGGATACAACAATCAAGAGCTAAATATTCAGAAAAAACTAGCGAAGCAGAGAAAGAGGACTTAGTAGAGTTTACTTTTTCTTGTATAAGCATAGAGAATGACCCAGAGAAGAAAGATAGAATTGTATTAGGAAAAGGCCATTATATAGAAGGTTTAGAAGATGCTCTTATAGGAATGAAAGCAGGAGAAGAAAAAGAAATTGAAACACCAGATCCTAGGAAAAAAGAAGATAAAGTTAAAATTAAAGTTAAAATAGATTCTGTTAAAAAAATAGAGCTACCTGAAATTAACGAAGATCTAATAAAAGAGTTGGGCTCTTTCAATACGGTTGAAGATTTAAAAAAGGATATTAGAGAGGGAATCAAAAAGGATAAGGAAGCAGCAGAAATACAAAAGAATAGGGAAGAGGCTGTTAAGAAAATAATAGAAAAAAT
>JBBABL010000071.1:0-2832 GCA_041657645.1 Minisyncoccota bacterium
ATTCAAGAAACTTTGCTATTTCAAAAGTTAAAACAAAATACATAGTTCTTTTAGATGATGACTTTGAGTTTACTTCTAAAACAAAGGTAGATAATTTACTTAAGATAGCCAAGGAAAATGATTTTGATATTGTTGGAGGTTCTGTTGAAGGTTTAAGCTATAATGGAATTTTAGAATTAAATGGAAATATTTTGAGATATATTAAAGGAGATAGAGGAATAATAAATGGTTATCCTTTATACGATATGGTTCTTAATTTCTTTGTTGGAAAGGTTGAAAGTATAAAAAAGAACAATTGTTGGGATGAAGAACTTAAACTTGCAGAGCATACTGATTTTTTCTTAAGAGCTAAAGAACATAATTTGAAGATAACATTTGAGCCAAGTGTTTTGATAAATCATAACCACGACAGAGGAGAAGAATACTCAAAGTTTAGGTCAAGAGCCAAGCATTATGTGCAGATGTTTATGAGGAAGAATGGAATAAGCAAGATAATAAACTTTGTAGGAAACGAAACATTGTTGAAATCGCCTTTAAGCACAAACAAAAACAATGACTTATATTCTGATATAGCATTTTGCATTAAGACATTAAAAAGACCTCAATGTTTAGAGAAGTTATTATGGTCAATTTTGAGCTATTACCCCGAAGCAAGTATTTTAGTAGCAGATGATGACATTAAGTTTAATCCTAAATACTATAAAGAGTTGTGGGAAAAACTAATGAAGAACGGAATGGTAAACAAGCCAGTAGCTTACAGTATGCCTTTTGACTCTGGTCTATCAAAGGCAAGGAATTATTTAGTTGATTTGACTGACAAAGATTATATTTTATTGCTTGAAGATGATTTTGTTTTCATTGACGAAACTAAAATAATGAAAATGAAAATGATTTTAGATAGCGATAAGGACATTGGAATAGTTGGAGGTTCTGTTGCAAACGGAGACGGAACTTATAGCTTTGACTTTAATTTTGAAAAGAAAGGAAGCACTTTATATCAAAGAAAATCAAATAATAGATATAATAAAATATCAGGAATTGATTATAAGATTTGTGATTGTGTTTTCAATTTCGCTTTAATTAAAAAAGAAGTATTTCAATCAATAAAGTGGGATGAAGATATAAAGATAATGGGAGAACATACTGACTTTTTCTTGAGATTGAAAGAAACAAGGTGGAAGGTAGCTTTTTGTCCGGAAGTAAAGATTGGCCATGAGCATATCAGCATTGGAGAATATAGAACAATGAGAAAAAGGGATGAGTTTTTTATCAAGATGATGAAAAAGCATAAACTTAAGAAGTATGTATATCTAACTGGAAGGGTTTATGAGTTAGAAGGAGATGAGTTAATAAATTATAAACAAGAGAAGCCATTAGAAATAAAAATATGAAAAAAATACTAATAACTGGAAGTCGGGGCTTTATCGGTTCTAACTTAATGGACTATTTAATCTCAAATAATTTAGCTGAAGTTTATGGTATTGATGCAATAGAAGGTTCTAACATTTTTACTCATCAGGCCATACCAGATATTGATGTTGTCTTTCATTTAGCAGGACAGACCAGTGTAGGAAGCTCAATAGAAAATCCTTTCTTTGATGCAACAATGAATATAATGGCTACGATACAATTGGTTAAGTTATACCCTAAAGCGAAGATTATCTTTGCAGGATCAGTGGCCAGTAAAGATATACAAAGCCCTTACGGACTATCAAAGAAAACAGCAGGAGAATATATTAAGCTCTTGGCCGAGAATTGGGTAATATGCAACTTCCCTAATGTTTACGGAAAAGGAAGCAAGGGAGTGATTGATACTTGGCTAAAAGAAAAAGAGATTATTGTTAATGGTTGGGGAGTGCAGACAAGAACTTTCGTCAATGTAATAGATATTTGCAAAGGATTGATTAAAGCTATAGATTGGAAAATTGGAGAGTATGATTTAGGAAGCGGAAAGGAAACACCGATTAAAGAAATAGCAGAATCAATTAGTAAAAACACAGGAAAGAAAATTACCTATGTTAATGACAAACAAGGAGAGATACTTAATTCATTAGTTTTTAATACTACTCCAGACTGGTCCCCTGAAGTAAATATCAATAATTACATAATAAATAATAAATAATAATTATATGCAATCAATAGAAATAACAAAAGAAAAATTAGACAAGTTCTTTGAGATCTATGGGAATTACGAGAAGGCCGAAGAAGAAGCAAGTAACGAGCTTTCAAAGGCCAAGATGAATATAAACAGAAGGATTAAATACAAGAACGAATTTGTAGAGGAGAAAGTTCTTTGGGATGAGGTTAGATATTCAGGCATCAATGGAGAAGCAGGAAAGATGCTAAAAGAAAAATATCCAGTAGTATTTTCAACTGCTGAAAATCAAGATAAGTTAGGAGCAGAATGTATGAGCTATTGTAGTGTTGAAATGGGTATTGACTTCACTAAAGTAAGAGTTTCTGATATAATTAGATTGTGCATGGGAATTACTAATTATATGCTCAAGGAAAAAGAAGAAAATAAAAAGTAAACAATCATGAAAAAAATAATTATAAGCACGGCAATAGCTTTAATATTGCTAACAGCATCTCCTGCCTATGCAATAGGTTTCAGAGATTACGAAGAAATTATTACAAGAATAGAGATATTAGAAAACAAGAACACTATTTGCGATACTTCTGCTTTGGAACTAAGGATACAAAACCTTGAGAGTCAAAATGCCGAGCTAAAAAGCAAGGTGGGAATACTTGAGTCTTTATTCAATCAGTTGAAAGGTTTATTGGTTCAGGTAGTTCAGATGTTAATAAGTATAAAATAACAGCATGAGGAAA
>JBBABL010000072.1:0-2805 GCA_041657645.1 Minisyncoccota bacterium
ACTAAGGTTTCCCCTTTTAAGTTCTTCCCACTCATTAATTGGAGTAATTTTTGAAAACATTTTGACTAAAATACCCAGAGCAATTGCCATTGAAATCGCTCCAGTTAATGCCCAACCAAAAGTGATAAGATGTTGTTCTAAAATATATAACATGATTTTATTTAAATTTTAAGTTTTGTTAATTATTTTTTAATATAAAATTCTGCAACCAGATTGCATCTTCAGCATAAAGAACTATAAAACTATCAGGGGTGTGTTTTGATTGTTTATTATGAATTTTAATTTGGGCTGGTGAGGATGTCCAAATATTTGCTTTTGTTAAACTTAAGAATCGCATTAATAAACCTGATTTTAATTCAACATTTTGGACCCTATCAAATGGTATTAATTTTGATTTTTTTAATAAAATGCCAGATTTTACAGTAATATTATTATCTTTAATTATAAAAGAGAAATTTATATATTGTAAAAAAAGAATAATTAAAACGGGAATATTAATAAAAAATATCATAAATGACATAATTAATGTTCTAATCATTCGAATACCTGGTAAAGAAAAAATGATAAAAACGCAAAAAGTTAAAACAATAATTCTCAATAAATAATAGAGTAAAATCTTATTAGGCATTTTAAGAGAAATGTTTAGATCCATCATAATTTTTTAATTAATTTGTTATTTAGATTTTTCTGACATCCTTATATATTTAATAAGTTTATATCCATCAATTAATTCAATTGGTTTATCTTCGGCAAATCTTTCAGCTTCCAAGGTAAACTTATTAGTTGTAATAAAATAGCCCTTGGCCTGAGCTAAATGGTTAGCAATTGCTCCGTAAAATTCCCTTAATTCACCAACTCCTACTACTGAAATCATATATTTTTTACATTGAATATAGTGTTTTAAACCATCTTTTTCTGCTATAACATCTACTCCTCCATCATAACTACCGCCAGTAGTAGTAGTTTTGTATCTTAATGTTGCAAATAAATCAGCTACATATTTTTCAAATTCCCATGGTTTTAATCCCCTAAGCCACTCTAATAATTCCCTATCAGTATGCCATTGGCTTTGTTTATGGGTTTTAAATTTTTTAATAAATAATGCTATTAAAATTAAAGCCCCGATGAACATCAATCCCCAAAATAGCATTTTCCAAAAAAGAGGTCTATTAGTCCATAAAAATAGTAATAAAAAGATTGCATAAACAATTCCTATCTCTTTTAAAATGTCTTCTAATGTATCTAGCCAATTATTTCTTCTTGACATAATTTTTGTATTATTAAAAATTACTAATTTATTTTTCTACAAATTGAATAAACCGTTTACTAAATTCATTAATTTCGTAATAGGATGATGAGTTAATTTCTATATCAATTACTTTATACTTACTTAGTTCCCCAGATGCATCTGAAACGTCTATTTTTTTAGAAATTAAACCTAGAGAAACAAGGTATTCAATATCTGTCTCAAAATTTAAAACATTAATTGTCTTGCGTAAATTTTGTAAATTAATAACTTTTGTATTTTGCTTGGTAGAAAGATTAATACAAGTTTTTAATATAAAAACGTGAAAAGATGAAACTTGATGTAATAAATCTATAAAAATGTTTTTATTATAATTGGAGTTTTCTTTAAGCGTTGAATTTTTTAGTGCATTTTTTAAATAAATTCTTTTTTGTTTATTTGCTTCAATCGTAACTTCTTTGAAAATTTTCTCAACTATAGATAAAAAATCTTCACTTTCTAAATAATTTTTATCAATTACTTCTTCTTTAATTTTTAAGAAATCTTTTTTAAGACCTCTTATTAAATCTTGAATCCTCGCTTCTTTTATTTTTCGAGCCTTTGAAAAAAGTAAAGTATCCAATGATCCTCCAACATAAGGTATCCCTTGTATACTAGCTCGAATGAGAGGAAGATCAGCTATTTTTAAATATTTATATTCTTCTTTTGTTTTGCTCTGTTTTCCTTCTTTTAACTGATCTTTTATGTTTTCTTTCATAATTCTATAAAAATATTTTATTTATATATTGTTCTTTTTATCATCAAAATCATTTATCATATCAGTTATTAGTTCTTTTGTCGCATCGGACAATTCTTTAAGAAAATTAGGAACATTATTGTTATAGCAAGACAAAAGATTTGAATTAGTAGCAAATGCAACATACCTTGCTCCTTCCAAGTATTTAATTGAAACTTTTTTATTATTTATAGTAAGAACATATTCATCCAGAAAAATATTAGAGATTCTTTTAATAGAATATATTTTTAATTTTTTCTTTAATTTTGGGACTTTTTTAAAAATTAAATCAAGTCTATGACCTAATTGACCTAACTCTTTCCTTGTAAGACATCGCGTTGCATCTATTGGATAATTATTTTTGTTCAAACAAAGATGAACTGCTATTAAGGATTTTGGAAGTATTTCTACTGCCTGAGCTGCTAAAAGATTAAAAGAATAAATGTGTTTACTCCATTCTTGTGTTTCTTCTTTTTTGTTAAAAAGTTCCAACGCAGAATCTATAAAATCATGCCCCATTATTTCTAAATATTTTGCTTCCGCAATTAATTCATTTCGTCCATAAAAAGTTTTTTTCATAGATATTTTTTAATTTGCTAATTCAAAAATCTTTTTTACCAATTCTTTTCGAGCATAAAACGCTCTGCTAATTGATCCATGGCCTGGCCCTTTAGTTCTAGCTTGAATCCATTTTCCGTCTTTTCCTGTTAATTTATTAAAACCTTGCTCAATTAATTTTTTTCTAATAAAATCATAATCAGCTTTTATTTCTTTGATTAAATTG
>JBBABL010000073.1:0-2792 GCA_041657645.1 Minisyncoccota bacterium
ATATAATATGCATAAGAGAGAAATGCAAGATTTGCGGTCTTATATGATAGCAATATAATAATGTCCTAGCAACAACTTAGTATATAAAAAGGAAAAAGACTTCTTATTTGATCCATTCTTTCTTCCTTCGAGACCTCAAAGAGAGATAGATGTTCAATTAATTGCCATTACTAGAAAGAAATCAGATTGGAAACCACCAATTGATTATCCATGGAGAAGTTTCTGATTAATATTAATAAAGAAAGGATATGCAAAGAGAAGAACACAATTAAGGTAGGACATTTCTAAATTGCCTTTATAGTATGCCTGTTATTTCTCAAGAGGTCGATTAGAAATTTTAACAATTCTATCAAAATTATCATCCGGAGCGGACTTAACTCGATGTTTGAATCCACACTTGGTGCAGCGGTAATAAATGATATATTTATCATTTTTAACTTCAACACCGATAGGCTCCATCAAACCACCGCATTCGGACTTTCTATCGCCCGGATTAATATCAACATGCTTAGACCACAAACATTGAGGGCAATGATCAGTATATCCCTTGCCTTCTATTTTGTTGCCGCATTTTTCGCAGACAAAATCCTCTACACGTTTTTGAAATATCTTTTCTTGCACAAAATCACCTCCTTATTATTTTGACTTCTTTCCGAGATCATACTATTAAACCCCTATTTGTCAAATTACCCAGTAATGTATATTAGTATATATATGTATTAATAATAATTAATGCATAATAATTGTTAGATATTTAATAAATAATAAAAAGCTACTTCGGACCAATCCTTGCTTATTAGAAAGTTGCTAATTTAATTTTTATTTTAAAAATTTTATAGAGCCTATCATGTCTTTAAACAAGGTAAGCTTCTTTGAATCTCCTTCGGATAATCCTTGCCCTTCCAGTATTTTTTCGGATTGAATGTGAAAATCTGATACTAAACTTTCATAACTTTTCTCCAGAAATGAATTACAAACACTTTCACTAAAATCTGGTAACTCTAAACTAAAATTTAATCCCTTATAAGGAGAGTCACTATCATTATTAAGATAAATTAAAACAATTGCATCACAGGCACCCTCATAAGTGCTAAGAACTGTTTCTAGAACAACCTCTTTTCCACCTATCTCTAGTACTCTACAATCTCTTTCATATGGAGCCTTATATTCCAAACACCTCTCCTTAAGACTTCCTTCTCCTTTCCAATCTCCAAAAACATAAAGAGGAAAAGTATGATCACCCTCATAATCCTTCGTATATGCTTTTAAGCTAAGTCCTTTTCTTGAATATGTTTCGCGATCTTTAAAAGGAAACTGAATAATCTCTCCCTTGCGTCCTTGATCTATGCCCAAATAATAGGGAGTGCCAAAAGCTTCTATGAATTCTTCAGACAATGTAAGTTCAATTCCTAGATTATTTTTTATAGCAGACTCCCAATCACCTTCTAATTCTGCATAACAATTATTTCTTTTGACTTGGTTATTTATTACACCACAAAAACTACTAGATTCTTCATTTAGAGCCATCATTAAATAACAATCATCTCTCGTATTCTTTGTTTCCATATTTTTACAAACAGACTCTAAATAATAAATATGAGAACCTCCATATAATTCAAATTTACCTGCATAATGCATCTCCAAAATATCTAAATAACAATTGTCTCTTTCTGAATAATCTTTAATTTGATCACAGGCTGATAAATTACCGTTTTGCTTAGCAACAGAAATAAAACATTCATTTTTTTCAAAATCATTTTTTAATTTTTCACAAAAAGAAATATCTTTTAATTTATCTACTTCATAATCTTCTTCATTAAAATTATTTTTATTTTCTGCATTTAAATCACCTACCTCTTCTTCGGGTATTGTGAATTTTTCTTCTATTTTAGCATGCTCGCTTTCTTGACTAGAAAATAAAAAGTTTGCCCCTGCTAGTACTATTACAATTAAAAATAATGATAATCCTATTATTGCTTGCTTATTCATATATTTAATTTAATTATGATAATATTATTGTACCACAAAACAAAACCATTTCAATCTAAGAAATAGTTCTACTTTGCTCGCATGGTAAAAGAATCTCAGAACTTTTGATTGGATAGAAACAATTGGAAACTTAGAAATAACAAATAAAGAAATTACTCATTTACTGTTACTAATTTAGTGTTTAGCTAACTTATTAAAAAATCAACAATTACTACAAAGCCAAAATTTAATATTATTTAATTTGGGATTGCCACCAACAAGGAAAATCAATATAGCGCTTTGTTTGTACTGGATTATTTGGGTCCCAAATTGCAAGAGATAATCCTGGAAACTCACTTGATTTATTGTTCAATATTCCGTTTATAGACCAATTGAAAGATTCTAGTTTATTACTAACAAGAAAAGCTTCGACTGCTTCGCTTAATTTAGAATGAAAATCATTACCATAAGAATACCGAATTGTTCCTGGCTCAAAAATTTCGTAATAATAAGTTCCATCAGGTTGTGGTATTGCAATTATGATATTTTTTTATCATTTCCGTCTACATCACCTATCCAAACTTTTCCAGGATCAAAACCATCTAATCTAGGAATAAAATTAGATGAATTATTTTTTGAATCACTTAATGATAAATTGTCACTAATATCTTCTTTTTTGTCACTTAACTTTGTTTCGTCCTCATTTGACACTACTGAACATTGAAAAACTAAAAAAGATAAAACAAATAAAAGAATAAAGTTTAAAGTAATTAAAACTATTTTTATATTTTGATTCATATATCTTAATTTATTTAATTATAGTA
>JBBABL010000074.1:0-2758 GCA_041657645.1 Minisyncoccota bacterium
ATAATTTATATCGTATATATCACGCATTGCTGTTTTACTTCTCATGGTTAGTGCTGAGATTTTTCCTGCAAATAGATATTCTTTTTTAGCCACCATCATTGAAATTCCAAGATATTTTTTAAGCTCATACCTATCTTTAATGTTTTCAACTAGTTTTCTTGTATTTATTTCTATTTTAATATTAAAATCTTTTTCATCATACGAAAGAAGAGCGAATATAGTGTATCTTTTAATATAACTGTCCTTAACTTCTCCATACTTCTCAACAATTTTCAAAATCTTATCGTAAATGATTTTTTTATCATCTTCATTCTCAGATATCATATCAAAATCAAGATCCACTGAAAACCTTGGAAGGTTATAAAAGAAGTAAGCGGCTGTTCCACCTTTAAATCCTAATAATGAAGAAATTGAAATATCACTATAGATATCTCTTAATATTTTTCCCATTATTAGTTGGTGTTTTTCTTTATTTAACATTTTTTTTATATTTTAAAAATCTTTCTACTAATTTTTTATTATTATATATCTTAACCAATTTAGAGCATTTTTCCCAATCTATTGGTCGAAGATTATCAAAATAATAATTAGGAAAAAGATATATCATATCTAAGAATGCTCTTTCTGGGGTTGCAATATTATAGTTATTTTTTTGAATAATTCCTTCTGGATTATACAATACAGAATCTTTTACTTTTCTTGAACAAAAAGATTTACCATCTATGGTTATCTTTTTAGTCCACTTTGTTGCTATAAAGATAGTTTCATAATATTGGAAAATTATCCCTGCATCTACTAGGGCGGTTTCAAAACTAATATATGATGGAGAATATATACTAATTGCTAATTCTTTTGAATCGTAGTCTTTATCTCTAGTAAAAATACCCCTGGAAAGCTTAATAATTTCTCCTTTCTTTGTATAGTAAGATATCTTAGAATAAAGCTTCCTATTGTCTTTTTCCTGCCAAATCAAAGCTAAATCTTTAGTTGTAAAGATTTTCTTCTGTGTTTTATACAATTTTGAAATTAAATTATCCATAATTTGAACTGGAAGTTGTGTTTTTTCTGACTTCCATTATATATTATTAATAAAATAAGTCAAGTAAACAAAAAACCCCTTTCGGGGTTCTTCGTACATAGTTAGTAACTATATCTTGAAATCTTCAAAATCCTCTGTAGGATCAATTGCTGCTTCTGCAACGGGTGCTTCTGCAACAGTTTCTTCTTGAGGTTTTGACACTCTTGATCCACCTTCTGGTTCTTCAATCTTTAGATTAACTCTAGCGTGATTTTTAAGACCAATGATTCTAATTAAGTTTCTAATGGCCCCTGCGGTTGAACCTTTTTTTCCGATAAGTTGACCCATATCTTCTGGGTTTACTCTTACTGAAAGTAAGACTCCCATTTCGTCAACTTTTCTTTCTGTTTTTACATCCTCTGGGTGATCAACTAATGTTTTAACAATGTATTCTAGAAATTCTAAATCTTTTGTTTCTGATGACATGCTTTCTTTCTTTTATTTCTTTATATATCTGGGTAGTTCGACCTTTTTTCTTAAATTATTTATCTTTCGCTACCCTACTGGAAATTATCTTAAAAAAAGAACAAGTTGTCAATATTAGGCAACTTTTTCCTCCTCAACAACAGGTGCTTCCTCAGCTACCTCTTCTTTCAATTCTTCAACTTTAGGCTCTTCAACTACTTCTTCAGCAACAGGAGCTTCTTCAGTTTTAGGTTCTTCAACTACTTCTTCCTTAACCTCTGGAGTTACTTCTTCTTTCACTTCTTCAACAGCTGGTGTTTCTTCAACTTTAGGTTCTTCAACAGCAGGTGCTTCCTCAACAACTACTTCTGCTTTAGGTTCTTCAACTTTTACTTCTGCCTTAGGTTTTTCTACTACTACTTTCTTTTTCTTACCGATTATCATTTTTCTTTTTTCTCCCTCAATAACTTTTTCAGTAATTAACATATTGTGAATAGTATCTGAAGGCTGTGCTCCAACGCTTATCCAATATTTAATTCTTTCTGCATTCAATGACCTCTCATTTGTTAATGGGTTGTAAAAACCAACTTGCTCAACAAATACTCCTCCTTGTGGTGGGTTTGTCTTTTCTGTAACAACAATCTTGTATGAAGGTTGCTTTTTCTTTCCTACTCTAAATAATCTAATTGCTAACATAATTTTATTTTTAATTAATGAGGGTATAATACACTAATTATTAAATATTTTCAACCCTCTTATTCCCAATTTTTAACTTTAAGAGCTTTTTCTGCCGAATCAAGCTCTGCTTCATGTTTACTTGTTCCCTCTCCTTCTGCGATAAGCGCAGTGTTAAGATATACTCCGACGATAAAATGCTTTTGATGATCAGGTCCACTTTCTTCAATTACTTGATAAGTTGGAGTAACTAATTCTATTTCTTGTGACCTTTCTTGGAAAAGTGACTTTGGATCTTTGAATAACTTTTTTTCTATTATCTCTGGAAGCTTTACTTTGATTAATCTTTCCTCTATAAACTTTCTAACTTCTTCGTATCCATTATCTAGGTATAGAGAACCAATGAAAGCCTCAAATGTATCGGCAAGAATATACTTTCTTCCTTGCCTTTTTCTTTTGCTTCTCCTGAAGACAGTAAGAGAAACTTTTCAAAACCTATTTCCCTTGCTGTTTCCGAGAGTATATTTGAATTAACTAGCGATGCTCTCCAACCAGTTAGCTCCCCTTCTGGTTTATCAGGATATTTATTATATAGATAGT
>JBBABL010000075.1:0-2736 GCA_041657645.1 Minisyncoccota bacterium
TTCTTGTCAAAATATGTTTTTATTCTAAAATCTGATAAAATAAAGGGGTGCAAACAATAATTATTATTTCTATTATCGTTTTATTTATTTTGATAGCACTCATGCTGTTTATTCTTTTGAGACGCAAACAACCAGAAAAAAAAGACGACAATTCTCTTCAACTACTTTTAAACCAAATAAACGAAATATCTCGAACGCTTGATAACAAATTAGGAGAATCTCAAAAAGAAATAAGTCAATCAATGAGATATCAGGCAACCGAAACTTCCAGAATAATTGCTGATATTACAGAAAAAATAACCCGTCTAGACGAGACCAATAAACAAGTTGTTTCTTTTGCCGATCAGCTAAAAAATTTGCAGGACATATTAAAAAATCCAAAACAGAGGGGGGTTTTGGGTGAATATTATTTAGAGACCTTGCTTAAAAATGTTATGCCTCCAGGAAGTTACCAAATGCAATATCCTTTTGCTAATGGAACCATTGTTGATGCTGCTGTTTTTGTAAAAGATAAAATCATCCCGATTGATTCTAAGTTTTCGTTAGAAAATTATAACCGTATCTCAGAAACTAATGACCGGGCTGAGAAGGAAAGATTAGAAAAAATATTTGTAAATGATTTAAAAAATAGAATTGAAGAGACATCTAAATATATAGACCCAAGCCAAAACACAATGGATTTTGCTTTTATGTTTATTCCCCACGAGGCAATATATTATGATCTACTAATTAATAAAATAGGGGCAGTAACAGAAGAAACTGAAAACTTGGTTCAAAGAGCTGCTAGCAAATACAAAGTTATCATTGTCTCCCCTACTTCTTTCTTGGCTTATTTACAAACAGTCTTACAGGGATTAAAAGCCATGCAAATAGAAGAAAGTGCTAAAGATATAGTCAAAAGAGTTGGTGAACTTGGGACTCATCTCAGAGTCTACGAAGAATTACACCAAAAACTAGGTAATGCTTTATCAACTGTCGTGAATCATTTCAACAAATCAAATAATGAGTTTAGGAAAATTGATAAAGATGTCATGAGGATTACAGGAGAAACTATCGGCATAGAAAATCTAACATTAGAAAAACCTCAAAACGAAGAATAAAAAATCACAAACATAAGTTTGTGATTTTTTTTATTTACAATCTTTTAAGCAACAATCTGGTCAACGAAAGATTCTTCTACTTCTTGCTTTGCGGGTTCCAGCCTTTCTCCCTCGCTTACCATTTCACTATAAAGTTTAGCCAAGAGAATCATACCAATAGGAGCATTAAGTAGAGCACTGATTATATAAGCAATTAGGGTAATTATTGGAACTAAAAATAAACCTGTAATGAAAAAAGATTTAACAAAGGAGACAGAAAAGATTGTTATTAAAACTAATACTATCAACAAGAAGGGTATTAATGAAAATAAAATTACTTGAACTTGCTTCCAAAATAGATACCAACCAGTTTTTCTTGTAATCTCCCAAGACATCTTTATTGCTTTAAAAACATTTATTTTTTTATCTACTATTAAATAAAATACTGGGAATAGACGACCCATTAAGTATAAGCCAGGGATTATAAGTAGAATCATCCCGACCCCCATTATTATTGAACAAATCACTATTGCCAAAAGGGCGTTTAAATAAACCTTAAAAGATGGGATTAGGTTTTTAATTTCTCGAGAAAATAATCTAATTTTTTCTTTTTCCACTATGTCCAAAGAAAATTTTAATATGAAGCTAACTAGGAAGGAAAAAACAACCAGCGAAACAATAGATTGTGGTAAAGAAAAATTTAAAGAAAAATTATTTAAATTAAGTATCTCCACAGAAGAAGTGCCCACTTTTGATTTATCTAAAAGATTAACAGCATACAAGACTGCTACTAATATTATGTTGATAATTAAAAGATCCCAAAAATTTCTTTTATACAAGTGCCAAGATTCTTTAATATTTTTACCAAAACTAAAATTTAATTCTTTTTTCATGTTTATGTATTTATTAAATTTAAAATTATAAACAACCTTTATATATTTTACCTTAATAAACCAATCAGAGCAAATAAAAAACCACCGGGAGGGTGGTTTTTTATTCTTTTCGAAAACTTAATTAAGCAACTGGGTTTTCTGGAGTTTCTTCTGCTTCAACTGCAGGAGTTTCTTCTGCTGGTGTAGCAGGAGCTTCTTCTCCTCCCATAACTGGAGCTTGTTCTTCAGTCTGACCTTCAACTGGAGCTTGTACATCTACTCCATCAACTGGAGTGTTGTTATTTAATTGATCATCCATATCTAAAATTAAAAAATTAACTGTCAAAAACGACCTATTCAAAACCTACCACATTAATCGAAAATTCGCAAATTTATTTATCTTCTTTCTTAGAATAACCCTCTAAAGCTCTTAAAACTTCAACAGGAAGCATAACCACAACGGTATTACTTTGATCTGAAGATAAATCGTTCACTGATTGCAATGTTCTTAAGTGCAAAGCTCCTGGAGATTTAGCTAGCATTTCTGCGGCCTTAGAAATATTTTCTGATGCAGCTAATTCCCCTTCTGAATTAATGATAACAGCCCTCTTCTCTCTTTCAGCTTCAGCTTGTTTACCAATTGTTCTTTCTAGGTCCGGAGGAAGACTAACATCTTTTAATTCTACATTTTGGACCTTTAAACCCCAAGCATCTGTTTCCTTATCAACTATCTCTCTTATTCTATCAGCTATCTTATCTCTATTAGATAGCAATTCATCTAAAGT
>JBBABL010000076.1:0-2732 GCA_041657645.1 Minisyncoccota bacterium
TTTGAGGACGAGAAACTTTAATTACAAAATCTTCCCTATATCCAATAGATTTAAGAGAGCTTAAAACGCTATTTTTTATTATTTCTTTTATCTCCATGCTTCCAATTTAGCAAAAAATCAGATAAAATGGAATACATGAACAATATCAGTAATAAAAAAGCCTATTACGACTACGAAATACTTGAAAAATTCCAAGCTGGTTTAGTTTTGACAGGACAAGAAGTTAAATCTTTAAGAACAAGGGGTATAAGTTTATCAGGAACATATGTTGAAATTAAAGGCGGTGAGATTTTTTGGGTAGGAGCAAACATCCCCCCTTATCAACCTCTGAATGTTGATAAAAACTATGACCCACAAAGGAAAAGAAAACTACTTTTGAATAGAGAAGAAATCAATTATTTAATGGGAAAGACTAAAGAAAAGGGCTTGACTTTAGTGCCACTTTCAGTTTATACTAAGACATACAAAATCAAGCTTGAATTTGGCTTAGCTAGAGGAAAGAAAAAGTTTGATAAAAGAGAATCCATTAAAAAGAGAGAAGTCGAAAGAAAAATAAAGAGTGAAATAAACACAAGGGGGTGAATTCGCTTTGACAAGGATTTGAAAATAGTATGCAAGTCGAGCCATCTCAAATCTCGTAAATCTTGGAGAAAAAAACTAAGTGTAAACAACTTATTTGAAGAACCTGCATTAGCATACGCATAATGCATGTCCTCCTACCGATACTCGCTGGGTAGTAAAGGGCACAAACATCGCGAGATCGATAATATACTTTTGATTTAGGGTCTATTATTTAAAAAATATAAATCAAGCCTAAGATGCTTTTTTCCATTTTCTTATTCTTAGGTCAAATTAAAATGGAATAAACTTGTAGAGTTATTATTGGATAATTTTTGGACGCGGGCTCATTACTCGCCACCTCCACAATTAAATTGATCAAACCACAATACAACAATCAAATAAAGGCTGAAACAGTTAGATTAGTCGGAGAGGAAGGCCAACAAGTAGGTGTTTTTAATTTATCTGAAGCTCTTGATACAGCGAAAGAAAAAGGACTTGACTTAATAATGGTTACAAATAAGGCAATTCCTCCTATATGTAAAATAGGAGATTATGGAAAATACCTTTATGCCCTTCAAAAGAAAGAAAGAAAGAATATCGCAGGTAGTAAGCGTGGAGAAACAAAAAGTATTAGATTGTCATTCAATATTTCCGACAATGATTTAAATACAAGAGTATTGGCTGCTGAAAAGTTTCTAAATAAAGGTGACAAGGTAAATGTTGAATTGAAATTAAAAGGAAGACAAAAGCAGTTATCAGACGTTGGGACTCAAAAGATTAAGAAGTTTATAGAAATATTAGGAAGCAAGGTAGATATAAAAATTGAAAAAGATATTAAGAAAGAAATAAAAGGTTTATCAGTGACCGTTCTAAAAAAATAAATATGAAAGTAAAAACAAGAAAATCATTAACAAAAAGATTCAAAATAACAAAATCAGGAAAAGTTTTAAGAAGAGCTGTAGGACAAGACCACCTTTTATCTAAGAAGTCTTCAAAGAAAAAAAGTGCATTGAAGAAGTTGGTAGAAATGTCTATACCTGAATCAAAAGAAATTAAAAAATTATTAGGAAAATAAAAATATGGTAAGAGTAAAAAGGGGCGTATCAGCCAATAAAAGAAGAAAGAAAGTAATTAGAGCTGCAAAAGGATATAAATGGAGTAGAAAGTCCAAATATATAGCAGCAAAACAAGCTTTAATGAAAGCTTGGGCTTATGCATACAGAGATAGAAAAGTTAAAAAAAGAGTTAAAAGACAACTTTGGCAAGTAAAAATCAATGCTGCTTGCAGAAAAAACGGAACAACTTACAGTAAGTTTATCAACGGACTAAAGAAAAACTCTATTGAATTAGATAGAAAAATTTTATCTCAACTAGCTAAAGAAAACAACGATTTATTTATAAAGATTTTGGAGAAGGTAAAAGCCTAATGACTAAATCTTCCCTATCATCTTTAGTATAATTTAAAAGATATTCCATTCCCAAATTAATCATCTCCTCGCGAGATGATTTTTTGTATCGACGAACTAAAACAGTTGGACCTGAAAAATTATTTGGTTCTAAAGCGATATCATTTCTTTTTCTTAATTTAGTAAGCTCCTTACATTCTTTCTCATTCCTTGCAACGATGATTAATATATCTTTTTCCCAAAATACTCTGCCCATTTTTAATATATTAGAATCATTATCTGAAAAGGTTGGCTTTGTTTTTAAAAGTTTATTTAGATTTGTTGAATAATTAATATCCGTCAATATGCATCCTCCGCCTGGGCTAGGATATTCTTTTATTTTAAATTTTCTTGCTAATTCCATCTGTTTTGCCCTACTTCTTCCTGATATGGAATACAATTTATTAATCATCCCTTTTTCTTCTGGGATAGTCATTGGTAATAATTTGGCTGAGAGTGGACGGACAATTAGACCTGACAACCCAGAAGCTTTATCAATTTTTTGTAAGGCATTAAGGTTTTGAGACATTGGACGTTGTCCTAAAACATCCCCTGTCACCAAAAAATCAAAACCTTCTTTTTTCATTATTTTACCTGCTATTTTTATCATTAATAAATGACAGTCTATACAAGGATTAAATCCTTTACCCCTCCCATTTTTTGGATTTTTAACCATCTTTAAGTGCTCTTTGCCTATATCCACTACCCTTAATTTTGCTCCTAATA
>JBBABL010000077.1:0-2730 GCA_041657645.1 Minisyncoccota bacterium
AATCTCATTGACATTGTTTACTGCTTTTAAAACTCCTTTTCCACCAAACCTCTTTCCACCATCTCTTAATTCAAAAGCTTCGTTCTTCCCAGTTGATGCACCAGAAGGAACTCCAGCAGTAAAAACTCCCGTTTCCGTTATGCAATCTACTTCAATAGTAGGATTACCCCTTGAGTCTAATATTTCTCTTGCTTTAATTCCTTCAATTTTCATATATATTTATATCCATTAATAACTGCTGTTGCTCCTTGTCCACAAGCAACAATAATTTGTTTTACTTTTCCGCAATTAACATCACCGACAGCAAACAGCCCCGATGTTTTAGTCTCATAATTTTCAAAGTTAACAATAATTTCTTTTTTTTCATTTAGTTCAACTAAATCACCCAAGAAAGATGCCTCGGGAATATATCCTGCTTGTATGAAAATACCTTGAACATTTAATTCTTTTTCTTCCCCTCCTTTTTTAAAAACAATCTGACTAACAAAATCCTCTCCTTTTATTTCTTTTAACTCTGCCCCTGTTATAACCTCTATCCCCTCTGCTTTTTCTTGATTTTCCATTGACGCCTTAACTTTATCTCCATATTCTAAAAGATATATTTTATTAGCATACTTTTTCATAAATATTGCTGTCTCAAAACCCGCATCACCTCCCCCAATAATAGCAATGTCCTTATCTTTAAAAAGAGGGCCGTCACAAGTTGAACAATAACTAACGCCCTTACCTAAATACCCTGCTTCTCCAACAACATTTAGTCTTCTTGGCTCCGCTCCTGTAGCAACTATCACAACACGCGCTTCAATTTTTTTATCTTCGTCGGTTAAAATGATAAAAGTTTCATTTTCTTTTTTAACTTCAATTACTTTTTCAGTCAAAATATCTACATCCTTAACTTGATTTTCCATTTTTAATATAAGATCAAATCCAGTAATCTTTTCAAATCCTGGATAATTCTCAATCTCTACTGCTTTTTGAGCCATTTGCCCACCAAAACTTTTAGAGATAATAAGTGTTTTTAATTTTTGCCGAGCAGAATAAATAGCTGAGGTCATTCCAGCTGGACCCGCTCCAATAATAACTAAATCGTATTTCATTATAATTTAATATTTTTAATAAAATCTTTTACCTGAGGACCAAATTGAGGATGGTCAAGGGCTAATGTTAAAAATGATTTAAACCATAGCATTTTATCTCCACATTCAAGCCAGTCCCCTTTCATCTCGTATCCATAAACTGCTTTTCCTTCTTGAGCCATTCTGCCTAAAACTTCGGTAATAGAAACATCTTTTTCCCTTAATTTCTTATCTTTTCCTATATATTCAAAAACATCAGGAGTTAAAATCATTCTTCCGACTGCCGCTAAATTAGAAGGTGGATTATTTTTTGGTTTTTGAATCACCCCTTTAATTTTATAAAAACCATTAGCAATTTTTTCTACATCTACAACACCATAGCTAGATAACCTGTCATCAGGGAGCTTCTTTAGTCCTATAACTGGCCTTTGACAAGTATTAAAAACTTCGATTAACTGAGCTAATCCTGGTTCTTCTTTTGAATGGATAATATCATCACAAAAAAATATTCCTACTGGATCATTACCAGCAAAGCTCTTAGCTTCATAAATTGCATTAGCGTCTCCTTTTGCCTCTTTCTGAATAACTGAAGAAAAATCAATCCCTTTAATAGTTTCTTCTAGTTTTCTTAATAATTCTAGTTCTTCTTTTTTGTTTCTTTCAATAAGTGTTTTTTCAAGCCCATCATCTTTCTTGAAATAGCTCATTACATCTTTTTGGTTTTTCCTCACTACAAATTGAATTTCATCTATTCCAGAATGATAAGCTTCGTCAACTGTATAGTTAACCAAAGGCTTGTCAACTAAAGGTAATAATTCTTTACTTATAACTTTTGATAATGGCAAAAATCTTGTTGCCAATCCCGCTATGGGAAATATTGCTTTTTTTACTTTCATTTTTTTATTTTTTTCTTAAATAGGCTGGTATTTCGTATATGCTTTCTTCCTCGTCTTCTTTTCTTTCTTTTGTCTTTTCCTCTTCCTTTATTTCCAGCGCACTTTTTCTTACTTCGACCTCATCTTCTATTTTTTTTATTTTTTTAATAGTCTTCTTTGCTTTTTTCTTTTGCACCCCCGCCTCTACTTCATTATTAGTTGCAAGAATAGTAATTCTAACATCATTCTTAAACTTTATATTCTGAGTTAATCCAAATATTATTTTTGCATTAGGCGAAAGACTACTTATCTTCTCACTAATTTGAGAAAGCAATTGAAGAGAAAGACTCTTTCCTGCTTCAACATTGAACATGACATTGTCTGCATTTTCAAAAGGATACTCAAGGATAGGACTATTCAATAAGGTGGTTGTAATTTCTTCAGCACTATTAGTTGATTTGGCTTTAGCAAAATTAAGATAAGCTTTTTTCTTCTTTCCTTCAATAATTGTCCTTATGTCCGCCCAATCTATATTAATTAATCCAGGCAAGTATATTGTTCTTAATAGTCCATCTAAAGATTCGGATAAATGATCGTTTAATAAATTAAGAGAATCAGTAAATGATATTTCCTCCTTAGTCATAGAAAATATCTTCTCGTTAGGAAGAACCATATATGCATTTACATTTTCTTTTATTTTCTCTATTGCCTTAAGGGAGGCATCCATTTTCTTTTTTCCTTCAAATAAGAAAGGAGTAGTAAATATTCCAATTACATCA
>JBBABL010000078.1:0-2715 GCA_041657645.1 Minisyncoccota bacterium
TTTTTAATAAGCTTGGCCCTCTTCTCAACTTGTATTTTTATCCTTTGGGCATTTGATATTTTAAAACAAATTCAAAAACCAATTAAAATTAATAAATAATTAAACAATATGGCAGAAAAAAAAGTTTCTAAAAACATAAATAAAGAAAATTCCTGGCCTTCCTCAGAAGAAGAAGGCGAATTAGCAATTGACCTTTATGAAATAAAAGATGATTTAGTATTACAAGCAGCAATCGGAGGCGTAGTTATTGGCGATTTAGATATTTCTATTACTAATGACATGATTACTATCAGGGGGAAAAGAGAAAGAGAAGAAAGTAGCAAAATTGAAAAATTTTATTATAATGAATGCTTCTGGGGACCATTTTCCCGTTCTTTAATCCTCCCCCAAGAAATAAATGCTGATAAAGCAAAAGCAACGGTTAAAAATGGATTACTTAGTATTTATCTGCCAAAATTAGTAAAAACCAAAAAAAAGACTCTTAAAATTGAAGAAGAATAAAAATCACACCTAGAGATATCGTCACATCTTTTGATACATAAGTGGGCAAGTGGCGGAACTGGCATACGCGTACGGTTTAGGACCGTATCTCCTAAAAAGAGTTGTGGGTTCAAGTCCCACCTTGCCCACAAAATTAAAAACTCCGTTTTAAAACGGAGTTTTTAATTATTGAAGCATTATAATATAATAAAACAACTTAATTTATAATGCCATAGGGTTTACTGTCGATTACTAGAAATATGGTTGTCCTGTTACCCAGTTAATTACAAAATTAATTAATATTTTAGCAAGTATTGCGATTGCAATACCTACTAATGCATAGATAATATTTTGTAATGCAGCTTGAACTTTTGTTGAATCTCCTCCAGAGGTCATATATCGATACCCTGCATAGACTACCATCATTATTCCTATGAAAATAACAGCATTAAGGAAAAAGCTTAAAGCCTTCGACAATATCCCATCAGAGCCAATGATTTCAATAGTGCCAGTTGCAAAATCATATGCTGCTAAACAAGTTTCCGACGTTAAGATAGGTACCGCAACCAATAATGTACCCAAAATTAAAACAGACAAAATAGCTCTTTTCATTTTTTTATTAATTAAGGTTATTTTTATACTCGACCTTTGTACAATATTATAACAAATTTATAAAAGAATATCTAATAATCAAATCTATTTAAATGAAAAATCATTTATAAACCGAGAACATCTTTAATAATGCCAGGCACATACCTTGCTATTAAAACAACTCCATAACCTGCTAAAGTCCAAATTAAAGCTTTCTGAGCAGTTTGTACTTTCTGTTGATTTCCAGCAGATGTCATATAAAGAAACCCTGCATAAACTACAAGAATTGAACTAACCCAAAAAGCTAAATCGAGCAAAAAATCTATTATCGCCGAAACTAAATCAGTGATTGTTTCAATTTTTGGTATAGGGTTTTCAAAGAAAACCGCATCGCCAAAAATAGGAACAATAATTAAAGCAGTTATTAATAAAGTAATAAAAAAGATATATTTTTTCATTTATTTAATTAAATAATTTTGTAATGATCATTTTTATTTAGAGCATTCAATATTATACCAAGTCCCAGTATAATAGTCACTGCTAAAACCAACTTGAGCAATAAACCAAAATACAGTATTAACAATCAACCAAGCGGATAAAACAATAATTAATCCTACTATAGCATTTGTTATAATTCGTTGTCCTTCTCTAATATTTTCTTCTTTACCTAAAGAAAAGATCCAACGGAAACCTCCATAAACAATAAGCACCACAACTATTAAAAAAGCCATCTGCATAGCAAAATGCAATACTCTCTGAGCAAGTTCTAATAAATCACAAAGAGTACAATCAGGTTGAGTGCCACCACATTGAACTAATGGCCACCACGATGAATCAGCTTGTGCTATAAAAGGAACTAATAAAAAACAAAACAAAAAAGAAAAAAGAAAAATTCTTGCTGCTATTTTACTGTTTATTTTAATGATATCCATCTTTATATATTAATTTAAAGAATTAATTATTTCTGGCTCCAGAAATAATTAATCTTTTCCACTGCTGTACTAACAGCTTTTGAAGGAGTATCTCCTTTATAAGTTACTGCTTCTATCATCTCTTTAAAAACAGTATTAATACTCTGAAAATCATATTGATACCAATTGCGACTTGTTCCTATCTCTCTAATAAAAATACCACTATCCAAATCATTTAAATATTCCTGGATTAAATCTAAACGAGTTGGTAGGTTTTTTGTCTGAAGGAAATAATTTTGAGCATTGTTCTTTTGACTAAGAAACTTCAAAAAATTCCAACTTTCTTGATGATGACTTGAGTTTTTTAAAACTGCCAAGGTCATTGTTTGTCCATAATTTATTATTGAAGGGCTATTAGCAAATTGAGGCAAAGGAGCAATTCCATAATTAAGATTAGCTCCGTATTTATCAATAGTTTCTTTAGCTTGATTGTACCCGATCATCATTACTGTTTCTCCTCGACTAAAAGCAATGCCTGAATCAGCAAAATTATCATTCCAAGTATAATAACGAGAATATGGATCATTAAATTGAGTATAGAAGCCCAAAGCTTCTTCACCTGGAACAATTTTTTTATCTTCTTTATTAATACTAACATTTAAAACTGCTTTTTGCTCACTAGTATCAACAATTTCGCCTCCATATTGCATTATTAAAGCTGATAAAATGTCTG
>JBBABL010000079.1:0-2613 GCA_041657645.1 Minisyncoccota bacterium
ATTGTTAATCATAGCGTCTTGACTTAAATATGAAAGAAAAGCATACCCCATAAATTTAGAGTGTGCAATTGCATTAAATGAATAAATCCCCGCATTAGTGAAGTAGTCTGTGTAACTATCCATAACCAGTTTTCTTGCTTGTTCGTTAGTAATAGACTTTATTGAACCCATTTCAGTATAAGCAGAAACATTTTGTTGAGCTTTGATTACTTCTTCTGCATAGTCTCTTATTGTTTTAGGTTTAGCCAAATTCTTTTCTTTCTCTCCCCAATTAATTCTCTTATTTTCAGATTCTTTAGATTTTAAAGCTTCCGCAATCTTTCTTTGTATTTCTTTTTTTATTTTTCTTCTACTCATTTTAATCTCCGTTAAAATTTTGGGTTAAAAGGTTTCTTTAACATTTCTTGTTCCATATAATATTTAACTCCGTCAACTACTGTATCTACGAAATCGTCGTGTAATCCATCAGGGAAATTAATACATTCAGTTATTGCTTCACTTTTCGTTTTTTCTTCAATTTCTCTGTTTATATAAATTTTATGGTTAGTAAAGAATGGCATAGACGCATTAGCTCGTTGTTGTTTATCTTGTGTTCTGTCTTTGAAAAACAGTTCTATATCTTCTTCTCTAGGCATTACAATATTTTCATTTGGCAACTTCTGATTTAAGTATATCCCGTGTCCTTTTGGCTCTATAAAAGCTCCTCTAAACCCATAAACACTTTGTTCTTGAATAAAAGGGATACACTTGTTTTCAATATCTACTGACTTAATCTTTTCTCTTAATATATTTATTATAAATAAATCTTTATTGTAAACCCCAAAAGCCGTAAAGACTGTGTAGTCATTTTCTTGTTTATCTTTGTAAGCAGTATCTGCCATAACATAAGTATAATCAAATCTTCTAGGTAAGTCTGCTTCTTCAAACATATCTCTTTTGAAAAAGTTACCATTTTCTGAAATAGGATTCTGTTGATACTGTGAGTTAAACAATCCAACAGTACTAGGATTCTTCGACATTTCAACAAGTTTTTCTGTGCTAATCTTTTCTTCCCAGTAGCTTTTTCCATCTTCGCCCAAAGCCTTTATAGTTATAACTTCAAAATCTTTTAATTCGTTTTCTAATATATATGCTGAAAGGTCATCAAGCGCTAATCTTTGCATAATAACTATAATAGGTGTTGTATTTGTTCTTAATCTTGTTTTTAGTTTGTCAGTATAAATTCTAATACATTCTTCTTTTGCTATTTTAGATTTTACATTACCAACATCTAGTGGGTCATCAATTATCAATGCACCGGCAAACCCTGTTATGTTTGGATTTCCTGCGTCAACTCCTGTTATGGCACTTCCCATACTGGCAGCAGTTAATCCTGTTCTACTTCCTGCGTTTTCAAAAGAATACTGCATTTTGGACTTTTCGTCTTTTTTAATTTTGTGACTAAAAAGTGATATCCATTCAGGACTTTCTATTATTTCTTTTGTTTCTCTCGATAATTTACTTATAAGGTCGGAACTGTGGGATATATAACAAAACATTGATTGTTTTTCTCTAGCAAAACACCAAGTAATAAATAGTTCTGCGAGTAAAGATTTTCCGCTGCCAACAGGTAGATTTAATAATAAGTTTTGTTTCTTTGCCCTGCCATAGACTATATCTTCTAACTTTTTGATAATATCATTATGAAAAGGTTTAAAAACATATCCTTTACGATTTAAAATATAAAATATAGTTTGAATATACATCTTGAATGAAGCCAAACAAGCCACCGATAAAGTAGCTCGTTTGATTTTATCTTCGAATAATTGTTCAAAATTTTCGTTCATAGATTGTCTAATATATCCTTAATTTCTTTTAGTGATTCTTTTACATCTTTTGAATCTATGTTTATTACAGGCATAACGCCAGTATGCTTAACTTCGTTTTTTGGCTTTTCATCTAATGTATCTCTGCCCATTTCAAACGCTTTTATGTCTATTGCGTCTAGTTTCCCACTATTTACTCGGTTTAGAGAATTTGTCACTATCTTATATGCCCAAGCCATCTTTTTTGTTATCATCCTGTCACCGTACTTTACTTTCTCTTCTAATATGTCTTCCAATATTTCTTTGAATAATCTCTTCTCTTTTCTTGCGACAACTGAAGCCTTCCCACCATTAGAACCACGAGCCTTTGCTTCTTCTTTGCTTAACTGCCCCTTTTTAATAGGTATCAGATTTGATTTACTTTGCATTACATAACTCCTATTTTTTTGGCATTATTTGCCAACAATAAATGCCATAAACACAAAAACAGAATTGTACAGTATCCAATAAACACCTGCTATATAATCCCTGATGTAAGTCTATAAAAAACCACAGGATATTTCCTAAAGCCCATATATACCAACAAATCCACATCTTTTTTACGTTGAATATATCACCAATCAAACAAATAGTTGTAATAACCCATCCAAAGTTGTTTATCATATTAACTCCGCCTTCTTCCCAGTGAAGTTCTCCCATCTCTGAATAATAACATCACAGTAATGCTCATCTAATTCCATCATATAACATTTTCTATTTAATTGTTCACAAGCAATAAGTGTTGAGCCGCTACCACCAAATATATCAA
>JBBABL010000080.1:0-1133 GCA_041657645.1 Minisyncoccota bacterium
AAGACTATTGATTATATAATACCGTGAAGAAATTTGGATTAGAACAGACATTAAGAAGGGTGGGTAGACCTAAAAATGGTGGCTGACCCTAATTATCAATAAATGGGTTAGAACAATTATGTATGAAATGTCACTTAAGACACCATAGAGAATATAATAAATTTATTAAAAAATAATATGCAAGAAAAATTAAAATGTAAAAACTGTGGATTTGAAGGGGACTTTACTTCAACAAAGACAGATCGCTTCTGTAGTCAGTGTGGTAATCCGTTGTTAATCCCATTAGATAAAATAGAACAAGATACTGATTGGAGTGAAATATATAATTCCTATTATAATCTTCAAACACTAATTCCAGAAAATGTTCAGTATTCTATAAACAGGTTTTGTAATTGGCGTTATGGCATTACAGGTATTGGGAAAATGCTCAGAAATTTAAGCGAAGAAGATTCAGAAAAGTTAGATAAATCCATTGTATTCCATAGGTCTTTTTTTAGAAGTGGATATGCAATTAGAATAACAGAAGAAAAAATTTTTGATAAAAATATTGATGTTAAAAATATAAATCTTAATTTATTAAAAGAGGAAGGAGAAAAGACATTTAAAGATCAAAATGTTAATGTGTTTGATACAGTATGGGATATCAATACACATGAAGAAAACAATAAAAACAAAAACTATTCTCAAAAGATTTTACCAATTGCCTATAGTATTAAAATAAAACATTCAGAATTCTTTTTAATAGATGAGATAGAACAATATATTGTAAATATAATTAATGATTGTGAACAATGGTCTAAGAAAGAAAATATTGCGGGTATTGATAGTGGGGATATTCTTTTTGATGTTCTTTATGGATATTCATGTTGTATAGCAGAAAAATTAATTAAAGAACAAAATAAATAATGATATAGCCTCAGAAGTTATGAATTTACTCGAGAATAATAAGACTATTGGTTTTGCTGATGGAGCTAAACCTAGAGACATTATTAAAAAATTATGATATAATTCATCTACAACTGAATAGTTTAATCAAGAGTGGTGGTAGAGAATTGGCTCGATGACCCCACAGCAACCTGCAATTGTAAGGTGCTAAATCCAACCAGGCATGAAAATGTCAGGAAAGATGTGTT
>JBBABL010000080.1:1143-2535 GCA_041657645.1 Minisyncoccota bacterium
TTGTAGCAAGTCCCTACAAAAAATCTTTCCTCTTTATTAGAGGAATTTTTTGTTTTTTATGGATAAATTTATAGTCGGTGAAAAAAGTTTTGATAGATTTCAAAATGTATTAAAAGAAATAGCACCAGATGTTTCAATTACAGGGATGGAAGTAATAGAAACATTAAAGACACACCCAAATCTTTTTCCGTATCTTGTTACAAGATTAGCTCCTTGTTTATATCACATTATCGTATTACCTAAATTACTATTAGAAGAAGATCAGTTTTATTTAGCTTATAATCAATTTATTTTAAATAAATTAGATACCTGTTTAGTTTTAGAAAAGGAAAGTTCTATTTTCTTAAGTGAAAAAGAAAATAAAAAAGTAAATTTTAGACCATCTGGTGGTAAGATAATTTACGGTTTATTGAAACCATATGTAAATGATTTAGAGTCTACTAAAATTGATTCTACTTTTGAATCTAGGTGCGAAAAAGTAAAAAGATATTGTGAAGAAGAAAAGAGTGATGGAATAATGTTTGGTGATTTAGAGATATTGGGGTCAGCCACTATTTATAATAAAATCTATCTGTACCAAAAACAAAAAGGATTAATGTTGGTGGATATGTATATCATATTTTAAACAGAGCAAATGCAAGCGCTCATTTTTAAAGACTATTGATTATATAATACTGTGAAGAAATTTGGATTAGAACAGACGTTATAAGAAGGGTAGGAAGACCAAAGAATGGTGGCTGACCCTAATTATTCGGAGCAGGTAAACTTTGTAAAAGTCAGACTTTCTTAAGGAAGACTGTTTTTGGTATACTATTGACATGAAAAGAAAAATAAAATTTATCCAAGAAAATTGCATTGAGGGAGGTAAGATTGATTTGCGACAGGCAAACGTAGTTTCAAAGCACAAACCAGATATAGTTATGTTTGAATTACCTCAAGGTAAAGTAAATCCCGACACTGTTTTTAATAAATATCCTACTAACAAAAAACCTCTAAAGGAGGTTGATGTGATCATTAAAGGTTTGAGGCAAGTAGCTAAAAAATACCCTTATGCAAAATCAGACATTGCTGTCTGGAATAATATAAAAAAACTATGGAAAAATAAAAAGAATGTTTATGTATACAATATTGATGGACCGAGTGAATTAAGAAAATACTTTATGAATTTTGAATACCCAAAATGTCGCAAAGATTTTATGTTTTGGGTATATCTTTTTTTAAGAGAGTATTTATATATGAAAAAGAATGTTGAGTGGGTGTTAAACAAAAATCCTAAAGGCGATCTTAAAATTGCTATATTTTTACAGTCAATTCATTGGAATCATACAAAGTTTTTATTAACAAATCCAAGTAAAGAAAAAATATGGGAATATTATTTTGGGGAATTTAAAG